>QMPA01000284.1 GCA_003650365.1 Bacteroidota bacterium | reverse complement strand
GGCAGGGAATACATTGATACTGAACATCCGTTTACTTTCAACCTTGATGTTTTTGGAAAACGTTCCCTGTTTCAATTAATTGATAGAAGTGCAATAATTGGTGGCAGGGAAGCGCTTGCCAACGTTTTACAAAATCCAATTAAAAATGTGAAGTTGTTGTTACAACGACAGAAAGCCATTTCAGAGCTAAAAGACAAACCTAAATGGCGGCAACATTTTCAGGCTACCGGACTGCTTTCCGAAGAAAATAAAAACGCTGTTGAAGAAATCTTTGATTGGATGAGCAGTACTCCCCAATCGTTTAATACGCTGTTTTATAAAGTGATGCTAGTATTGAATCCTTTGATTGGATTTACAATTGTTACGCTTATTGGCTTAGGTTTTCTTAATTTTATAACTTTTCTTTTGTTTCTTATTTTACCTCTCTCGCTTGTTGGAACGAAAATAAGTGGCATCAACAAAGAGCACAATCTACTGAGCAAAAAAGCAGAGCAGTTTCAAAAATATGCCCGTTTGTTTCATTTTATTGAAAATGAAAGTTTCGAATCTAAATTACTAGCTGAAGAAAAAGACAAGCTGTGTGGAGACGCTCATTCGGCTCATAAAGGTATTTATCAATTATCAAAAATTGCTAAAGCATTCGATTATCGCTTGAATATGATTGTTGGCTTGTTTCTAAATATCTTTTTTCTGTGGGATATTTTACAGATTATCCGAATTGAAAATTGGAAAAAGACAAATAGTCGCTACGTTAAATCCTGGTTTTCTGTCTTGTTTCTTTTCGATGAAATCAATTCGTTTTCAGGTTTTGCTTTTAGTCATCCCGATGCAGTATTTCCAACCTTTTCAACTGATTTCGAAATTAAAGCAACAGATGTCAGGCATCCGTTTATTGCACCGAAGAACAATGTGGGAAACGAAATTTCTGTTACTGGCTGGAGTCAATTCAATATTGTTACGGGAGCAAATATGGCCGGGAAAAGTACTTACTTACGAACGGTTGGCATTAACCTGGTGATGGCCATGACGGGAATGCCGGTACTGGCCAAAAGTTTTGATTTCAAACCGGTGGATATTTTTACGGGCATCAAAACCAGTGATTCACTGCAAGATGGTGAATCCTACTTTTTTGCCGAACTTAAAAGATTGAAAGCACTGATTGATTTGTTGGAAGATGGTGACCAGATATTTATCATCCTCGATGAAATATTACGTGGCACCAACTCTGCCGACAAGCAAAAAGGTTCGTTGGGACTCATCCAGCAATTTATCCGGCTCGGTGCATCGGGCATGATTGCTACCCACGATCTGGCATTGGGCGACCTTATCAATTCCTATCCCGAAAATATCAAAAATAAACGCTTTGAAGTGGAGATTGAAAACAATGAACTCGTCTTCGATTACAAATTAAAAGACGGTATTTCTCAAAACCTGAATGCTACTTTCCTGATGAAAAAAATGGGGATTACGTTGGAGGATTGACGAAGAAATTAATTGCTTTTTTTTTGGACGCTGATGATCGCTGATTTATTATGATTTTTTTATCGCCGTTTTCTGTGCAAATCTGCGTCTGTTTTTTATCCGTGTCAGAATATTATAAATTTGCATTCCTTCATTTTTGTAAATTGAACATTCATGGACATTCAACAAATCTATCTGAAAACACCAGAAGAATGGCGCAAATGGCTTCAGGAAAACCATACAACTCAAAAAGAAATTTGGCTCATTTACTATAAAAAACATACCGGGAAAGCCCGTGTTCCCTACAACGAAGCTGTTGAAGAATCCCTTTGTTTTGGCTGGATTGACAGTACCATTAAACGGATTGACGATGAACGTTATATGCAAAAGTTCACTCCCCGTAATCCAAAAAGTAATTGGTCACTGTCCAATAAAAAAAGAATTGAAAAATTGGTCGGGCTAAAAAAATGGCCGAAGCCGGAATGCGGGCTGTTGAGGTCGCTAAAGAGAATGGTAAATGGAATGAGGAAACCGATGCGCAAAAAACTTATGCCTTTTCAGAAGAAATTCTATCACTGTTAGAATCATTTCCCAAAGCATTTACGGCATTTTCTACTTTAAGCACTTCTTATAAAAAGCAATACACCCAATGGATAATGAGTGCCAAAAAACCGAAAACAAAAGTCCGTCGAATGAAAGAAATGATGAGATTACTGGAATCGGGAGAGAAAATGAAGATGATGTAGAGTAAAAAGTTTAAAGTGCCTAAAATACTTCGAGTGCCGTGAGTTAAAAAAAACCAGTTTTATTTATCAACACTCGCAAAAATGGTTTGCGTTGGGAAAGCAAACTCAAGCCCTTCGGCATTGAAGCGTTTTAGAATTTGTAGATTTACCTGTGTTTGGGTTCCCAATATATCCCTTCCTTTGATGATGTAGTACTTGAAATTTATATTTAGGGAAAAATCGTTGAAAGCATCAAAACCAAGAATAACATGCTCTTCAAGGTTGTCGTTTTCAGCTACAATTTCTTTCAGTATTGTCATGGCTTTTTCCATGGAATTGTGGTCAGTATCGTAGGTCAGGCCCAGACTCAGTGAAATTCTTCTGCTGGGTTCGGCACTTACATTCACAAGTACATCGTTGGCAATGGTGGCATTGGGTACAACAACTATTCTGCCATCAAAAGTCTTGATTCGTGTACTTCTAATTCCAATTTCCTTAACATTGCCATCGTATCCTTTTACTTGTATGCGATCACTAATTGTAAATGGTTTGTCGGTAATAATGGTAAAGCCGCCAAACAGATTAGCAATGGTATCTTTCGCTGCCATAGCAAAGGCCAAACCTCCCAAGCCCAAACCGGCAATCATTGTTGTAACATCATAACCGGCATTATCTAAACCTATGATGATGGCCATCATCCATACCGAAATTTTAATGCCTTTCGAAATAATGGGAAGCAATCTGTCATCCAAATCGTTTTCCGATTTTTCAACCATTGGCCGAAAGTACTCCTCTACAATGGCATCCAGTAAACGAACAATAACCCAGGCCACATTAAAACTGACCAATAAATAATAGGCTTGTCCAATCCTTGCATCAAATTCAGGTGTAAAACTCAGGTATTTTATGGCATACCAAATACCAATAATAATGATGGCAAAAAGAACCGGTTCTTTCAGTTTCTTAATAAGAATATCATCTAATTTGGTTTTTGTTTTTTCGGCATGACGTAATACAATACCGCTGAGTATCCAATAAAACAAACGAGATATAATTACTGAACCCAAAACAATCAGAATAGCAATACTCCATTGTCCGACTGTATTTTCATAGAATGTTTTTGCTAAAAAATCTTCCATTTTAATCAAAATTTGTGCGCGGCAAAAGTAGCAAATTGATATATTTTTTGCCACAGATTCACAGATTAATTCTGCTGAAATAATTATGTTCATCTACCTACTAGAAATTCCCCAGATTAATTATAGCTGTCGAAGACAGATATATCTGTGGAAATAATTTTTAAGACTAATCAATAGATTGTTAATAATCTGTGAATCTGTGGCTTATTTTATGGCTAATCATTATAAAAGTTACAATCAATAAAGACATGAAGTTTTTTATACATTTCAATATAATTTATTGGTTATTGAAGTTTGTGATTTTCTTATTTTTACCTAATCTTAAAAACAAAATCTTATGAAATCAAAATCTTTAGTCAATTGGTGGGTTTTTGTCCTGAACGGGATCATTGCTTTATTGTATGGTTTGCTGGCCATTTTTGCGCCCAGTGATACCCTTCAGGTTATTATCATGTATTTTGGAATCGTTGTATTAATTATTGGCATAGCTATTTTAATCGGTGCAATAAGCAATTCCAGAAAGGGGTATCCTTATAGTTCTGATTTATTTAGTTCAATCGTTGCTATTGCAATTGGCGGGGTACTAACTTTTTATACAACTGCTGCTGTAAAAATATTCATGTTTATTGTTGGTGGCTGGGCAATACTTATTGGTGTTTTTCAATTGTATTTATTGTTGAGTGAAGAATTGAACCCGGGCTCGAAAAAGACACTGTTGATCAATGCGTTGATTACCCTTGCTTTTGGTGTACTCTTGTTCTTCACACCATTAGAATCAGCTTCCGTCTTGGTTATTCTTTCCGGAATAATGGCTTTTGTAATTGGAATAATGCTGGTTGTTTTGGGTATGCAATTGAAAAATACAATAGTGGAGTATGAAGATGTGGAGGAAGTGGAATAACCCCACCCCGGCCCTCCCCGGTGGGGAGGGTGCTGAGTCTCTCATCAATCTTTTGGGCAACGGAAGTCCTCCCCTCGGGGGAGGATTTAGGTGGGGCTAATAAAACTGATTGCTTGCGATTTCTATTGAAAAAGTAAAGGATTCTTTACGTTTCACTCAAACCTTATATCCTTCACCCTTAATTGAAGTGTAGTATTTCCCTGCCAGGTATTTTCATCAATGTGGTAACAAACACTAAACGGTAGCCCTTCACGCATTTTATCAATGTGGTGTCCCTGATTGAAGGCAATGGCCGGGATCGGGTTTCCTGTCCTGT
>QMPA01000283.1 GCA_003650365.1 Bacteroidota bacterium | reverse complement strand
GTTCTCCTTTTATGATGTTCTTCCTGGCTTAGTATGTAGTTGTACACATTTTCAACTTGTGATTTGCTGTAAGAAAATGCACCATAGCCGTCTTGCCAATTAAATTTAGAATTAAACCAGTTGTTATTATTAATAAAAAGAGAGGGGCTTCTTTTTAATTCCCAAATAGTATCTGAGATGGATACTGATGGATTCAATCCCAGAAAAACATGAACATGATCTGATACGCCATTAATAATAATTGATTTGTGTTTTAAATTCGTGACGATACCACTCATGTAACTGAAAACTTCTTTGCGAATATTATTATTTAATAGACGATCCCTATGCTTTACGGCAAAAACCAATTGAATGTGCAATTGTGTAAAAACTCCGGGTTTCATCATTAAAAGTTTTGTTTATCCATCGCCTACGGCGAATCAGTTTCAATTTATTTTGTGTTACAATAATAACAACCGCTACGCGGTATATTTACATCAATTATTTTTGCTATCGAGTTCTGTTTTACACTAATCGCCTACGGCGAAAAGTTTCAATTTATTTTGTGTTACAATAATTGCAACTGCTACGCGGTAATATTTCTTCATTATATTTTTTTGCCCATAGGGCATTTATTATTGTAAGCAACTTTTAGATAAATGAACTATTCCCCGTAGGGGATTAATTAAGCATCTTCATTTTTATCTTTGGGAACAGCTTCAAGAGCCTGTAATCTCTCTCTCTTCTTCTCATAGCCCGCAAGCTTTCCAATCAGCACAAACAACATCGGGTACATAAATACCCCGAGTAATGTGGCTACGGTCATTCCTCCAAGTAGTGCCATTCCCATTACTTTACGTGCTTCCGCACCAGAGCCTGTAGCAATAACAAGTGGGAAGACCCCTAGAATAAAGGAGAATGCTGTCATTAAAATTGGCCGGAACCTTGATTTAGCAGCTGCAATCGCTGCATCAAACAAACTCAATCCTTTTTTGAATTCATCGTTGGCAAATTCAACAATCAGGATGGCATTTTTAGCCGCCATTCCAATCAACATCACAAAGGAAACCTGTGCGAAAATATTGTTCTCAAATGTTGGACTGATAAGTCTTCCGACCCAAAGGGCAAACAAAGCTCCAAAAATGGCGAAGGGTGTACCCATTAAAATACTGAAAGGTAATGACCAGCTTTCGTATTGCGCAGAAAGAATCAGGAATACAAAAAGCAATGAAAAAGTGAGAATAATTCCCAGAGATCCAGAGGCTTTTTCTTCCTGAAACGACATAGCATTCCAGGCGTAACTCATGTCCTGGGGAAGTACCTCTGCCGCAACTTCTTTCAGTGCTGTCCTTGCCTGGTCAGAAGTATATCCTTCTGCTGGCCCACCCGTTACTTCAACTGAGCGAAAAAGATTAAAACGTAACGTATAATCCGGACCGGATATTGGTCTGATAGTCGCCACTGTAGCCAGAGGAACCATCTTTCCTACATTATTTTTTATGAAGAAATTATTGATTTGAGACTCGTCAACCCGATATTCCGGTTCAGCCTGAATGTATGATTTGTACAGCCTTCCAAAACGGGTAAAGTCGTTTACATAAGAACCACCCATAAATGCGCCTACGGTTGTGTAGAGATCACTTAAATTGATACCCAGTTTTAAAGCCTTTTCCCTGTCTATATCCATATAACGCTGGGGAACAGTTGCCTGGAAAGTTGTAAATGCTTTGCCTATTTCGGGCCGGCCATTTGCCGCTTTAATGAAGTCAATAGTTTTACTGGCCAGGTATTCGGGTGTGTGCCCTCCTTTATCCTGTAGCATAATGCTGAATCCCGAGCCGTTACCAAGTCCGGGGATGGCAGGGGGGCCGAATGCGAAAACCTGTGCTCCCTTGATTTCTGTAAACAATCTTTTATTGACAAGGTCAACAAGTTCTTCGGCTGTATATTTTCGTTCTCCCCAGTCTGTTAGCGATGCAAAAATCATAGCACTATTGGATGTCATGGCACCTGAAAGCATGCTGTAACCGGTAGCAGTTGTTACGAATTTTACCTCCTCAAATTCCATCAGTATTTCCTCTACTTTTTTCGCAATAACGTCAGAGCGTTGCAGGGAAGCCGCGTTGGGCAATTGAACGTTTACAAAGAAATAGCCCATGTCTTCTTCCGGGATAAATCCTCCGGGAACCAGTTTCCCAAAAAAGACGACCGCAATGGTCATGATAATAATGAAAACGACACTCCTCTTAAGTTTACGTGCGACCACATTGGTAAAACTCATATACGCATCGGTAGTCTTGTCCATCCCCTGGTTGAATTTTTTGAAAAACCATCCCAGCGGTCCACCGTAAGGTTTAGGTTCTTTTAATAAGATGGAGCAGAGAGCAGGACTAAGTGTAAGGGCATTAACAGAAGACACAATAACCGACACGACAATAGTGATGGCAAATTGTTGATAAAGCAGCCCTGTAATTCCTGCCATCCCGGCGACGGGGATAAATACCGCGATTAAAACCAATGTAGTGGCAATTACCGGGGCGGTTACTTTATCCATGGCATCAAGCGTTGCTTCTTTAGCCTTCATTCCTTTGGCAATGTTTACCTGTACTGCTTCCACAACAACGATGGCATCATCTACAACAATTCCAATAGCAAGTACCAAACCCAACAAAGACAGCACATTTATTGTAAAGCCCAATGCTGGAAAAAACATAAAAGCACCAATCAAAGAAACCGGGATCGCGAGTGTTGGTATTAGTGTTGCCCGCCAATCCTGGATAAAAATAAATACTACCAGGATAACGAGTAACAAAGCGATGATCAGAGTAACCACGATGTCCTTGATTCCAGCAGTAATTGGTGCTGTCGAGTCAAGCGAGACATCGTATTTTATACTTTCAGGAAAATCTTTTGCCAGCACATCCATTTCATCAATGGCTTTTTGTGCCAATTCAACGGCATTGGAGCCGGGTGCCTGGTAGAGCGCAATAATTGCAGCTGTTTTGCCATTAAGCCTGGGAATCATACTGTATGTTTCCACCCCCAGATCAATGGTGGCTACATCTTTTAGTTTAATCTGAGAACCATCAGGCTGTGTCCTGACTACGATTTCGCCAAAAGCTTGTGGCGAATTGAATCGTTCTGGCAGGCGCACGGTATAAGTAAATTCTGTTCCGGGAGGTGCTGGTTCGGCACCAAATTTTCCACCAGGAACAATGATGTTTTGTTCATTAATCGCTTTGACGATTTCTGGCACTGTCAGTCCCATTTGGGAAAGACGGTCGGGTTTAATCCAAATACGCATGGAATAATCAGCTGCACCCATAATATTTACGCGCCCGATTCCCTTTATCCTTGCCAATTGGTCTTTAATATTAATGAGCGCATAGTTACCCAAAAAATCCTGGTCGTAGCGACCATCAGAAGTCAGAGTGATCAGCATCAAAATATTTGGTAAAGATTTCTCGGTAGTTACCCCATATTTTTTTACTGATTCAGGAAGTTTGGCGGTAGCTGCAGAAACCCTGTTTTGGGTAAGGACGGTGTTCATATCAGGGTCGGTTCCAACATCAAACGAAACATCAATGACCATTGTACCATCATTGGCATTGGTCGATTTCATATAGATCATGTTATCGACGCCATTGATTTGCTGTTCCAGTGGTGTGGCCATCGATTCCTCAACATTCAAGGCATTGGCACCCGTATAGGTTCCCCTGACCTGAACGATAGGTGGCGTAAGGTTTGGATATTGCTCAATGGCCAATCCAATTAATGAAACCGTGCCAACGATAACAATTACGATGGCAATTACCATGGCAACAATAGGCCGGTGGACGAAGAAATTTCCTTTGTTTTCAGCCATAGTCTTAGTCTTGCTGTGTTGATTTACTTTCGAATACAATAATGTCTGGTTTAACTTCTAGTCCTGAACCCACTTTTTGCAGGGCATCTATTACAACTTTTTCACCCTTTTGAAGTCCTTCCTTGATTATCCAATAATCGTTGATGCGCTCTCCTGCAACAACCTGTCTGCTCTCCACTTTATTCTCATCATTTACAACAAAAACAGAATACTGCCCCTGCATTTCAATCAAACAACGTTGAGGTATGTACAATGCGTTTTTTGCATTTCTCATTTGTACAACTACTTTGGCATATTGTCCTGGTTTTAGTAATTTTTCAGGATTTGGAAATACTGCCTGTACAAGCAACGAGCCTGTTTGCGCATCAACTTCGCGGTTGATAAAACTGGTGTAGCCTTGATACTTAAAAGTAGAACCATCAGCGAGTATTAAGCTTAGAGGCTGTCTATCCTTTGCTTTTATTGTATCCAATTTATCTACATAGTAGTAAAACCTGGACAGTCGGATGTAATCTGCTTCTGTAATGTAAAACTCAACGCGTACTGTATCAACTGTGGAAACAGTATTTAAAATGACGGGGTTGGGATCTTTCCCAACAAATTCACCAACACGTGCGTGTGTTTTTCCAATAACACCGTTGATGGGAGATTTCATCCAGCAATAACCCAGATTTATTTTTGAAAAATGCAGATTGGATTCCATTGCGTTTACATAAGATAC
>QMPA01000282.1 GCA_003650365.1 Bacteroidota bacterium | reverse complement strand
GCTTTTGTAAGCACGTCTGTAAGCGCTACATGAATAGCACCTTTTACGTGACCTGCATTGAAGTCTTCTAATTTTCTGATATCAAATACATGGTATCCGGGAATTGAATAACCATCGGCTGAATCAACAATCCCACCATCAAGTGTAGTGAGTTTTGGTGCAATTACCCATCCGTCAAGCAAGTCGGGTAAATCAAGATTATTACTGGTCATATGATTGGCCAGTGTGGTAAATGTACCCTTGTCATCATCTTTCTTACAACCTGTAATAATAAATGCCGGAAGGATAACGGCTAACATAAAATAACTGAGAAATTTTTTCATTGTGTTTTTAATTTTAAATGATAAATAATTGATTGAATTTGTCCTTTGTTAATTTGTTAACAAATGTAGTATAGTGAGATAGATACTTTTACATTGGAACTATGTAATAGATTAGAACAAAAACAGTAATAGGACATAAAAAATAGTGACGGGGCTTACATTATTTTGTTGGCTCCTACAATTCCCATCGTTGGTGTCCTCAGCAACAGGCTTATATTTTACTAATTGTTGGTGAGGACACCAACAATGATGGTATAAAAAAAAGGGACTAAAACCTAGCCCCTCTTATTAATTAATTAATTGGTATGTGCTTAGCAGCCGCCAACTTCGCCACCGGTATCATGACCCATAGCATCCAGATTTTTTTCAAAAATATCAGGATAAGTCCGCTCCCATTTTTTCCAGGCGCCTTCTAAATAAGTTACATTGGTAAAGCCTAATTTTTTAAGGGTTTCGCCGGCAAGCATGCCTCTTTTCCCTTTTTTGCAATACACAATAATTTCTTCATCCTTTTCGGGCAAATACAAAAATGCTGCATCCCAAAAAGCTTCATTATTAATTTTAAATTCGAGAACACCACGGGGAATGTTTACTGATCCGGGGATATAACCGGCATTGAATTCATTAGGTTCCCTAACATCGATTAATAAAATCATGTCGCCATTGTCGAGTTTTTCTTTGAGTTGTTCGACGGTAACCGCATCAACATGTTTTTTTGCTTCTACAACCATTTCGTCAAGGCTTTGCGGGCCAAGCTGATTGCAGGCCGACAGCATTACCATGAAAAGAATTGCTATTCCGAAAATTGATTTAATTGTTTTCATCTTTATATTATTTAATTCGTTAATTATTTTCTTTTTCGTCATCCTTTTTTTGTTGGCGTTCGGCCAGTCTGAGTTTTTTCTTCATCATCTCACGTTCGGCCAGATACCTTGCAGTGGTATCGATAATAAAACCTTCAAAGCAACTGATTTCATCATCAATATAAACAGGTGAAAGTGTAAGCGTGTGATAACCTTCTACCCCATCTTTGCATATACGTTTTACCTCACCATGATTGATGGTTTCGCCTTTCAGAACTTTCGCGACCGTTGCTTCCAATTCTTTAAAATCTTCTTCGGAACGACTAAGACGATAATGTTTTCCAATTATTTCATCTCTCGAATCGTATTTATACAATTTTATCCAGGCATCATTCACCTCTTTATAATAGCCATCTTTACTAATACAGAAATATCCGGCAGAACTCTGGCTAATCGCATCCCTGAAATAAGTTTCGCGTTGAACACCAAGTTTTCCTTCAACTTCTTCAAGCGCATGGTCAAGTATCGCACTTCTCTCATCGCCCGCATCCAATTTACTTCTGATAATTTTTAATGCCACTTCCATCTCCTCTTCAACAACAATTTTAATTTCTTCTTCTTCCATTTCTTCCCAACCGAAAATCATCGCCTTTATACTCGACAAGGATTTTACCCCGGTAACAGTTGTCAGGTAAACGTGTGCAATTACAAATGCAATGAGAATGTATGCGCCAAAAGTATGAATCAGTGCGATGGGCTCCAGGCTTTGAAACTCAATTCCAAATTTTGGATATTGAAAATAAAGATAGAGGAAGCCGCTAGTGACGATAATCGGGATAACAAGAATTTTTAATCCGAGATAAATCATCCTTTGTAAAGGATTAAATTTATTGTAAACCGTTTTATTGGTCGGGTGGGGTGCATTGTTAAAAATGCCACCGATGTAATACATAAATTGCTCTTTGAGCATTTTGGTTGTTGGAATGTACTGCCGCCATTCGCCCGTGGTAAAATGCCAGAATATTGCAAATACGATTAAAATAACAAGTGCCCAGGCAGCGTAGGTATGCCAGCGAACTGCAAAATCAAATCCCAAAAGGGAATAAGACCCATGGATTTCGAAACCGGTTAAGCCCAGAAACCCGATAATTAACGCCTGCGACCAGTGCCAGATGCGTTCAAATCCTTTATATATATAAACTCTTTCCATTGTTATTTCCTCCTATTGTTTAGATTCTTCCTGAAAAAAACATTTTCTTCCCAAATAGCGTCGCAGTACGGTATGGCCAATTACCCCGATAATGGCACCGATAATGGCAATCAGTCCAAAACCATCCAGAAATGCATTTCTGTCTCTGCCGGGCAAATAAAAGTCTGTAAGCGATGCAAGCCTGCTTTTGTTCCTGGTATGACAGTCAACACATTTCAATGCCTTGTCGGCCGGGGAAACCTGATGATTTAGCGGCCAGTACATTTCTGTTTCGACAAAACCATAAGCACCGCTATAGGGCTGGCCAACATACTCCATGCCTTTTTTACAGGCTTCGTCCCAATCAAAATCAGTCCAGTAAGCCCCTTTTCCTTTTTCCTTGTCCCAGAGTTTGGGTTGAATTAAAGTCATGTTAATGGTATCGTAAGGTTGCCGACCCCGATGTACTTTTACAGGCCAAATTTTTGAAGGCTCTTTACTTGCCTGAAGTGCCCCTTTATCACGATAGGAACCATACAGCGAGTTTATTTGAACCGGAATTGTATCTATTTTATCCGTAATTAATTGGTGATTGGCCAATCCGTTAAACCAGAAATATTCAGGGATAACATGGTCATCGTAAACAAAGTTACCTTTTATTGACAAATAATTATGGTTGCCATAGGCATCGTTTTCGTGAGTGGGTTTTCCATTTTCATCCATCCGTCCGGCAGTTGACCAGTCCCACCACAATTTAGTGGCATTGGCTTTGGCATAAACCGGAATGTGACAGGTTTGACAGGCCACACGAAGATTGTGGTCATTCAATATCTGATCCTTATGGGGTTTGTCCGTATGGCATTGCGCACAGGTTACACGGTCGTGATTCTCTGATGACAGGGCATACACTCTTCCGGCCATTTGATGCTTTTCGGTTTTGTGACAATCCACACAGCTCATTTCTTCAGTTTCCCTGCCCATGTGAATATCTACTTCGCGTGAGCAATCAAGCATGGCCACATCGAGGTCACCATGTTTTACGTTGTTGCCGCCACCACCCCAAAAGTGACAAACTCCGCAGTTTGCTGTTGTTGGTTGTCCAACACTTTGGGCTACTACATTTAGGTTTACAGATGGGTCGGGCAATCCGGCCATTCCTTTTCCTTTAAAATAAGTTCCTGAATTGTCGTGACAAACAACGCAGTCGATATTGGTGGGTTCGGTAAAATCAAAATGTTTGTCCTTCCAGCCATAACCAATATGACATCGGGTGCAAGTGGCTTCGCTACCCGCTACACCGATACAAAAGTTATTGAGAATGTTCTTTTTTCCCAAAGGCACTATTCCTTTTCCTTCGATATACTCCTCACGTTCCCATTTCCAGTGCGAGGTTGCCATAATTTCCTTGTCGCGCTCGGTATGGCAGGACAAGCAAGCAGCTGTCAGTTCATGAGCATTTTCAAAAGGCTGTTGCAACACTTCAAATTTGGAGTGATCAACAGAAGGGTCAGTATTCCGGTCGGCCTTGAAAATGTAATTTTCGATGGGGAATGAGCGCACGGAATCTGTGAGCGGTTCCCCACTGTCAGCCATCACCCAGCCCACTGCACTAAGCAAAAACACTAAACTTATTATCTTCTTCATATTTATTGAATTTTGGTATTTCTTACTTAAAAAATCAATTGCTACAAAACTAAACATATGCAAAACATATTTAGTTTAGCTTTATATGATGTTGCGCTTTTAAAAACATGATGTGTGTCACTTTTACTACTGATTTGGCAGATGTAAATTAATAATTTGGGAAGCCTCAGTTGGCAGTTGGCAGTCGGCAGTCGGCAGTTGGCAGTCGGCAGTTGGTAATTCGCAGTCGGCATTCAGCAGTCGGCATTCCAGATATTGATTAAGTGAGAGCTGTAGATTGAAGACTGTTAACTGAAGACCATTGACTGAAGACCATTGACTGAAGACTATTGACTGAAGACTGTTGACTATTGACTATTGACTGTGCCGAATGAAAAAAAAGAAAGCCAAATATCAACAACCATAATCTAATATGTCCTACATTTGCCAACGATTTGACCAAGGCCATGCAAAATATAGTTGAGCGTATTAAAGCAAGTTGTACTGTCGTTAATATTAGTAAGGATTGCTTCAGCTTCCTTACAGAAGAACAGGCGGCGCTTATTGAAGGAAAACAGGTTACAATTGAGTATAAAAAAGGTGAAATTATTGCCAAGCAGGGAACCTTCACT
>QMPA01000281.1 GCA_003650365.1 Bacteroidota bacterium | reverse complement strand
TGGTGGGCTTTTCTGAAACCAAGCTTCCACCCTGCTGCTGATTTTATTGCTGATGAAATACTTATTCCCGTTGGGGAAACAGTAAACTTTACCGATCTCACACTTGGTGTTCCCAACAATTGGGAATGGACTTTTGAAGAAGGTTCACCAGATACTTCTTCCCAACAAAATCCCCATGGAATTCTCTTCGATCAGGAAAGATTATTTGACATTACGCTCATCGCAAGTAATAATCTTGGAACCGATACCATCACCAAAGAAAAATATATCAATGTCAGTTCTACTATTTTCCCTGAAGTTGATTTTACAGCCAATAAATCAGTGGTTTGTACTGATAAAGAAGTGATTTTTACAGATCACACAAAATACAGCCCCATCCAATGGGAATGGCAATTTGATCCAGCTACTGTAGGTTTTGTTAATGGCACCGATGAAACCAGCCAAAACCCTGAAGTCATTTTTAACGAAGCAAAGCATTATTCCGTCAGTCTTACGGTTTGGAACCTGAATGGCAGTTCCGAGCTGACAAAATTTGGCATGATTACAGCCGGGGGCTACGAGCCTTGGTTTACAGAAACTTTTGAAGACGACTCCTTTAAAAGTGAGGAATGGATAATTGAAAACCCGGACGAATCCATCACCTGGGAATTATTGGAAATTGGTGGCAGCGATCCCGGCAATATGGCAATGGGCATCCAATTCCCGACCTATTTAATCGGGCAGCGCGACAGATTGATTACACCCCCGTTTAACCTGATGTGGTCGGAAGGGCCCATGCTCGATTTCCAACATGCTTACGCTAAAAAATATGCACCCCTCACTGACTCACTCATCGTTTACATTTCGTCCGACTGCGGCGAAAGCTGGACAAGGATATTTGCAGCAGGGGAAGATGATAACGGTAGTTTTGCCACCCACGAACTAACAAGCGGTTTTTGGCCAGAAACTGCAGACGATTGGTGTGGAATAGGTTGGGGCGCTTCCTGCACAACCATTGGTTTAAATGATTGGGTTGATCAAACCAATATCCGCTTTGCGTTTGAATCATACAGTGCCATTGGCAATCCTTTGTTTATTGACAACATTAGTGTAACTACTGTTTTTGGGAAAGAAGAAATCCCATCTGAGTGTGAAAGCCTGCGTATTTTCCCCAATCCTAGCAATGGTGCTTTTAAGCTTGTTATTCCTGAAGGAAAAAACTTCCATACTTTAGAAATTCACAATCCAATGGGGGCTGTCATTTACCGGAGGGGTTTGAATAAAACTTTAGAGATTCTTGAAATCATTCCTGACCACAAGTGGGTTACCGGCGTTTACTTTTTAAGACTTAGTGGAGCGGAGGAGTCGCTTAGCGCTAAACTTTTGATTGAGTGAAACTGATTTCAATTGCGATAGAAAGCATTACTCGAAATAATTAAAATCAATCCTTTATACACCGAACTGATAAGCCAAAACTTTTGAGCCGCTCATTTCGCTGAATGGTTGAAATACTATACCTTACATCCCACATCCATGCTTTCAAAACATCTGTTTGACTTGACGTCCAAAACCAAGCTGCATCCCGATAACTAAACACACTCCCAAAATTATTGCTAATATAACCTCCGGGCAAAGCTGTATAACCACTGGCATCAGTAGCCCCGGTATTGGGGGCAAACCAATGTGCAAGGCCAGCCTCCTTTAGGTCGCCACCTCCACTTACATTACTCTCCAGCGTACTCCATTCGGTGTCGGTAGGTATGTGCCAGCCGGTTGGGCAAACACCCTGTGTACTTTCGGTTGTTACATACTGCATCATTTCGTTCCACTGATACAGGCCACCGTAAACAGCACATCTGTCAACATCATCGTAAACGCAATATTTCTCAATTGTACCATTACTACTTTGAGGGGTAGTACTCACAATCATTGTTCCGATATTCAGGTTTTCTTTCATCCAGCATTGATTGCCAATCATAATAGTATTGTAAACTTGTCCACCGTAAGTAAAAGTGGGTGTTCCCGGACAGGGACTGTTTCCACCACTTGTTTCCGTTGCAAAACTCATTTCCTGTCCATAAGAAATACCTGCACTATTCTCTGCATAAGCTTTTACGTAATAAGTTGTACTTATTTCTAAACTGTTTAGATTACTCGTAAATGTACCAATTGTATTGGTGCCACCCAAATCAGTAAATTCAAAATGAACAGTTGCATTCGGATATGCCGACCAGCAGTGGCCATAGCGAATTACAGAGTCACCACCAAGGTCAGTAATTTCACCCATTGCATCAGCTGTTGTTGCTGTAATATTTAAAACTGAACCACTTAAAACGAGGGGAAGTACAATAGCACCTTCTTCGCCTGCTACCGAACCCCATGTAGAACCATCAAATAATTCGAGTATGTGTGTATTTGTATTGTAGATCAGCAGTCCTGCCACTGGATTACTTATCGCATCACGCTGGGATGTTGACATCCGCGGAGCCAATAATCCCCTACTTGATGATTGAATATCCAACACAGCCGAATTGTCCGGATCGGCGCCATCATTATTGATTGCGACCTGTGCATTGCTTGTATGCCATCCAAAAAGCAAAAAAAATGGAATTAAAAGATAGTTTTTCATTTCTTATTGTTTAAGCTTATATCAAGATTAGTCTTTTACACAGCGTACCGAATACCCATGAGTTTTAAGGCCGATAAACCGTGAAATGTATGCAAGGTGATTATACAAAAGCCTGCCTCTGGCATTGGTAGCATTAAACTCAGTGGATGTCCAGAAATATCCACGAAGGTTAAATGCATCAAATGTATTGCTACTAACCTTACCACCCGGCATAGCTGTAAAACCACTTGAATTTGTCGCAGCCATATTGGGGAAGGTCCAATATGTTGACCCCATCATTTTTATATGTCCGGCAGCATCAATTCCAACAGGCCAATCTACAGGCGGATCACAATCTGTTGCTGATTCATCAAGATATTGCTGCAACAGGCACCATTCCACATCAGTAGGGATATGCCAACCATCCGGGCAAATGCCCTGTGCCCCTTCCGTTGTTGTATATTGCATCATTTCACTCCATTGGTATAATCCACCGTAAGTATCACAGTAACTTGCCGTATTGTTGTAGCAATATTTTTCAATGGTGGCATTGCTACTTTGATTAGTACTTCCATTAATCATTGTTCCAATATTCAGGTTTTCCCTTAACCAGCATTGATTGCCAATTTGCACCGTATTATAAAGCTGGCCGCCGTATGTGATAGTGGCCGCGCCGGGGCAGGGTGCCCCGTTTCCTATTGCTGTTGTAAATGTAGTATCGGCACTATATGATACTCCTTCGCTGTTAATAGCGTAGGCTTTTACATAATAAGTAGTGAAGGATGCCAGGTTGTGTAAGTTACTGATGAAAATGCCGGTAGTATCAGAAGTGCCCAAATTAAAAAGGTCGTCATCGATGGTTGGTTCGGGGGAAGTGGACCAGCAATGGCCATATTGGGTTACTGTTGACCACCCAATATCGATGATTTCTCCAACGACATCGGCATTGCTTGATGTAATGTTTGAGGCACTGTCAGTTGTTACAGTCGGTAAAATTTTAATATTCTTCAGACAGCGGACACTCAATCCATAATTTTTGCTGATGTCATTTCTGGCTGAGTTATTTTCACTTGTTTTTAATTCGCGGCTCCATGCACCCAATGTACCAGCGGTGGATGTCCAGTAATATGCATTTGAGCCAAAATTTTCAAACAAATAGGATGTGTTTAAGTATCCGGAAAAAAGACTTGCAAAACCTGAAAGACCGTCCTGTTTTAATTTAGTTCCGGAATCTGTACCACGCCAGCCGGTACTACTGCAATCTGATGTAAGGTCAACTTCTTTTTCCAGTATGCACCATTCTGCATCGGTGGGCACATGCCAGCCGTCCGGGCAAATCCCTTGCGAACTGCTTGCTGAATACTGCATAATTTCATCCCATTGGTATAAAGCCCCATAGAGATTGCAACTGTCTTCACTATCGTTATAACAGTATTTTTCCAATGTTGAATTATCACTTTGGTCATTAGATCCGTCAATCCTCGTGCCGATATTCAGGTTTTCAGCCATCCAGCATTGTCCACCAATTTTTATAGTATTGTAAATATTTCCTGAAATATCAGCAATTTGCGAAGGGCCACAAATAAATTTTGATGTGGCCGAATTCCAACTAACACCGTCGTAAACTTCAAGGGATTTATTGTTTGTATTAAAGATGATGAGGCCTTCGGCAGGCTCACTGATTGCATCTCTTTCTCGCGTTGACATTCGGGGGGGCAACAGTCCTTTTGAAGTGGAGTTCAGGTCTAAAACTGCCGATGTAGCTTTTACGTAAGATGCCTCATCTGTAACAACAACTCCCTGTGCATTGATAATTTGATGGGCTGTGAGAAGCGTAAAAATAAGGGTAATATTTATTATTTGTTTCATGTGTTTATAGTTTTGTAAGCTGTTGATTTACACCCTTGTGTGTTTTGTCATGATTTTCGGCTTCCCTTCGACAAGCTCAGGGCAGGCTTCGAAAATCACGCCAAAACGGTTTATCGCTTTTTTT
>QMPA01000280.1 GCA_003650365.1 Bacteroidota bacterium | reverse complement strand
GTCATGTTGAAAGGTTTAGTGAATTTGCAATGGTATCATCAGTATCTGAAATAGAGGATTTATGTAAACCACACAACCAGTCCATAAAGAATATGGCAGATTACCTTAATGTACTTAGAAAAACATTTACAGAAGGTGTTAATTCAGGTATGGTAGCTGTAAAAATTGCTCTTGCATATAAACGAATTCTCAAATTTGAAAATGTATCAAAAGAGAAAGCTGAAGAAGTATTTTCGCTAATTTTAAACAATTCACCGGTAAATTCAGAAGATTTAAAAGCTTTACAAGATTATCTGGTACACCGGATTTTAGATTTGGTTGATGAATTTGATTTACCTGTACAAATTCACACAGGACTCCATGCAGGTAATGGAAATATTATTACTAATTCAAAGCCTACCCATCTTGCCAATCTGTTTATGGAATATCCAGATATTGATTTTATTCTTTTTCATGGTGGCTACCCTTATGGTGGGGAACTTGGAACATTGGCCAAAAACTTCCCTAATGTATATATTGATATGTGTTGGACTTATGTAATATCACCGTCATACAGTGAACGATATTTACACGAGTGGATTGAAACAGTACCTGCAAATAAGATTATGGCTTTTGGCGGTGATTATAGTTTCGTTGAAGCTGTTTATGCTCATTCCATTATGGCCAGGCAGATTATTGCAAAAGTATTAATTGCAAAAGTTACCGACAGGTATTTAACTGAACAAGAGGCTATTGATATTGCTAAAATGATTTTAAGGGAAAATGCAATACAAGTGTTTAATCTATATGGGAAAACCGATTTATTTGATAATGTGGAAGTATTAAAAAAGCAAGGGTCTATTCATGATTGGTGGGAAATTCATAAAACAGATAAGGGTTTTATCCGTAGCTGGAAAGTAATTGGCACTTTTGATTTTGGTACAGGGCTTGACAATGCTTATCCACCAGAAAATGAAATAAAATTTGATAAATCGTATCCTGGGAAAGGAGGACTTATAAAATGGGAAACGGAAAATACTTCAACATCTGGATATCTTAATTTAATATCCACCTTTAGCAAACGAAATGCAGATATAAACCCACGTTCTGAAGGAATTGCCTATGCATATACTGAAGTAATTAGCCCGGATGCAAGGAAAGTTAAAATAACACTTGGCAGTAATGATGGTGCAAAAATGTGGATCAATAATAAGACTGTATATAACAAACATGCCGGGCGGAATGCGGTTGCTGATCAGGAAATACTCACTGTGAAATTTAAAAAGGGAAAAAATAGAATTTTGGTCAAAATTGAAAACCTCGGTGCAAGCTGGGGACTTTATTTAAGAATTATTGATCCTGAGAATGAATTGAAAATTAAAAAGTTTGAAGACTCGTTTTAAAAACCAAATGTAGTTTGCCTTAAGGCTGAAAGCCTTTTAACATAAAAACAGGGCAACGCCCTGTGTACAAAGAGCAGTATGAGTAACAGCCCTGTAAGGGCGTAAGCAGTGACAACTAAGAAATTTAATGAATCAACACTATTTTATATTTGAATTATGAATAAGCTATCAAACAAAAACAGGGCATTTGCCATTTCTAAATGCTTTTTTGCATTATCCCTTCTTTTTTTTGCAACTACAAGTTTGTACGGACAAGGGAAATTATTACGTGGTGAAAAATGGCAGAAATTTGATACAAAAAATGCTACTGCTGATTTTTATGTCGCCACAAATGGAAACAACAATTGGTCAGGAACATTGGCTGAACCCAATGCAAATAAAACGGATGGCCCTTTTGCAACATTAGAAAAAGTACAGAAAGCTGTTCGCAAGCTAAAAGCGTATGTTTACAAACCAAAAAAAGATCCGGTTGAAACACGATGGATCGGATCGCCACACAAATTAGGAAAGGGAAAAGATATTGTAGTTTTGATTCGTGAAGGTTATTATTCGCTTGAAAAACCACTTGTTTTTTATCCTGAAGATGGTGGCGAACGTGTAGAAACCAATTTACCAACCGGAGCTTTTGAGTACCATAAACTACGTGACCACTATGTGACTTATGCTGCCTATCCAGGCGAAAAACCAATAATTTCAGCGGGAAAACAAATTTCAAACTGGAAACAAAAGGGTACTATTTGGACTACTAAAGTAAAGGATCATAAGGTTGAGATGTTACTTGTGAATGGCAAGCTTCAAACATTAGCCCGTACACCAAATACAGGGTATTTTACACCACCAACTGTGTCAAAAACTACAAATGAACTGCCTTTCAGAAAAGGTGATGTAAAAAACTGGACAGACATGGAGGATAACCGTGTAATAATGCTTTTACGCTGGCATGGTGGAAATAATTCATTTGTAAAAGTTGATGAAAAAAATAAAATTGCCTATTTCAAAAAACCTGAATCCGGTGTTGTAATAGTTCCACCCCGCTATTATGTAGAAAATGTTAAGGCTTTGTTAGATATGCCGGGTGAATGGTTTTTCGATAAGAGAAATAACGAATTGAGTTACATTCCTGAAAATGAAAACAGCGACCCTAATAATTCAAAAATCTTCTCATCACAACTGCATCAACTGGTTTCCATCCAGGGAGAAAAAGGTAAACCTGTTAGAA
Organism: Bacteroidota bacterium; assembly: GCA_003650365.1. Taxonomy (GTDB): domain Bacteria; phylum Bacteroidota; class Bacteroidia; order Bacteroidales; family F082; genus B6-G9. Next base: position 1,985 of record QMPA01000280.1, on the reverse strand, counting down.
ACTTAAGATTATACGGATTAACATTTGAAGGTAGTTTACCTGGCAATAATGCAATTACGGTTGAATATGCCCACGCATTTGAATTGGCAAATTCAGAAATACGCTCTTGCGAAGGAGCTGGAATTCGACTGAATAAAGGTTGTTACCAAACCCGTATTTTTGAAAATCACTTCGAGAAAATTGAAAATATGGTTATTATTGTTGATGGCGAGCATAAACCCGAAGGGGCAGAAGATATTCTTCGCGAAACAACAATTTCATACAATCAAATATATGATTGCGGTGGTACTAATATTTATGCGGCTAACACACTTTACACAACTATTTCACATAACTATATTACAAAAACCAGGGGTCGTTATGCTATTGATGTTGGACGCTGGAGTAACCTTGAAGAAGCAATAGATGGTAATTATTTGGTTGAATACAATCACCTTGACGATGTTCAAAAAGATGCGGACGATTCAGGTGCTATAAAAACAACCGGACTGACTTTCAACTCAGTGGTTCGTCGTAATTTAATCCACGATGTTAATGCAGGTTTTTTCAATGATAATGTGGCATTTTGGTTTGATAATATGTCATCGCAATGGATTTCGGAAGAGAATATTTACTACAATTTGGAACAGGGTGAAATGAAATTGTGTGCTGCCAATCTGGTTGATAACATTTATCGTGATAACTTCAAAATAGATCCGCCTAAAAATAAGCCGGAAATGATTATTGATGGTGAACCTGAGATTGAATACAGTAATTTATTAGTTTCTATTTCACAAAAAAACGTTTCAGGAGCTGCTGTAACAGGAAGCATTGTTAATGTAAGTGCCAAACTAGATAATGTGGGTTCTACAGGAGTAGCCTCCATCGATTTTTATCTGGACGGGAAAATTTATGTAAAGAAAATATTCCCACTAATTCATAATAATTCGAGCACAATAACTTTCGACTTGCGTATTTATGAACCTGGCAAACATGAGGTGGCAATCGGTGAAACAAAATATCAATCTTTTAATGTTGAAGGCGATAAACCTGCATTTGTTTTTGAAGACTTGAATCTATCTCAAAACAGAATTCCTGCAGGAGAAAGAATCACAATAAGTGCCACTGTGAAAAATCTGAAAAATTCAACACAAAAAAATATGGTGCAACTATATGTTGATAATAAAGTTGTTGATGAAAATAAAATTAGTATTAATAAAAATGGAACAAAAATAATTGAATTCCAGTTCACCCCAAAAGCAGGTGAACACATTGTACGAATTGGAAACAGTACTGAATTGAAGCTTTCTGTGTACATACAAAAAAAGCTTGCTATTTCAAAAACAACACTAAAAACCTACACATCACCAACTGCAGAACCTTCTGAGATGGAGTTTGATGTAAAAAAGAATATCTATAAAATTAAGGCAAGTGGTTCTGATTTTTACCATGCAGAAGATTCTTATGCAGCCATTTTTACCGACAATGTAAAAGGTGATTTTGTAGCAACCGTAAAAATTACGGCTTTTGGTAAGCGAACCCACGAATGGTTTCGCTCAGGATTGTTTGTTCGAAACGATATAACAAAAAGTTTTGATACAGAACCCGGAAGTAAAGCTTCGGTTTTAATGTTTGCTAGTACTGGAAGAGCAGGGATTAACTACGATGAATTTGGTGACGGATGCATGCATAAAGCAAGCAGCGAAAATATTCCCGAAAATATTGATGTTCCCATTTGGTTGAAATTGGTTCGTCATGGAAACAGTTTTACGGGTTATGTTAGTTACGATGGTATAAATTGGGCTGTTGAAAGACAAACAAACGACATCCCCGGATTAAACGCTACAGTTGATATTGGTATGGCTGCTGGTGCGCCCGACAAAAAACAATATTGGGTAGAATTCCGGGATTTTAAAATTGAAGTAGAGAAATAGTGTGTTGGAAATTTAGTGAAGAGAATTAATTAATAATTTTTAAAATACTCATCATGAAATATTATAGATATT
>QMPA01000279.1 GCA_003650365.1 Bacteroidota bacterium | reverse complement strand
ATCAATGTATTGGTTATAAAGCACCATGTATTTAATGTGCCAGAAATTAACCGAAGCTTTTAAAAACAGGTTGTTGAAAGAATTATCAGACAGCAATAGCGAACGGTAACCGTCGCCCAGGAAGTTTTTACCGTGGCCCAACTGAAAATTGAAAAACTGACCTGCTTTTACAGAAATATATCCGGTCGCACTGGAATAATCAAAACCACCACCATCAAGATAAGTATGAACTTTCCCTTGTCCGGGAATTACCTTATTTTTTCTTACATAAGTATCCAGATAATTTACAAATACAGCCTGGTTCTCATAAAAATTAGTGTAAAAACTAAAGCTCTTTCCCAAGCGTCCTTTTATTTCGAAACCTCGGGTATTTACCCATGTTGATTTACCTTCTACCGACTCATTACCTCCTCCAAAATTCATTAATGGATTGGCTACTATTTCAAAATCTGGTCTGCGTAGCGTAACTACATCATCATTCAAAAACTTATCCCATGTTTTTTGCTTCCAACTCTTATTGAACTCTTTATGCAGCCAATACAGCTTTTGTATCGAATCGTAATTGGTAATCTGCTCTAGTTCTGGTACATAAAAAGGTTGTATGGAAGTATGGAAATGGTAGTCTTTGCTGTAAACAGCCTTTTCGACATCGCGGTTATATTCTCTGTTCAGGTTAAGGAAATGTTCCTGGGCACCAGCTGTGAAAGCCAGGAGGAATATTGTGAGAGAAAGAAACTGTTTTTTCATTGAATAAGTCGTTTTTTGAAAAACTTCAATCTGTTTTTGATGACAGATGCAAATCATTATTTTTGTTTTTCAGTATTTGATGAATTTTATGCGGTTAAAAATAGCATTTTCTATTCCATTGTTTCTATTAATAATCATACTGGTTTTCAGCTATGTTTATGTAAGTATAAATGCCAGGAAGCAGATTTACAGCTCAGTTAAAACTATTCCTTACAACAAAACTGCACTGTTGCTTGGAACTTCCAAATATATGAATAATGGGAAAATCAATTTATTTTTTACACACCGATGCAATGCCGCAATAGAATTGTGGGAAAATGGAAATATTGATAACATCATTATTAGTGGAGATAGCACCAGCCAGATTTATGATGAACCGGAACTAATGAGAAAGGAACTTGTCGAAAATGGGATGCCAGATTCGTTAATTATGTTGGATAAAAAAGGCTACAACACAAGGGCTTCAATTTTATTCTGTAAAAAAAGAAACCTTGAAGTACTTACCATTGTTTCACAACAGTTTCACAATGAAAGAGCAATTGTACTTGCTAATGCTGTAGGAATAGATGCTATTGGTTATAATGCCAAAGCAGTCTACACCTTATATGGAATAAGGGTTTGGATAAGGGAATGGTTTGCCAGGGTGAAATTGGTTTTTCTTGATTGAGAAGGTAATTTAGACATTTATCAATGTTTCACCTATCATGGTTTCAGTGATAACCGGAAAAAGTATTGTCTCATCATTATTTTCAAAATACAGTTCTACTGCTTCTTTCAGGTTATCAATTGCTTCCTGTATAGTAACACCAAAACTGGAAACATCCACATTTAGGCATTGCGACACATAATAATTACCTTCTTTATATAAAATATATTTTAATGATTTCATTTTCGTATTATTTTGTCAAAGATAGTTTATTCTATTTTATCTGCCAAGTGAAGATTGAGTAGTAAGATTGAATAAGTGGTCTTTAAATTTAGGATGCTACTACGAATTTAGTGGAATATTGAATAATGCTAAAATGATTAAATGCTAAAATGGTAGTAGAACCAAATTTAGTTATTCAATTGTGAGACATCAAAGACAGGCCTGTGCGCTGGAATGCTGCGAGAATACTTTATGAAAATTGTTGTTTCAAATGTTGGAGATTCCTCCGGCTGTGCCTTCCTCGGAATTAAACGATTGAAGTGGAAGATTCTCTCAAGCCTTCTTCTTCTTATCCAACTGCTCAAAAACAGAGTTATTGCTTACAAATTCCGGAACAATTTGCTTCATTTTACTGACTAACTTCAACTCATCTCTGTCCAAAATCAATTCAGATAATTCATTGATAAACCGATTGGTTTCTTCGTTCCCGATGTCAACAACTTTGGCCCTTTTTATCTTTGGGTGATGGGTAGGTAAAGTGTTCTCCGAATCATTTAACAATTCTTCATAGAGCTTTTCTCCCGGACGCAATCCTGTCTCTTCAATTTTTATATCATCGCCGGGTTCAAAACCAAATAACTGAATCATTTTTGTTGCTAAATCGTAAATTTTAACGGGCTGGCCCATATCAAAAATAAAAATATCGGCCCCGTCTCCCATAGCCCCTGCTTCCATAACCAAATTACAAGCTTCGGGAATTGTCATGAAAAACCTCGTGATGTCCTTGTGTGTAATCGTAACAGGACCGCCCGCTTCTATTTGCTTTCTGAATAATGGCACGACAGAACCATTGGAACCCAAAACATTTCCAAAACGCGTTGTAATAAACCTTGTCTCGTTGTTATGCAGGCTTTGTATATATATTTCAGCAATCCGTTTCGAAGCTCCCATGATGTTGGTCGGATTAACTGCTTTATCAGTCGACACCATAACAAACTTTTCAACAGCATATTTTACAGATAAATCAGCGATAACTTTGGTTCCAAAAACATTAACCAACAAAGCCTCATAAGGATTTTGTTCCATTAAGGGAACATGTTTATATGCAGCCGCATGATAAATAATATCAGGACGATAGATGTCAAAAATATAATCCATCCTGAATTTATCCTTCACATTTGCCACCACAAATTCTATTCTGTGCAAGCAATCTTGAAATGCCTTGGTATTGATAATTTCAAATTGCAAATCATAAATTGGCGACTCGGCCTGGTCAATAATAATCAATCGTTTTGGAGAATAGTTAAGAGCCTGGCGAACTATTTCACTACCAATGGATCCGGCACCACCGGTTACCATAACAATTTTATTCTTAAGCTCGCGGTTAATATTTTTGCTATCCAATTCAATAACATCGCGTTCCAGCAGGTCTTCAATTTTTACCCTTCGCAATTGCTGCGAACTCAATTCACCATTTATCCAACGATCTATTGCCGGCACTACTTTTACCTCCAAATGAAGGTCGAGCCCTGTTTCAACAATCTTTTTCTTTTTTTCGGGAGAAATATTCTGAATGGCAATAATCAATTGTTTAACCCCATAGCGCGCAATGTATGAAGGACTAAGTGCCCTGTTGTGCGCTACTACCGGAATATCTTCAATACGTTTTCTTACTTTGGATGGATTGTCATCTATATAAGTAATTACATCATAACGGTAATGCCGATCTTTTAAAAGCGCATTCTTGGTAAGCATTCCGGCAGATCCTGCACCATAAATAATTACAGCTATTTTTTCTTTGGCAAACTGACGTGTGATTTGAATAAACAGCAATTTAATAACTACCCTGCTTCCAATTAAAAAAAACATCGACAATAAGAAGTGTATAATTAATATGGAAAAAGATATGCGATAGATATACTGCCTTCCAAATATTAAAGCAATTGTAATATTTATTACCACAAGAAAAACGAATGAGAAACTTACAGCTTTTAAAATCCGGTAAGCATCTAACAAGCCGGTATGCCGAATAATCCCTGAATAAGAACCCGTTAGCAAAAAGAACAGCAAATAAGCACTGACCACAATCCCCAACTGCAAGAGTGCCACATGAGGATTAATAATGAAATAATTGAAACTGTACCAAACTAAATATGCCAACCCAAAAGTGCTGGCAACAATAATTACATCGAATAAAAGAATTACCCACCGAGATAGAAATTGTTTGGAGTAGGTAGCAATAAGTTCTTTGAACATGCCTGTTTGTTTTAGTTAAACCTTAGCTTCAAATTCCCCGAGGCAAATATAATGTTTTTGTTTCATGGTTTGTTGCTTATTAATAATTTGGAGTGGGCTTGAGGTTGAGAAGATTTCTCATTTCGTAATTTTAATTCCGTATATCAGGTCGTAAATTGACGAGTTGTATGTACGTTATTAATCTTATCCCCAAAATTTATGGCTAAAAACAAACGAAAGTTGGTAAGCCTCTCAAAACAAAGTTCATGAATTTGGCTTACTTAATATATTACGAAGCCAGCCTAAAAGCTTATTACTTTTTGCGCAAAGCAGCAAGTACATCTGTTGGAGTGATAATCCTTATATTATCTGGAACATTCCTAATAGCTTTTTTTAGAAACAACATATTGATTACTTTTCTATTTTTCAAAAAAGGAATATTGTTGCTTTTTGCAATTAGTTGATTTGACACTTCATTTATCCGAACTTTGTCTGTCCATTTTACCTCACCAATTAATAATGTTTTTTTATCTGCCGATTCGGCTGCAATATCTATCTCCATTGATGCTCCATCAAGGCCATTACCCCACCATCTGGAGGCAGCACCAAATGATGTATTCCCAATTGATAAATATGGAACTGCTTGTAAACAGATATCTTCCCAGATAAACGATATGTACTGATTGAAACGTTCAGCGATTTTATCCCAAACCTGGTCTGTCAGTCCGTATTCAAGCATACTTTTATTTGCCAATACAAAAGT
>QMPA01000278.1 GCA_003650365.1 Bacteroidota bacterium | reverse complement strand
AGAAAATGATGGCAGCCACTCCTCCCCCAACTGAAGGCGGTTGGCGATGGGACAAATCCGTTTGCCGGTTTTGTGGTACCGGTTGTGGCATTATGGTAGCCACAAAAAATGAAAAAATTGTTGCCGTTAAGGGCGACCCCGCAGCTCCGGTTAACCGTGGCCTGAATTGCATAAAAGGTTACTTCAATGCCAAAATTATGTATGGTGCTGACCGTTTGAAACAACCATTAATGCGGCTTGGAGCAGACGGAAAGTTCAGTAAAAATGGCAAGTTTAAACCTGTTTCGTGGAAGGTTGCCTACGACGAAATGGAAAAGCAAATGCGGAAAAGTCTGGACGAATTAGGCCCGACCGGAATTGGCGTTTTTGGTTCAGGACAATACACTGTTCAGGAAGGGTATGCAATGGCGAAACTGATGAAAGCCGGTTTCCGTTCGAATAACCTCGATCCCAATGCGAGACATTGTATGGCCTCTGCAGTGGGTGCATTCATCCAAACTTTTGGAATTGACGAACCTGCAGGCTGTTACGATGACATCGAATTGACGGATACAGTGGTAACCTGGGGAGCCAATATGGCCGAGATGCATCCGGTACTTTGGTCAAGGGTAACCGACAGGAAATTATCAAATCCAAAGCGGGTCAAGATTATAAACCTGTCAACATATACCAACCGCTCTTCCGACCTTGCTGATGTTGAACTTATCTTTAAGCCACATACCGATTTGGCCATCTGGAACTACATCGCCCGAGAGATTGTGTACAACAATCCTGAATCGATGGATCAGGAATTCATTGATAAGTATATGCAATTCGCAACCGGATTTGTCGATACCGGTTATGGTATGCGCACACCCGACCATCCCGGCTTTACAGATTTGGAAAGGGAAACTGTCAAAAAAGAGATTTCAAAGAAAATCTCTAAAGAAGAAGCTGTTACACTTGGCTATTTGGGTTTTAAAGAAGGTGATACAATGGAAATGAAACACCGGAAAACACCAAAAGGCCATTGGGCAATTTCTTTTGAGGAGTTCAAAAAAGGGCTCAAACCTTACGACTTAAATTTTGTTGCCGGTTTGGCAAAAGGCGATCCGGATGAAGACCTTGCTTCTTTTAAAGTGAAGCTCAAATTGCTTGGTAGCCTTTACATGGAGAAAAACCGAAAAGTTGTCTCCTTCTGGACCATGGGTATGAATCAGCATACACGCGGCGTTTGGGTAAACGAACAGGCCTACATGGTACACTTCCTATTAGGTAAACAAGCCAAACCGGGCAATGGCGCTTTCAGTCTGACCGGACAACCATCCGCATGTGGAACAGCCCGTGAAGTCGGAACATTTTCGCACCGCTTGCCTGCCGATATGGTGGTGGCCAACGGAAAACACCGGGAAGTTTCTGAAAAACTCTGGAAAATCCCGTCCAAAACATTAAATCCCAAACCGGGTTCGCACATCATGAAGATTTTCCGCGACCTGGAAGATGGAACAATCAAGTTTGCCTGGGTGAATGTTTGTAATCCATTTATGGGTACTGCCAACGCGAATCACTGGTTGAAAACAGCACGCAAAATGGATAATTTTATTGTGGTTTCCGACAGCTATCCGGGCGTTTCAGCCAAGGTTGCCGACCTCGTTTTGCCCGTTGCTATGATTTACGAAAAATGGGGAGCCTACGGCAATGCCGAACGAAGGACTCAGCATTGGAAACAACAGGTGGTTCCCGTTGGACATTCCATGCCTGACCTTTGGCAATACATTGAAATAGCCAAAAGATTCAAGCTGAAAGATGTTTGGGGAGCACAAAAAATTCCGGGACTCGAAGGTGGTTTGCCGGATGTTTTGGATGAAGCAAAGAAAATGGGTTACAGCCCCGAGGACACTTTGTTCGATGTGCTGTTTGCCAATGAAGATGCCAAATCGTACACCTGGCCCGATCCAATTGGCGAAGGATTTACAAATACAGAAGTAGAAGGTGATGGCCGTGAAATAACAGGAACAAATGGCGAAGAATGGAATGGATATGGCTTCTTCATCCAAAAATACCTCTGGGAAGAATACCGGAGTTTTGGCGAAGGGAAAGCACACGATTATGCCGATTTCGATACCTACCACAAAGTACGCGGATTGAAATGGCCGGTTGTTGATGGCAAAGAAACTCAATGGCGCTTCAATTCAAAATATGACCCCTACGCACGCAAAGCTGATGTGGGCGAATTTGCATTCTATGGCAAAGCCTTAAAAAAGATTGCCAAGGGAAATCTACAAGGTATCGATAAATCTGCCGGAAAAGTTGACCTGACCAATAAAGCTAAAATATTCTTCAGGCCGTATATGGATCCACCTGAGATGCCGGACAAAGATTATCCACTTTGGTTATGTACCGGACGTGTGTTGGAACACTGGCACAGTGGAACAATGACCATGCGGGTTCCTGAACTTTACAGGGCCGTTCCCGAAGCTTTATGCTATATGCATCCTGACGATGCAGTAAAATATAAAGTTGCACAAGGTGAGTTGATTTGGATTGATTCACGAAGAGGTAAAGTAAAGGCACACGTGGAAACACGCGGCAGAAACCGTATGCCAAAAGGATCGGTTTATGTGCCGTGGTTTGACGAAAAAGTGCTGATTAATAAAGTTTGCCTTGATGCAACTGATCCGATTTCAAAACAAACAGACTTTAAAAAGTGCGCTGTTAAAATAAGTAAGGCGTAATAGGTGAATATTCAAAAAATGAATACCATTAATCCCCTCCTCGGAGGGGTGAAGGGGTGGGTCAATAGAAAAAAGCATTCATTTTTTGAATTTGACAATATCAGAAGTAAACATGTATTAGATTAACTGAATGGCTGATACACAACATATGAACTCAAGAAGAGACGCACTGAAAACAATGTTTCGTGGTGCCGGATTATTGGGTTTGGGTGGAGCAGCCTGGGGAACGACAGCCATTAAACTCAAAGCTTCGGAATTAACCCTGCGGCCACCGGGAGCTTTAGAAGAAGAGCGTTTTGTGAAAGCATGCATCCGCTGTGGTACTTGTGTCGAAGCCTGTCCTTACGATACTTTGCAGTTGGCCACTTTAGATGATCACACAGCAATTGGCACGCCATTTTTCAAACCACGCTTGATTCCTTGTTATATGTGCCCCGATGTTCCTTGCGTACCAGTTTGCCCGAGTGGTGCATTGGATGTAATGGAAATCGCGAAACAAATTGATGGTGTTAAAACAGAAGAACCAGACATCAACAAAGCAAAAATGGGTGTTGCCATGCTTGACCAGGAAGCCTGTCTGGCCTTCTGGGGAATTCAATGCGATGCCTGTTACAGGGCTTGTCCATTGCTTGGCGAAGCCATTACTTTGGAGTACAAACGAAATGAACGAACTGGAAAACATGCGTTTCTGAAACCGGTCGTTCATCGTGAAATTTGTACCGGGTGTGGATTATGCGAACATGCTTGTGTTACGGAGAAAGCGGCCATTTTTGTGCTGCCGCGAACGATAGTAACCTGAAGGGTTGGTGAGCATTACATTAAAGGTTGGGACAAGGCCGACGAAGAACGTTTGAATAACCTGAAAGAAGAAAAAGAAAAAAAGTCTTCTCCGGAAGACGAATTGAACGATTGGGAACACCTGCTTGATGATGACTAATATTATTAAGAAAAACAGGTATTTAATCCTAAGAAGAATTACGCAAGTAGGCCTGCTTATTTTATTTGGCGGGACTAACTGGTGGGGATGGAAGTTCCTGATGGGAAATTACAGTTCAGCCTACGTGCTGGAAACATTTTACCTGGCAGACCCACATGCGGTTTTGCAAACATTTGCAACAGGGTTTGTCATGAGTACCGATGCAATTATCGGTGGAATTATCGTTCTTGTTTTTTATGCTTTGATTGCTGGAAGAAGTTTTTGCAGTTGGGTTTGCCCGGTAAATATAATTACCGACCTGGCCACATGGATGCGGAAAAAGTGGCACTTCACAAAGAAAGAAAGCTTTTTTACATTCAGCCGGAAAACCCGTTATTGGGTATTGGGATTGGGGATTCTACTTTCACCAATTGTGGGTGTTGCAGCTTTTGAAGTCATCAACCCAATTACCATGCTACACCGCGGAATCATCTTCGGATTTGGCATGGGATGGGCAGTGATTGTTGCTTTGTTCCTCTTCGACCTGTTAGTTGTAGAATATGGCTGGTGCGGCCACCTTTGTCCGCTGGGTGCTTTTTACTCGGCAACAAGCCGCTTCTCGCTGATCAAAGTAAAACATGATGTTGAAAAATGTACAATGTGTATGAAATGCTTCGATGTATGCCACGAAGAACAAGTGCTGCATATTGTTGGGGAAAAATCAGGATTTATAAAAGATGAATGCAGCAATTGCGGACGCTGCATTGAAGTTTGTGAAGATAATGCTTTAAAATTTTCAATTAATAATTATAAAATTTAGGAGGGTGCAATAATGAATAAACTATTTGTTTACCTAATCTCTTTCGTAGTGCTGCTGACAGCATGCGACTGCAATGACAATAACAATGCAAATTTCATGGCCGATGAGGACATCGACATGTCAGATGAATTACTGATGAGTGATGCATCCATCTTGACCGAAATGCCCGAATATTCAAAAGT
>QMPA01000277.1 GCA_003650365.1 Bacteroidota bacterium | reverse complement strand
GAAACTATTTTGAATATTGAAAATTTGAACATTGAGTTTTATTTGAGATTTGTTTTTTGTCATTTGTATTATTTCATCAAGATTTTTAAATTTATCGATAAACTCTAAAAACTAGGGCCTCATCGCTTTAACAGTATTTAGTTTTGCAATAAACACCAATTGGTAAAGTGAGATTATTGCAAACATGATAAAAATAACCAGACTGGGATTGATAAAAATCTCAGGCTGTGCACTGAATTTAAGAACCGGTTCAAATCCCATGGATGTGTAGGTTTCAGCCATCTTTCCAGTAACATAAATGGGGTTTAAATTAAGATAGGTGCTGAGTGGGATGCTCACCGCCAATCCGCTGGCAATACCAATAAGGGCAATAAAAAATGATTCCAGTAATACAACTATAAACAGTTTGGTTTTTCGCATTCCAAGTGCTATCATCACGCCCAATTCGCGTTTTCGTTCATTCATCAGCATAATGATTGTAGCCCAAACCCCAAAGCCAATAATCATAAACAGTAGGCCTTTTATCACAACACCACTTGCTTCTTTTCCTTCGATAAGATTGATTAGTTCCGGTTGAAGTTCTTTCCATGTGTAAAGTTTCAAGTCACCTTTTGCGAGGCCCGAAAGCGACTGTTCAGCTTTGTCCACATCATCCGGGTTTGCAACCATAATGACGGTAGAAGTAATTCGCCCGGGCATATCCAGGTATTCCTGACAGTTTTTGATTTCCATATAAATAACTTGCCTGCTGAGTGCCGGTAATGGAAAATCAAGTAAACCCGCTATGCGGTAAACACCGGCTGTACTCACCCCATGGTATCCCTGTCCGATTAAAATTATAGTGTCGTTGACACCCAGATTTAAGTTTTGTGCCAGTATTTTTCCAAGCAAAACATCTTTGGAACCGGGTGTAAGAAACTCACCTTCTTTTACCCATTTTGAAAGTCCTGAGATGGCTTCCTCATTTGCGGGTTCGATCCCAAAAAGCAAACTGCCGGCACTGTTGTTGTCCGAAGCGGCAAGAGCAAAAGATTCAATTCTTGATGTTGATTGCGTGATAAACGGATTGCTACTTATTGCAGAAGTGAATTCATTTTCAGGTATGAAACTTTGGTTGACACTTCTATTTTCTTTAAACCCTTGTTCCTGGAACTGAAAGTAGCCGGAGTAAAACCTGACCATATTATCAACCATATTTTCAAAAGAACCTTGCTGCATGGATGACATCAGCACTGCGAAAAAAATACCAAAGAAAATAGAGGCAGCAGTAATCAGTGTCCGTCTGGTATTTCTCCAGAGGTTGCGCCATGCTATTTTTAGGTAGGTTTTCATTTGAGGAGTTCTTTTTAGCCTAAGTTATTTACGTTTTGGTCAAGTTTAGTTTCTTGCTTTTTGAGAAAGGGGGAAGGGGAAGGGGAAATAGGGATATAGGGGGAATAGGGGGAATAGGGGTGATTGTGAATTAGGATTGATGATACTTGCCACAATCTTAATAATGTTGTTTAGCCGATTTAAATATTTGTTTTTCATAATATCCTCATTTGTAACATATTCTCCTTATTTCCCACTTTACCTTATAGCCCTTATACCTTATTCCCATTATACCCTATTTCCCTTATACCTTATAACCCGAATTCCCTTTTTACTTCACCCTCTTCATATTTTGTTTTGAAAAGAAACTGTCGTCAATGGGTTGGTTAAAAATGAGGTTCTTGAATTCCATGATGGTCTTTTTACCTGGGTCGTCGGCCGGAATCATCTCGACACGAGCGGGTATTTTCCGGTCTCCCATTTGTTTGATGTCGGATGAGTTTTCTATGTTAATAAGGTAATCATCTTCATCGTAGTATTCCGATTTCCAGAGGTTGAAACCGTCTTTGGTAATCCATGAAATAATTTTTCCCCAAACCACAGGGGCGTCTTCGTGCGGAATGAGTTCAATTTTGTAACAGTCCATTCCACGGATATTTTCGTCTTCCAGCAATTTGTGGTCATAATCGACAACTATTGAAGATTGTTTTACCAGGTCGTCATTGGTAAAATCCGATCCCATCCATGATTGCATCATCATCGAAGGCGGAATTTTAATCATACGCGAAATGGATGGAACCCAATTCCACATCTCTTTATCTACTTTTAAAAAAACCTGTCCTTTTTCTTTGGCAGGAGCTGTGATGTAAATCACGAAATATTTATCTCCTTTCGACCAGGTTTTCATGCTGATGGAGCGTTCCCATTTTGGCCTGACAATGGTCATGGTCATTTCTCCCTGGCTGGTTTCGCCACGGTTCTTTTCATCTGCTTTTTTGATGATTTCAACTGCCGTGAGTTCTTGTGCTAACAATGAAATTGTTGTTGATTGGAAGGCAATCACAAGAAAAATTGCCGTAAAAAATTTGATACTTTTCATCTAAATAAATTTTTCAATAATTATTTTTTTTGTTTCCTCGATAGAAAAACCTTGCGGGTCGGCAATGTAATTAAGGCTTACCCCATCCAATAATGAACCCAATAAGCGGGCCTGGGCGAAAGGACTTTCCACACCTTTTGTTTCGTAATACTTAGTCAATGTTATCATGAAGGGCGTCAAAACTTCCATTAGTTTCTCCTCAACAAGTTTCATTACTTTTGGTTGCATGACAACTGCAAAATAGAGTTTCCAGAATGATTGCTTGCTTTCTAAAATGAAGAAAGTCTGGTCGATAAAATAGACGAACTCTTCCTCTGTTAATATGCCGTCTTTATTTAGGTCGAATATATTCGAAAAATCATCAAATCCCCTGATTACTATTTCTTTTATCAGTTCTTCTTTGCTTGTAAAGTAGTTGTACATTAAACCTTTGGAAATACCTGCCCGCTTTGCAATCAAACTGATAGAAACAGTATCAATACTTTGCTCACTAAACAAATGTAATGCCGCATCCATAATCGAAGCTTTTCTGCTCTCCCTTATTTCTACAAGTTGTTGTTCTGTACGTGGCATATTTTTATGACTGAACGGTCGGTCAAAAATAAACAATATAATTCATTTGTCAAATATTTTTTAAAATATTTTTAAAAGAGATGAAAAATCCCACTAATATATTTCTCTTTTATTTTGAATCAATCAAAATAGTTGCTTTATATTTGCCTGCTTAAATTTTAAAGAAATCAACATGTCAGTTGAATACGTTATACTCGTCAACAAAAATGATCAGCCACTTGGTGGTATGGAAAAAATGGAAGCCCATGAAAAAGCAGCATTACACAGGGCGTTTTCGGTTTTTATTTTTAATTCTGAAGGAAAAATGTTGCTCCAAAAACGAGCCGATGAAAAATACCATTCTCCCGGTTTGTGGACCAATACGGTTTGTAGTCATCCCCGCGCCAATGAAAAAACCAGCGATGCGGCCCACCGCCGAATTGTTGAAGAAATGGGTTTCGATTGTGAATTTGAAGAAGCTTTCTCATTTGTTTATAAAGCCGATGTTGGTCAGGGTCTGACAGAGCATGAATTTGATCATGTATTTATTGGTGAGTCTGACACCCTGCCCGTTCCCAATCCGGAAGAAGTGGGTGATTTTAAATATGTAGCACTTGACTGGGTGGTAGAGGATATTAAGAACCATCCCGAAAATTACACAGTTTGGTTTATGATTGCCCTGAAAGAGGTTGAGGAATATTTTGAGAAGAAAAATTGATTGTCATCCCGAACACAGCGTAGCGAGGAGGGATCCCTATAGAGTATGGTTTTCTTCCGGGAGATATCTCGTCACTTCGTTTCCCTCGATATGACAGCAGTTCTTTAATAGGGGAGCAGTCGTTATAAATGCAGGTTATATTTTAAGTGCTCTTAAAATTCCAATTCCATCTGAATTTCATCCTCATCGTTAGGTGGCTGATTGTCTAATTTTTCCAGATTGGGCTTCTTATTTCTTTTGGTTTCTTCCCTTACTTTCGCTTCATCTACCTTCTCAACCTCAATCTCAACCTCAGCCTCAGCCTCGGCCTCATCAGGCAATGGATCAATAAACCGGAGTTTTTTCAGCTCTTTATTCGATAAGCGTTTCCCTTTTGCACGATAAGTTTTCAATCCGATAAAATCTGCAATTGGAATAACTTCAAACTCGATTTCGTTGCTATTCTTAGATTTTATTTCTACTTCAAGTTGTGGCAAGTAGTCTAAAGAAAATGCTTCTAATTTTGAACCTTTGCAGCTGCTAATAAATAAGTACTTCTTGTTGATGGTTTCATCCGAAATCTGGAAGCGCTTAACATAATATTTTTGAATATCTCCATCAAAATAAACCGCAGTGAAAATGTTGTCGGGATTAAGTTTAGTAATCTGCAACATATTGTCATCGAAGTGTGTTGACAGGTCAAAACCACTGAGTTTGAATTCACCACTTGAAAGTACGGTGAGTATTTTATCATCTCCTTTAAAGGCGCCAAGGTGTTCGCCCCTTTCATCGGTATTGAGTCGGCGGACGGTTTCGTCATACCAAATATCGCGGGCGCCAAGTGTCGAAATACCTTCTTCGCGCTGCACTATATTTCTTACTGTATGTTTTGTGAGGATATTTCCCTGCACTCCTCTTCCTTTGATGGTTAATTCGCTGAAATCAAAATCAAAAGTTGTTTTCTTTAGTTTAGGCTTTGCCCGCAG
>QMPA01000276.1 GCA_003650365.1 Bacteroidota bacterium | reverse complement strand
CGGTGAAAGTTGTGCACTTTCCATCGTCGCAGGCTTAAACAACGACAAAAGTGTGGCCTATGCCATTACCGACAAACCAACGAATATGCTTGCTATTCCATTAGAAACACTCAGGGATATGCTTTTACATTTTCCACGGCTGAATGATTTTGTCCTCCAACTTTTCCACCAACGATTTAATGAACTCATCCTGTTTATTGATGCCATTTCATTTAAAAATGTTGATTTCCGCTTGATTGCCAACCTGAAAACCAAACAACAGAAATCGAAATCGAATACCATTCCCATCACCCACCAGCAACTGGCCAACGAACTTGGCACTGCACGGGAAGTGGTTTCACGGCTTTTGAAACAATTGGAAAGGGACAAAAAAATCAAGAACCTCCGCGGAAAAATTGAAATAATTTCGGCTTTGTAACTTTTGTCACCAAACTGAAGCAGTACACTACTGTACTTTTGCCGCTTAATCACTAAAAGAAAATATCATGAAAAAAAATGTAGGTACTATTGACAAAGTTATTCGTATTATTCTGGCCGTTATTATTGGCGCATTGGGTTATTATTACCAAAGCTGGTGGGGACTTATAGCCATCGTTCCACTACTCACCGGATTTATCGGCTACTGCCCGGCATGGTCGATTTTCGGATTGAGTACATGTAAAAAGGGATAGTCGAGAACATCGCAGACAGTTAATAGCGCGCGAATTTTCGCGTGCTTTAATTGTATTGTGTTGTAAGGCACGCAAAAATTCGCGCGCCAGTTAGCACACAATCCCCTTGAAACCCTCAATTTAACAGGGTTTTCAACATATACCGTTTAACAACTATTTTCAAAATTCACCCACTTGTTTGTTTAACTTTCTACTTTTGCCTCAAACTGGGGTGAAATGTCGGCTGAATACACAGATGATAGCATACGATCGTTAGACTGGAAAGAGCATATCCGGATGAGACCGGGCATGTACATTGGTAAATTGGGCGATGGCAGTTCGCATGATGATGGTATTTATGTGCTCATCAAAGAGGTAATTGACAACTCGATTGATGAGTATGTAATGGGTCATGGAAAAACCATCGAAGTTACTGTAAACGAACAGGAAGTTAGCATCAGAGATTTCGGCCGGGGCATGCCGCTGGGTAAAGTGAACGAATGTGTCAGCAAAATAAATACCGGTGCAAAATACGATTCCAAGGTTTTTAAAAAAGCTGTTGGATTGAATGGCGTCGGATCGAAAGCAGTAAATGCACTCTCGGCTTATTTTAAGGCACAATCTTTTCGTGATGGCAAAACAAAACTGGTTGAATACGAACGTGGTGTTTCCATTACTGATGCAAAACTCACCAAAAGTGAAGAGAAAAATGGCACCCTGATTACGTTTATTCCTGATGGGGAAATCTTTCCGAACTTCCATTATCTTTTCGAGTACATCGAAGAAATGTTGTGGAATTATGTTTTTCTAAACAATGGATTGACAATTGTTTTTAATGGCGAAAAATTCCATGCCAAAAATGGGTTGTTGGATTTACTCGAACGCAACATCAATGGCAACGGTCCGGTTCTTTACCCCATTGTTCACATTAAAGAGGGCGACTTCGAGTGCGCGTTCAGCCACAGCTCGCGCTCTTATGGCGAAGAATATTATTCCTTTGTCAACGGACAACATACTACTTCCGGCGGGACACACCAAACTGCTTTCCGCGAGGCTATCGTGAAAACCATCCGGGAGTTTTTCAATAAAGATTTTGAAACCAGCGATATTCGCAGCTCCATCATTGCTGCCATCAGCATTAAGGTTCAGGAACCCATCTTCGAATCGCAAACAAAAACGAAACTGGGTTCTCAACATGTCGAACCAGAAGGACAGACCATCAGGAATTACGTAAACGATGTTGTAAAACGAAATCTTGACAACTACCTGCACATTCATACGGAGGCTGCAGAAGCCATTCACCGGAAAATATTACAGTCGGAGAAGGAACGCAAAGATATGGCCGGCATTAAAAAGCTGGCGCGCGAGAGCATTAAAAAAGCAAGTCTCCACAATAAGAAACTGCGCGATTGCCGGGTGCATTTCAATACAAATAAAGAAGAACGTTTGGATACCACACTCTTTATTACGGAGGGCGATTCTGCCAGTGGATCGATTACCAAATCACGCAATGTAAAAACACAAGCCGTTTTTAGCCTGAAGGGAAAGCCCCTAAATTGCTACGGTTTGAGTAAGAAAATTGTTTATCAGAACGAAGAATTCAACCTCTTGCAAGCAGCGCTGAACATTGACGAAAGTTTGGAAAACCTGCGTTACAACAATGTTGTTATTGCAACTGATGCAGATGTTGACGGCATGCATATTCGTTTGCTGCTGCTAACTTTTTTCCTTCAATTTTACCCCGACCTGGTAAAAGCAGGACATATTTATATTCTGCAAACACCCCTTTTTAGGGTGCGCAATAAAAAAGATACAATTTACTGTTACAGTGATGAAGAGCGGAACAAGGCCATCGCAAAACTAAAAGCCAGTCCTGAGATAACCCGATTTAAAGGACTTGGAGAAATCTCACCGAGTGAATTCAAACATTTCATCGGCTCAAATATTCGTCTCGATCCTGTAATTTTACGTCGTGAATCTTCTGTTGCCGAAACCCTTGCCTTTTATATGGGAAAAAATACCCCCGACCGCCAACGCTTCATTATCGACAATCTTCGTATTGAAGAAGATGTAGCTGTGGATAAGGTGGCGTAATTGGTCATTTGGCTTCGCCGTTATTTGTCATTGAAGATCATTGGTTGCGCTGTCATTTAACTGACCTAATCTGACGGGTAGTATTTCTTCCGGCAAACCTTCCTGTTTTCAAAATTTCTGTTGAAAAAATTTCCCGGCAGGTTGAAAAATGAGAGGCAGCGGGGATTGATTATTGGGTCACTAATCCAACCAAGCATCCAGCAGCTTCGTTTTTGTGGTCCTACGGATTTTCTTTGGTCATCGGACGACTTCTTTGCGCTGATGTATTAGTCGTCTGACCACTACTGCCACGAACCATCCAACCATTAAACCATCCCCACATCACAAGGCAAAGCGCCAAATCAATTTCGCCATAATTACAGTTTCAGTAAACCGGAGCGTATTGTTTCCCGTTTCAATAAGCTGGTTGATTACAAAATAAAAGTCACTCCCAATTTTCGGAATCCAATTGATTCGGAAATTGAGCAAAACCTCATCATCTTCATTATTCCATTGACCAAACAGGCTGGTGTTTAACTTGGGATTGTAAGCATAAATCACGCGGCCACCAATCTCATCCGTTACATAATTGAGCGGATCAAAATTCAGGTAATTCCTGTCCCATTCGGCTGATAGATTCCAATGTTTGTTCAAATTCAGGTTTGCCTCAAGACCCAAACGTGTACGTTTTCCGGTATAAAACTCACCCCAATTCACAAAAAACTCACCCGAAAGTTTTCTCCCCCGGAAGGTTTCCAACTGCACTTCCCCACGGGTATCCCAATATTCACCTACAGGAATAACGATAGTGTCAAGCAAATTGAAAGGCTCATCCAGCCGGTCAAAAAGCCATTGCACATTAAACTCCGTTACTTCACCGCTTTTTGTTACGAAACCAAAGGGCCGTAGCTCATAAAAAATGCTCTCCAATTGGTTCGTCTTTTCATCCACATAATAATTGATGTCGATGGGTTTCAGGTTGAGGTTCCTGAAAAAAGGCATGAATTTAGGACGCGGATTAAACTGCAATTCTGTGTAATACATCCGATAATTGTTCCGCCGCAAAAAACCCATTTCAGGATTAAAGTTTTGTTGAATACCCACTACAGCCAAATCGTATTCAATCCAGTCGTTAGGAAAAGAGAGCGCGACACTGTAGGATGAATTGCTGCTGTTAATTGAATCACTGGTTTGCGATTGGGCAAAAGAACCATTAATAATGAGGTTTTTATCACCAAATATTTTGGATGTAGAATAGATAAAATCAGCCCCATAAACCACATTATGCCGTCCATTCAGAAATTTCGACGTAACAATAGCACCCACGCTCGATTGCCTCCCAATATCCTGTCGTACCCTCACCACCGAATGGTTGGTTGTAAGGATTGAATCTTTGGCGACAGTCTGCAGCGACATCACACCGAGTGCCGTTTTATTCTGCTTCCCAAACAAACGGGCACCAGCAATAATAGGGACTTCCTGTCCATCCTCCAAACCAATCTGCCGCGAATAAAACACTTCGTTTCGCCTGCCAACATTCATTTGAAAAAGGTCTTTTGCTTCCAGAAAAAACTGCCTTTTCTCAGGAAAATAAAGCGAGAACCTTGTTAAATTTATGCGCGCCCTGTCAGCCTCAACCTGGGCAAAATCGGTATTAATAGTAAGGTTTAGTTTTAAAGTGGGCGTAACATCAATATTTACATCGCCCCCGATTTTGTATCTGTCATTCCAGTTTTCTCCATCCAGTTTTTCCACGCCACCCGAAACATAAGGTTTCAGTTCCACTTTGTTTTTGGCTTTAATATTCTCCAAACCAATAAGTTTACCAGCCTGCGAAATTTTCTCCAGTTCATAAATCCGATACCAGCCCTGCCACATAACTTGTTCCTTCTTCCGCCTGATATTCCGTTCGAAATTGATGCCCCAAACAAGCTTTTCT
>QMPA01000275.1 GCA_003650365.1 Bacteroidota bacterium | reverse complement strand
TGATCATTTTGTTGACGGACTTGGTATTTTCAAAGAAGAAGCTGATAAAGTAAATGCCACTATCATTGGTCAGTGGCCGGTTGATGGTTATAAATTTACCGATTCGGATGGCATGAAAGATGGTCTGTTTTTTGGTCTTGCTTTAGACGGCGACAATCAGGACGACCTAACAGACGGTCGGGTAAAAAAATGGACAGACGGACTGAAAAAGGAAACCGGACTGTAAGCATTTTCCTCAATCACAGAAAAACCTGTTCCATATTTTGGAACAGGTTTTTTTTATCGATTATATTTAATGAGAGTCAAAGTCTATCCTGATTAATTCACAAAATTTATTTGAATATTTATTATTGCCCCGTCCTTTAGGGCGGGGATAATCAATATTGCATTTTGAAGGCTTTAGCCATTAATCAAAAAAAAATGGCTAAAGCCGAATACTGTTCTAAACATCAACCCCCGCCCTAAAGGACGGGGCAAGATTAAGTCAAAATGAATAGTTTATGAATTAATCAGGCTAGAGATCGTCAACAAATAACTACTAACTTTCTTCTGTTGGTTAATAATGTATAAGAGAAAATAATCTGCCTTCAAAAGAACTATTTTTGCAGCGTTTTACGTTCCCTCAAAGAAGAAATTAGTTTTATGAAATATATCATTCCAATTGTAATTAATCTGTTTTTGATTTTTTTCATCGCGAACCCATTGTTTGCACAAGATCAGAACGACCCATCCACTGCTGCCGACACCCTTATCGAAGTTGAATTAATGCCCACAGACACTTTAGTTATTAGTCAGCTCGACACTACACGGCAAACCATTGACAGTGCAAAAAATGCGCAAACGCAAAAGCTGATGGCCAATCTGACAGAAAAAGATTTACTCATTAAAGACTCACCAGTTGTCATCATGATCGACAGCCTTACATATGCAAATTTCTACAAAAAGCAATACTTCGTCATCGACAGCAACCAATTAACCGACAGAAGATTTAAGCCCGGAGAAATACCAACTTATCCCGATTCAATCTACGAACAACGTATCCAGGCATTAAATATTGAAACACCCTTTGAGCTTACCTACAATAAAGTAGTGAAGAATTACATTGCTTTGTATGCAGATAAAAAGCGTGCACTGACTGCTAAAATGCTTGGCTTGGCTGAACTTTATTTCCCCATGTTTGAAGAGGTATTGGACAGGTTTGATATGCCGCTCGAAATTAAATACCTGGCAATAGTCGAGTCGGCACTCAATCCTGCAGCGGGCTCAAGAATGGGAGCCAAAGGCCTGTGGCAATTTATGTACGGAACAGGAAAAGTTTACGATTTGAAAGTAACCTCATTGGTTGATGACCGCTACGATCCTTATAAATCAACAATTGCTGCTTGTGAACACCTGACAGACCTTTATGATATTTATGGCGACTGGTCGCTTTGTTTGGCTGCCTATAACTCAGGGGCCGGCAATGTAAACCGTGCCCTCAGGCGAGCCGGTGGCACTAAAAATTATTGGGCGGTATGGCCTTTTCTTCCACGCGAAACAAGGGGATATGTTCCAGCTTTTATTGCCGTAAACTATGTGATGAATTATGCCGAAGAACACAATATTTATCCCATGCGTCCGGGTATGTTTTTCTACGATATCGACACGGTTACAGTAAACGATATTTTGGCATTCGACCAATTGAATGAAATGTTGGCAATTCCTATTGATGAATTAAAATATTTAAATCCACAGTTCAAAAAAGGAATCATCCCGGCGACGGAAAACAAAACTTATGTTATTCGGATTCCCCGTCAGTTTGTGGCCGATTATCTGAACAACGAACAAGCCCTTTATGCTTACAAAACCAAAAGTGGTATAGAAAGGGATAAGTTGCTTGCCGAAGTAAAAAAGGCCAAAGACAGGAATATTCATTACGTCCGGAGCGGTGAAAGCCTCGGCCTGATTGCCAAACGTTATCATGTGTATGTCAGCCAGATTAAGCAATGGAATGGCTTAAGAAGCAATACTATTTATCCGGGGCAAAAGCTTGTTTTGTTTGGGGCAGGCAGCAGCAAATACTATCAGAAATCGAAAACACCGGTACAAAGGTCGTCTTCCAAATCTGTACACAAAGTAAAATCGGGTGAGAATTTGGGGCTGATTGCCAAAAAATACAAATGCACGCCAACCGATTTGAAAGAATGGAACAACCTGAAAAATTCAAAAATTTATCCCAATCAAAAACTCATTGTTTACAAACCTGCCGAGAAATCCAAGGCATCGGTCAAAGATGGCAAATACCTTTATCATGTTGTTAGAAAGGGTGATACACTTTGGGACATTGCAAAGGAATACGATGGAGTTACTGTTGACCAAATCAAACGGCTCAACAATATCCGAAATACCAAACGATTGCAACCTGGGCAAAAAATCAAGATTGCCGTTGTAAGTTAGCTATTGGTCATTGGCTGCGCTGTCATTTGGTTTAGCCATCATTAGTCAATGCCAGCATTTAACAGCCAAACCATCCCAAATACAATTTAATCTAAACAACTTCGTTTTCTTTACGTAAACAGATTCATTTAAAGCACTGAAACAATGATCAAAAAAAGAATCTTTGGTTTCCTATTTATCCTGTCTTTGGTTTTACTGACAAGTTCTTGCGATCAAAATAATAAATCGACCAAACCCAGGTCGATTGGTAATACTTCCGAAATTCTGGTAGTGCTCGACAGCCAAAAACAGTGGGACAATACCATTGGGAAAACAATACGTACGTATTTTGAACAGGAACAATATGGACTCAATCAGGTAGAACCTATTTTTAAACTGGCCCATATTAGCAAGCAGAATTTCTCTGATTTATTTAAAAAACACAGGAATATTCTTATTGTACACATCGATCCAAAAATAGAAAAATCAAAGGTGGAATCCTTTGAAGATCTTTGGTCCAGTCCCCAACAAATAATTAATATTCATGCACCAAACAACCGGGCATTTGTCAGTACACTTAACGAAAATGCAACAGCAATAATCGACAAATACAACCTGGCAGAAAGGAAGCGGATTCTATCTGTTTTTCGTCCAAGTTCACGAAATAAAGTAAGCAGTGAAATCGCAGAGACTTTTCAACTGAAAATGACTGTTCCAAGTGGTTTTTTTATGGCGAAAAATGAATCCGATTTCATGTGGATTAGAAAAGAAGCCAATGAATACAGCCAGTGTATTTTTATTATTAGCGAACCTTATAAAGACACAGCTCAGTTTTCGACATCAAGTATTGTAGCTCGTACCAACAGGTTTCTTGAGCAATATGTACCCGGCGACCAACGTGATTCATTTATGCAAATTGATGAAGAATTTGTAATCCCACAAGGAAAAATTATTGAAAATTTTGTCTCCGGTTATGCAATTGAACTCAGGGGTTTGTGGAATGTTGAAGGTGATTTTATGGGTGGCCCTTTTTTAAGTTACACCTTCCTTGATTCACGTTCCAACAAAATTGTAACGCTACACAGTTATGTTTACCATCCAAATAAGAAAAAGCGTGACCTTCTCCGGCAATTAGAATCTATTTTGTACTCAACCCAATTTACAAAGTAAGCTTCACCTGAAAGTGACTTTCAATAATTATTTTTACCAATACTTGCTTCACCACCTTTATTGTAGTACCTTTATCAAGTCAATTACAATTAAAAAATGAAGCCATGAAAACAGTATTGATGTTGACAAATTTTTCGGAAACCTCGCGCAAAGCAATCACCAGCTATCTGAAAATACATAGCCAACTAAAAAGCGACAGTAAATTTGGTTTATTGAATGTTTATTCCGCGCCGAAAACTGGCCAGTCGCAATTGCTCAAAATTGATGACATCCTGGAACAATATTCGCTGCAAGACCTTAAAAGAGAGAAACAACAAATTGACAAGGTTGCAGGTTTGGATAAACTGGACATTGATTTAATTTCAGGGAAAGGCGATCTGGTGAAAGTGATTAATCAGCTTAACGAAAAACGGCCAATCGATCTCATTGTTCTTGGTTCGAAAGGTTCAAACATCCTTAAGCAATTGATTTTGGGAAGCAATACTGACAAAGTTGTCAGGCTCTCGAAATGCCCGGTTCTAGTAATTCCGGAAAATATTGATTTTAAGAAACCAAAGAAAATCGTGTTTGCAACAGATTTAAAAGATTGCCGTTTTAAGAAACATTTCGAACGGCTTGCAAATATTATCCGGTTTTTTAGTGCCGAATTACTTATTCTGAATGTTTACAAAGAGACAAAACCAGATGGTCAACTTTTCGAAGAAATGATGAATATTCATTTAAAGGACATTCCCCATTCATTTTATTACATCCAAAATAATGATGCTGCAAATGGTATCAGCAGTTTTTTAGTAGAAAATCAGGCTGATATGCTTGCGCTGATTGAAAGGCCCGGCAATTTATTGGTCAAAATGTTTCACCACAGTGTTACCAATCAATTGGCTTTAAGTGCCGAAATGCCACTGCTGGTATTTCACAGTTAGGTTGACCCATCCCGGCCTTCCCCTGGGGGGAAGGTCAGGGCAAACGCATCTAAATTTTCAAGAGTTTAAGCATGTAGTCATTATCCCATCCAGCAGCCAGCCTTTTACGAACCATACTTGCCTTTTTATCATCTGACCTTAACATATTGATTGCTATT
>QMPA01000274.1 GCA_003650365.1 Bacteroidota bacterium | reverse complement strand
TTTTTCTATGCTCCAAATATGCACGGACTGGATTGGCCGGCTATCAAAGAAAAATATGAAGTCTTGCTTCCTTATGTCAAAAACCGCAACGACCTGAATTATGTAATTGGCGAAATGATTGGTGAACTGAGCGTGGGCCATGCCTATGTTTTGGGTGGCGACAAACCCAAGCCAAATCGTATAAAAACCGGACTGTTGGGAGCAAAACTCAGCCGCGATGCTTCGGGATACTTCAGGATTGATGAAATCCTTCCCGGCGAAAACTGGGTAAAGAAAACCAGGTCGCCATTAACCGAGGTTGGTGTTGATGTAAACGAAGGCGATTTCATTATTGCCGTAAATGGAAAGTCGGTTACCGATGTAAATGATATTTATCAGTTACTGGTAGGTACAGCCGGAAAAACCGTTCAGTTGACTGTAAATTCCAGTGCAGCAACTTCCGGTACGCGTGATGTGTTGGTCAAACCCATCGCTGATGAATCGGGATTGTACTATTACAAATGGGTGATGGAAAATACCGAAAAAGTCAACAAAGCCAGCAATGGCGAAGTGGGATACATTCATATTCCTGATATGGGCAGAGGTGGGCTGAATGAGTTTGTCAAACATTTCTATCCGCAGCTCAACAAAAAGGCATTGATTATTGATGACCGTGGAAATGGTGGAGGTAATGTTTCGCCGATGATTATCGAACGGCTGAACCGTGAGTTGGCTTTGTATGGCATGTCGAGAAACAATGATGTGAATACCAAACCGGCTCAAATGATATTGGGGCCAAAAGTAATGCTGATTGATAATTACTCCGCTTCCGATGGTGATTTATTTCCTTACCAATTCAAAAAAATGAAGATGGGAACAATCATCGGTATGCGCTCATGGGGAGGCGTTGTTGGAATCCGTGGCTCACTGCCCTTTGTTGATGGTGGTGATTTGCGCCGACCTGAGTTTGCCCCTTTCAACGAAAAGGGTGAATGGGTAATTGAAGGTCACGGTGTGGAGCCCGATATTGTTGTCGATAACGACCCGGCCAAAGAATATGCCGGCGACGATGAACAATTGAACAAAGCCATTGAAGTGATTCTTGAACAACTCAAAGATCTCAAATCGCCTCCTGCAATTCCTGATTATCCGGATAAGACAAAATAGTTTTTTTGATAACCATTTATTGAAAGCCGTTTCTTTTGAAGCGGCTTTTTGTTTGTAATAATCATCGAAACTTAGTATGAATTAGCCATAATCGAAATACAACTGTTAGATTTCAAGAAATTCAATACATTTGTCTCAAACATCCAGTCAATGAATCGGGAAAAAGAAAAGCAGTTCGCAATTTCGAAACTTATATGTAAAGATGACTATGAGGGTAGGGTAGAAGCTACTTTGCTAGAAAAAAAAACTGAAAAAGATGCAGCGAAAGCAATGCTGTACATACATGGTTTTGTCGATTATTTTTTTCAATACGAATTGGCAGCGTGGGCGAACAAATTGGGATTTAATTTTTACGCTATCGATTTAAGAAAATATGGCCGCTCTATTTTACCACATCAAAAACCCAATAATTTTAAAAACTATCTTGAGTATTTTGAGGAATTGGATATGGCAGTTGATATTATCAGGAATAAGCAGGGAAACAAAAAACTGGTATTGATGGGGCATTCAACTGGTGGGTTAATTGGCTCACTTTATGCCAAACATCGCAGCAGCAAAAAAACCATTGATGCGCTTATTTTGAACAGTCCGTTTCTTGATTTTAATATGCCGGCGATACTTAAAAAAATGGCGCTCCCAATCATTGCAAGAATGGGAAGATCCTTTCCTAAGCTTTCTTCTCCGGCTGGATTAAAAAGAGGATATGCCGAAAGCCTGCACAAAGATTTTTTGGGAGAGTGGGACTTCGATATTAAATACAAACCCATCGCAGGGTTCCCGCTTAATTTGGGTTGGATTAATGCCATTTACATGGCACAGAAAGAGTTGCAAAAAGGGATTGATGTTCAAATTCCAATTTTGTTGATGCATTCCTCAAAAAGTGTTACACCGGGAAGTTACAGAAAAGATATGCACACTGCCGATGCGGTTCTTGATGTCGAAGATATTGCCCGCTATGCAAAAGAACTTGGGAAAAATATTGAGGTAGTTGTCATTCAGGAAGGTATGCACGACCTTGTTTTGTCTAAGAAAGAAGTAAGGAATGAGGTGTATAAAACAATGCAGACTTTTCTTCAAAAAATGAAGTTTTCTATTTAATAGATATGTTTATGAAAGCAAGATATTTAGTTCTACTGTTGCTATTGTTAGGTTTTTCTAACCTTCAATTTGGGCAGAGTACATCTTCAGCTGACTCAACAGTTGTGAAAAAAAGTCCGAAATTGATTCATGTGGTTGAAATTAGTTTTGAAATTGAGCGGACAAGAAAAAGATTGCTTAAAATGAATGCTCAATTGGAACCCAATTCTGAGTTTATCCTATTGGATTCTCTTATAAAAAAACAAAAGGTTTTCATTGAGAATGAAGCAAAGGAGTTTAAAACGTATAATACACATAATTTATCAAAATACTTTCTGGAAAATACTTTCCGTGCCTGGAGCGGACACAAAATGAAGTTGTTAAATTGGATGGAAATGATCAGCGGAGAGGTTGAAAGGATTCAAGGTAACCTGATTGAATTGAACTTTGACAAAAGCGTCTGGGAGCTTACTTATGAAAGTGAAAAGTTTGCCGATGATCCAGCCCAGTTAACCGATAGAATCATTGAAATAATCAATAAAATTAAAGACCTGGAGTTGGAGTTCCTCAAACAAAGAAGAGATATGTTAATCCGGGAAGACAACATCACTGAAA
This sequence comes from Bacteroidota bacterium, assembly GCA_003650365.1. GTDB lineage: Bacteria > Bacteroidota > Bacteroidia > Bacteroidales > F082 > B6-G9. The sequence goes on along the minus strand of QMPA01000274.1, from coordinate 1,856 downwards.
CAGTTTCAATAACTGATGATATTCTGGAGGAAGTCTCTCAATTGCAACATCACCAGCGCGATAATCTTTTTGTGGCGGATAAACCTCTACTGTGGCAAACACCTTTTAATAAAAATGAGTTAATCCCTGTTTTTCCCAGGTTAAAAAGAGCATGGCACGAAAACGCAAAAACTGTTACTAACTTTTCGAAAGAGATAAATTACCTGAATGTTTTACTTTTTGCTGCACTTATTGTGTTGTTGTTCTTCCTAATTAAAAGGCGATTTGCAAAATTAGGTTTAAACGAGGAAGATCCTTATTTTGTAGTTGTAAGAAGGGTGTTTTCCGATCATCCATACGCCACAATTATTTCGCTTGTTTTTACACTTTTTATATTGTTTTACCCTACAATACCGCTTATACTGACTGGCTTTTTGGGAACTTTGCTGCTGATATGCGCACTGGTGTTTTTACCGGGAATGATTGGTGAAAAGGGAAGGTTAATTGTTTTGATGGTATTGATACTTTACATTTTCAATCTATCTGAAATTGTGGTGTGGTACTTTGGGAATTGGGCGCGACTTTTTATTACCGTGGAAGCATTACTCGCTTTATTTCTTACTTATAAATATGGTTTACAGGGGTTCAAACGTGTTCCAGAAGGTGCTGCCCCTTTTGTGAAAGAAGTATGGGTACTATCGATTCCACTGTTTGCACTGTTTACTATTGCATTAATAGCGAATGGACTTGGCTATATGAATCTGGCAGTTTTAACACTGAAAATAGGAGTGAAAATAGCGGCTATTGTCGTAATAATATTTGGTGCACATGCAATTTTGCGTGCAATGGTGCATGCCAGTATCGAGATCGGCAGGCATACCAAGTCGAAAGTAATGGAGAAGCGTTGGAGTAGTTTGAAAAAAAGGTCGATGCAAGTGATTAATACACTGGCCATTATTTTCTTGTTAAAATTCATACTTCAAAATATGGAAGTTTACCGCCCGGTGATGGATTGGGTGGCGGACTTTTTGGCCCACGATTGGGAAATAGGAACGCTCAGTATTTCAATTGGAGGAATATTCAGTTTAATCTTGATTCTTGCTATAAGTTTTGGCCTGTCAAACTTTTTCAAAGTAATTGTCGAGGACGAGTTTTTGGTACGAACAAAGTTGCCAAAGGGAGTTCCTGCTGCAATTTCTGTTACTGTTCGCTATTTTATTATCGTCCTTGGACTATCTATGGCACTTGGTGCAGCGGGTATCGACCTTGGAAAGTTTGGCCTGATTGCCGGTGCGCTTGGTGTTGGTATTGGTTTTGGTTTGCAAAATATTGTCAGTAATTTTATTTCAGGATTGATATTGGTTTATGAACGACCAATAAACGTTGGCGATACGATAGAGGTGGAGAATTTAATGGGTATTGTAAACAAAGTAGGCGTTCGTGCAAGCAATGTACGGACTTTCGATGGTGCTGAGGTTGTTGTCCCAAATGGGAATTTGATTTCGAACCAGCTTATCAATTGGACACTTTCAGATAATCAACGACGCGTTGAGGTGAAGGTGGGAACAGCTTATGGTACCAATCCCAATGTTGTTCTGGAACTGATGAAGAAAGTAGCACTCGATCATGAAGATGTATTAAAAGATCCGGAACCCCGTGCATTGTTTGAAGGTTTTGGCGATAGCTCCTTAAATTTTCGTTTGCTTTTCTGGGTACATTTCGAGAAGGGGATTGGAACAAAAAGTGATATTGCCATAGGTGTTTATAACACCTTTGCGGAAAATGATATCCAAATACCATTCCCACAAATTGACTTGCATGTGAAGAAAGAAGACGAAGAGTTACTTCCGGAATCAAAACCAGCGGAAAAGCCCAAA
>QMPA01000273.1 GCA_003650365.1 Bacteroidota bacterium | reverse complement strand
CTGTCATCTCTGTATAATTTATTATCTTATTCCCATATTTCCTTATACCCTTATTCCCCTATACCTTCATTCCTTCATTCCTTCATTCCCTCATTATCGCATTCTCTTATTTACTTATTCTCTCATTATCACATTTATTTGATATATCAATATTTGATAGTGCAAATATATGACAAAAAAATTTTACAATCCTTGATTGTGTTTTATGATTTTTTTCATGATTCGAACTACCTCATCATATTCTTCTTTTGTAATGCAACTTGTCGCTTCTTTGAGTTCTAAAACTAATTTCGGAATTAAGTCATCAAACACTCCCATTCCTTTTTTTGTAATGTGGATGGCTTTTGCCCGCCTGTCGCCAGCAATACTTTTTCGTTCAACAAGTCCTCTTCCTTCCATTACATCAACCATTCGTGTGATGGCTGCATTCTCCTTAATAAGCGCATGTGCAATTTCTGACATATTCATTGCGCCATTAAACTTAAGCACTTCAAGAATCGATAATTGCTCCATCGAACATTGGTAGCCCAGTTTATGAATACGGTGATGCATCCGGCGCCGGAGTGCCTGTGAAGCCAGGTGCATCTGAGCCCCAATGGAGTTGTCGCGTGGTGTTTTTATCATTGTCATCTTATTTGAGATTTCGTAATCACTCAGCAGTTAATATGTATTTTAAGCCACAGATTCACAGAATAATAAATGTATTATTTAAACTCGTATAAAATAATTATCGCTAAAAATATCTGTCAAAGACAGATATTACAATCTGTGCTTTATTTAGAAAAAATAATTTAATCTGTGAATCAGTGGCATATCCTTGGTTTTAATATTTAATTCTGTAGACGGTTATTTTGATTAGTAATTTTCTGCTGCACTCGAAACAGAGACTTGTAACAAGATTTCTTATTTTTCAAAAAACTCCCGGTAATCAGGAAAGCGTAATTTCTCTTTGGCTACTTCAGGAGAAAAAGTGAAATAAGTAACAACCCCATCCGCTCCTACTTTTCCATCAGGATTGATTAATTCTACATTTACATCCACAAGGTTTCTCCTGGTTTCTTTAAGCCAGGCCCTTAAAATCAATTTCCCTTGATTGGAAGGAACAGTCTTTCGTAACCGAAGGTTCATGTTTGATGTAACTCCCGCCGTCTTGATTTTAATCTGTACAAACCAGGAAGCAATTTCATCCAATAACGTAGCCTGGATGCCGCCGTGCAATACATTGTGGTAGCCTTGCAAAAATCCGCGGGGTTCCCATTCGCAAATCAGAAAATCCCCATCTTCAACAAATTGCATTTGAAGGCCGTTTTCATTATCCGGCGAACAGCCAAAACAATTGTAGCCCTCTGTTTTTGCGTAAGGATTAATAATTTTTTTCACTAACTTGTTCTCCTTTTCTGTAACGGGTTTCACGAATGAGTTTGCCGCTTTCATCAAATTCATTCCACTTCCCGTACTTCACACCATTTTTATAAACCCCGATCTCTTTCACTTGACCAGTGATAAAATATTGCTTATATTCACCAATTGCCATATTATTTTCAAAATACTGTTCACTTTTCAAAGTATCATTAGCATAATAAGTACGCTGCCAACCATCAAAACTTCCATTGCGATAATAATACTCAGCTATTTTATTTCCTTTTGTATCGTACCATTTTGAGGTACTGTCTTTTTCACCATTGCGGTAATAGCTTTCTTCCTGCACAGTTCCTTTTTTATAGAAAACTGTTCGCAATCCTTCAAGTTTTCCATGATTATAATTCTCAACTAATCGTGTTTTACCCCCCGGATTAAAATCAACCCTTTTACCATGGAGTTTACCATTGCTGTAGTTGGATTGCTTTTCGATGGCACCCCGGCGGCCAAGCTTAACATAAATCCCATCTCTTTCACCGGAGGCAAAACTCTCAATTATATGCACTTGCCCCGTAGGGAAATAAGTAATCCAATTGCCGGTTCGGAGCGAATCTTTAAAAAATCCTGAGATGGTCATGTTTCCATATTTAATTGTAAACGGTCCCTCGGCAATAGTGTCAGGAATAAGATCTTTAACATCTTGTGTTTTTGCTGTTTGAGAAACAAGAACAAAGCACATTAAAATAAATACAAGCTTTTTCATTTTCATAGTTTTTTCTGCAAAGTTAGGAATTGCCAACAATCGGTGACGGGAAGGAGAAATTAAAATAAGGGGATAAAAAAAGAACAGGCCGGGAGGATTCTCAACCGGCCTGTTTCAACCAAAACCAAATTTTACAATTACGATCAGCTAGACTGATTTTACATTGCTTCTTACGTATTAGCAATTCATATGCCAAACATTATAAATTACTTATCTTCAACAACTATAAGACTTTTGCCATTTTAGGAAATGAGTTTTTTAAAGTAATATTATACGATTATTTCAAATAATTTTTTCCATATATCCACTATCGGAAAACATCGTTAAATATTTTAAACTATCTCCCCATAAAGATCAAAGAAATCGGCTTTATTAATCCGGACAGTATAGAATTCACCAATCGTTAGCGAAAAATCGTTTGCCAAGATGAGGACTTCATTATCCACTTCCGGCGAATCATATTCGGAACGTCCTATATAATAATCGCCTTCTTTACGGTCGATGATTGTTTTCAATAAACGGCCTTCTTTTTGTTTATTCAAATCTAACGAAATTTGCTGCTGGAGCATCATTAGGCGATCAAGCCTGTCTTGTTTTTCGTCTTCAGAAACATTGTCTTCCAGAAGGTAAGCAGAAGTCCCTTCCTCGTGCGCATATTTGAAAACACCAAGGCGATCAAATTGATATTTTTCAACAAAATCGTATAATTGCTGGAATTCTTCTTCCGTCTCTCCCGGATAACCAACGATAAGAGTTGTGCGCAAAACAGCACCAGGCACTTCGATATTTATCTTTTCAAGTAATCTTACAGTCCCTTCTTCTCCCAGACCCCTTTTCATCGAAAGTAATATACGATCATTAATGTGTTGCAATGGAATATCAAGATAATTACACACTTTTGGGTTTTCGCGCATGACTTTTAAAAGCCCCATAGGAAATTGTGCAGGGTAAGCATAATGCAAACGGATCCATTCGATGCCCGCTACTTTTGAAATTTGATTAACCAAGTCAGGAAGTTCTTTCTCTCCGTAAATATCAATACCATAATAAGTAAGATCCTGTGCAATTAGCAGTAATTCTTTTACTCCATTTGATGCCAGAAATTCAACTTCACTGATAATTTCTTCTTTGGATTTCGACTTGTGTTTTCCCCTGATTAAAGGGATGGCACAAAACGAACAATTTCGATCGCAACCTTCAGAAACTTTTAAATAAGCAAAATGCTTTGGGGTGGTGATTTGTCTTTCGCCCAGCAGTTCTTTCTTTAAATCAACATCAAGTGCAGTCAATACTTCGGGTAATTCATTCACACCAAAAAAACCATCAACAGCTTCAATTTCATCTTGCAAGTCTTTTTTGTAGCGTTCAGAAAGACATCCGGTTACAAACACTTTTTTAAGCTCGCCGTTCTTTTTGGCTTCGACGGCCTGCAAAATCATATCGATTGATTCTTCTTTGGCATCGCCAATAAATCCACAGGTATTGATTACCAGCACATCGGCTTTATCATTTGAATCGTGATGAATGATGTATTTGTCATCCAACTGGCGCATCAATACCTCTGAATCAACCAGATTTTTTGAACAACCGAGGGTGATGATGTTTATCTTTTGTTTCATACTTAGTTTAAAATCCCATGGCTAAAGCCATGGGTAACTGATTTGGGGATATCTGAGTCATGATTTGTTGCTTAGTCCCGGTCTATCCTTCGACTTCGCTCAGGATGACGGGTAAAACTGATGGCATAGGATAATTAGTCTCTATTGCGCAAACAATGTTTCCACAAATTCTTTCCTGTTGAATACCTGAAGGTCATCCATTTGCTCACCAACACCTATATATTTTACAGGTATTTTAAACTGGTCGGATATGCCGATAACAACACCACCTTTGGCAGTACCATCTAATTTTGTCAATGCGATGGCATTCACTTCGGTTGCAGCAATAAATTGTCGTGCCTGTTCGATGGCATTCTGTCCTGTGGAGGCATCCAACACGAGCAATATTTCATCAGGAGCATCGGGAATCAACTTTTGCATCACCCTGCTCACTTTCGACAATTCATTCATCAAGTTAATTTTATTGTGCAAGCGACCGGCCGTGTCAATAATTACAACATCGGTTCCCTGAGCGATGGCGGACTGCAATGTGTCGAAGGCAACGGAAGCCGGATCGGCACCCATTCCCTGGCTGATAATCGGAACACCAACTCTTTCGGCCCAAATTGTCAACTGGTCAACCGCAGCAGCACGGAAAGTATCGGCAGCTCCCAAAACAACTGTTTTTCCAACCCTTTTAAAATTGTGTGCCAGTTTCCCTATCGTTGTAGTTTTCCCCACTCCATTCACACCAACCACCATAATTACGTATGGTTTCTTTCCTTCGGGTAATTCAAAGTCTTCGCCATCACCGGAATTATTTTCCTCCAGCAACGCTTCAATTTCTTCCCTAAGGATACCATTCAACTCATCCGTTCCGAGGTATTTATCTCTTGCTACCCGGGCTTCAATCCGTTCAATGATTTTCAAAGTAGTACGCACACCTACATCTGACAGCACAAGTGCCTCTTCAAGGTTATCGAGCACT
>QMPA01000272.1 GCA_003650365.1 Bacteroidota bacterium | reverse complement strand
TTGTTTATGAAGAAATTAGTCAGTCCGGACAAGCCAAAACGGTGGAAGGGACTGTTGTGTTGGTAAGGTAGGGTAATGTAGGTCGAAGTTTGTAACTTCGACCAGGGGGGCGATCAACCTTTCAGGTTTTTTTCAACCTGAAAGGTTTGGACATTTCCAAAAACCGCAAAGCTTCAATATAAATCCCTGGATTGCTACTCTCACGGGGACCGGCAATATTTAATGTTTCAACTTTATTGGATGTTAACCAGGAATGTAGTTTCTCAATTTTTTCAACAAACGCTTTATCGAGACTAATCACAAGACAAGGCTTTTTCAAACGCTTTGCAATTTGCTTCGTCAATGCAGTACCATTTCCCAATTTATCGATGTAAAGAATAAGTGTCCCGTCACTGTCCTGTACATTGGCTTTTGTTCTGATGCGGTAATCTGTATTATCTGTCTCCCGAAGTGGGTAACGTTTATGGATTCGGCCATCTTCTGCCAGGCGACCTTTGGGACACCAACCACCACAGGAAATCTGATTTTCAAATGCAAAATCAAGGGCAGCCCGATCAACACCAGACTGCCCTCCACTTATAATTTTGATATTTCTAATCAACCTTCGTTATTGTAATTAATGAAGTCGCGATGCGATTTGTAGAGATTAACAGCCTGTAAAATCATCTGCTTACTTTCGCTAATCAGGTTAAGAAAAAGCATACTGTTTTTCGTTCCCGCTTTTGCATTCTTTAAGCGTTTGAACTGCTTTTTATTAATCCTTACTATGGCATCCAGATAAGACTGGCTGATTTCCAATATTTCTTCTTGCGAACTAAAATCACAGGTTTCCAAACTCTTAATAATCTCATTCAATAAACGGGAATGAATTTCGTGGAGCTCTCTCAATTCATCAATCTGCTCCTTCAACAGCGGTTTGTGGTTATTGTCAACATGTTCGAGAGCAGGGCCGGCAATAAACGAAATACTGTGCAACATTTCGCGCATATAATCCAGCACTTCTACAAAGTAATATGCTGTATCCGTTGAATCTTCACGCAATTTATCGACAATGACTTTGAGATGATCTTTCAGGTATTTTGTTTTCGCCGTATTTTTATCGATGTCCTTTTTTACCTTTCTTAGCTTTTTAACATCTTCAGTTTCAAGGCCAATAATGATGCTGTCGTATTCTTCAATTACTTTCTGCAGATTTTTAATAATTGTTTTGGTTGATTTAGCGGCAATATTTTCTTCAGAAAAATCATCAATAGTCTGTTCTTCTTCTTCAGATTCTGCAGCAGCTTTTTTGTGATGTAAATGTGTACGGTAAACAATATAAACAACAACAAGCACCATTCCAAAGATAGCATACAATTCTCCAAAATGAAACAAATAAACAAGAACAAAAGCAACAGTGAAAGCACTAAAAGCTGTTAAAAACCATCCCCCAATAACAGACATTACCCCAGAAATACGGTAAACAGCACTTTCGCGGCCCCAGGCATTATCTGCCAAAGAAGTTCCCATGGCCACCATAAAAGTGACATAGGTTGTTGACAAAGGAAGTTTAAGCGAAGTACCGAAAGCAATTAAGATACTTGCCACCGTAAGTGTGACCGAAGCCCTGACTAAATCAAACATAGGAGGATCTTTTTCTTCTTCTTCTTTGTCCTTATATGGCTCAAACTGATTTTCAACAGTTTGGACCAGTTTTGCAGGCAGCACCTTTTTTATACCATTTGACATATTGATAGAACCACGGACAAGAATTTTTGAAACCCGTGTTGCTTTGAATCTTTCGGTTCCCGCACCCTGCCGGGATAAATCCAATGATGTTTGAACAACAGACCTTGCTTTTTTAGAAAAAACCAAAGTCAATACCATTATAAAACCAGCAACAATTAAAAATCCGGTCGGTGTTGGTACTTTACCTGCAAGCCCATCCATTAACATTGTATTCGCATCGGCACCCTGCGTAGCAGTGTAGAGTTCATAAGAATTATAACCTGCAATAGGGACGCCAATAAAGTTAACCAGGTCGTTACCAGCGAATGCCATCGCCAACGAAAATGTACCGACCAAAACAATCATTTTCAATATATTCACCCTGAATAACCAATAAAGCAATTGCAGAAGAACAGTCCATCCGATAAAAGAATACAAGATAAGTTCCATACTGTTATCACTAATCCACTTTATATTTTCAGTCGATATAAATGAAACGCCTTTTAATCCTTTTATCAGCAAGAAATAAGTCATTGCAGAAAAAGCAATTCCTCCCCAAATGGCACCCAAATATTTCATTCTCTTTTTAAAATTAAAAGAGAATGCCAGGCGTGCCAGGTACTGAATGAGTGCGCCGACCGAAAAAGCAACAGCCACCGAAAGCAATATACCTGAGATAATTGCCAATGCTTTTGAAGAGTTGATAAAATCACCAACACTCAACATACTATCAGCAGTCATGAACAATTTAATGGAAGCCATTGCCACAGCAGCACCCAATAATTCAAAAACGATGGAAACAGTTGTGGAAGTTGGCAACCCGATTGTATTATACACATCCAGAAGTATGACATCGGTAATCATTACAGCCATAAAAATGATCATAATCTCTGTGAAATAAAACATGCCGGGATTAAAAATCCCTTTACGGGCTACTTCCATCATTCCACTTGAAAACACAGCACCAAACAAGATTCCGACAGCAGCCACTGCCATTATCACCCTGAATGAGGCAACCTTGGACCCAATGGCTGAGTTTAGAAAATTAACTGCATCATTGCTTACACCAACGATTAAGTCGGATGCAGCCAATAAAAATAAAACGATTACGAGTATTAAATAAATAGTTTCCATATTGTTGTGATTTGGTTTTCAAGTCGCAATTAAAGAAAAGAATGGCGTCACTTTCTATTTTCAATATTAAGAAATTGTTAAATCATAACAAAAGCGTCACAAAGAAGTAACAAGACGTAAAACTAAAAAATCTTTATGGAAAATTCAACCCCCCTGTTCAAATCTTTAAGAAAATGTTTGAAAACAAATTAGCTGCCAGCCCCATCATGTTTAACTACTGCTCTTTTTTTCCACCTTCCGGTTTTGTAATAAAGAAAAGAAGCAGTTACACCAACAGCCCAGGCAATGGGGATTCCCCACCAAATGCCTGTGACACCAATTTCTAAGGAAAGAAAATAGGACACAGGAATTCGGATTATCCACAGTGCCAATATGGTAATAAACATCGGAACAATGGTATCGCCAGCACCCCGAAGTACACCTCCGAAGACAAACATAAAAGAAAACATCACATAAAATCCACTCACAATGTGAAGGTATTGTTTTCCGATTTCAACAACTTCTGCATCATTTGTAAAAAGGTACATCAACGGTTCGGCAAATAAAAGGGCCATTGCGGTAACAAGTACCGAAATTACCGTTGTCATTAACAATGTGGCATTCAATCCCCTTCCTATCCGCTCAAACTTATTGGCACCAATATTCTGTCCTACAAAAGTAGAAATGGCTGCCGAGAAATTCATAGCAGGCATAGCTGCAAACATATCAATCCTCATGGCAATACTGTAGGCTGCAATGGTGGATGTACCAAACATATTCACAATGCGATAAAGCGCCAAAAATCCAACAGAGACAAAAGTTTGCTGCAAACCTGATGGCAATCCAATACGCAGGCTTTTCTTGAATATCTCCGTATCGAAACGCATTTTTAAGGGTGAAAAATCCAAGAATTTGTGATAGCGATTCAGATAAAATATAATACTAAAGAACGCGCCTGCCTGGGCAATTACCGTAGCAGCGGCCACCCCTTTGATCCCCCATTTCAGAACCAAAACAAAAAACAGATCGAGAGCGATGTTCATAAGCGTGGAAACAATCAAGAAATATAATGGTGTTTTCGAGTCGCCAAGGCCACGGAGAATGGCACTCGTTCCCTGAAATCCAAAAAAGAAAACAAATCCGATTGCGTAAACATTGAAATAATCAATAGCCAATGGAATAACTTCTTCGGGCAAACTAATCAATTTAAAAATATATTCACTGCCCCAAATACCAATAGCAGTAAGAAAGATTGAGGCCCCAAACATGAAAATATACAAAGTGTCAATGGTTCGTTTTACAAGATCCATTTTCTTGGCACCAAAGTATTGTGCGATTATCACTGTTGAACCAATTGCGATACCAACAACAAAAGAAATGAGTGCAAAAATGAGGGGGAAATTCGCACCGACCGCTGCCAGTGCTTCTTTGCCTAAAACTTTACCAATAATAATACTATCAACAACATTGTACAATTGTTGAAACACATTACCAAATAACATGGGCAATGCAAATTGGAAGATTAGTTTTCCTTCTTTTCCTGTGGTGAGGTCCTTCAAATAGAAGTTTGTTTAATTATTTGTGGGTAGTGATTTATGATTTGAGCTTTTTTGACACAGATAACGCTGATTTTTTATGATTTGTGATTTAGGTTTTGACGCAGATAACGCTGATTTTTTTATGATTTGTGATTTAGGTTTTGACGCAGATAACGCTGATTTTTTTATGATTTGTGATTTAGGTTTTGGGTTTTGGGTTTTGGGTTTTGGGTTTTGACGCAGATAACGCTGATTTTTTTAGATTTGGGTTTTGGGTTTTATTTGAGTTTTGTAGTTTGAATTTTGACGCAGATAACGCTGATTTTTTATGATGTGTGATTTAGGTTTTGACGCAGATAAC
>QMPA01000271.1 GCA_003650365.1 Bacteroidota bacterium | reverse complement strand
TACCATCTCTTTTATGATTCCACCATATTTCAGCAAATCCTTTGGTATCAGGATTCGCCCTGTGCTGTCCAGTTCTACCGGCTTTACCCCGGCCATGAACTTGGTAACAAATTCCGCGTTCTTCTTCTTAAACATGTTGAGTTTACTCACCATGCCTGTCTCCTCCTGCCAATGATCTTTGGGGAATAATTCGAGGCATTTTTTAAAGATGCTGCGCTTGATGACAAAACCCATTTTTGCATCATCTCCCATCTGGTTTTTGTAAACCGATGGAAACATAAAGCGCCCTTTTGCGTCTATTTTTACCTCGTATGTCCCTAAAATACTGACCATTGACTATCGCGAAATGATGGCATAAATGTAGAAAGTATTTACCACAATTTTGCATTGTTTACCACATTTTACCACATTGTTAACAAAATGTTACGTTTTTCGAGGAAAATATTTTCACTATTTGGGATTAAGTTTTTGAAAAACAACTGATAAGGATGGTGGGAGGGAAGAGGTTCAAACTTATTAACAATTTGATAAGAAGGGTTTTGTTAATAAGTGTAAGATTACGCGATAAAATTTATCTTTGCCCAATGGCAAATAAAATTGAAAATAAGCCGGATACTCAACCTAATCTGCTTGATATTGAGAAAGTATTGACAGAAAAGAATCCAACCCTAAAGAAGCTATTGCCGGGTTTTGTGATGCGCTATTTAAAACGAATCATCCACGAAGATGAGTTGAATTTTTACCTGACGGAATTCAGCGATTGTTATGGTGTTGATTTTATTGATGGCGTACTTACCCATATCAATACAAAACTTGATTTGGTAGGCTTGGAAAATATTCCCCAAAAGGAAAAGTGTATTGTAGCCTCAAACCATCCCCTGGGTGGACTGGACGGCATGGCTTTGATGCTGGCCGTGAGTGATGTACGACCCGATATTGTCTTTCCAGTGAATGACTTGCTGATGAATATTAAGAACCTGGAAGTGATGTTTATTCCCATTAACAAACATGGGTCGAATAGTGAGAATATTCAAATCATCAACGATACTTTTGCTTCTGACAAACTGGTGTGTTATTTCCCTGCCGGATTGGTTTCGCGCAAGCAAAAAGGAAAAATTCTTGACCTGGAATGGAAGACAACTTTCATTACCAAAGCCAAACGCTTTAAACGCGATATTATTCCCACCCACATCAGTGGACGGAACACCAACTTTTTCTATAACCTTGCCAACTTGCGCAAGAAGGTCGGCTTGAAGGCAAATATCGAAATGCTTTATCTTGTTGATGAATTGCACAAACAGCGGAATAAAACTTTGCGTATCACTTTTGGCCCGCGTATTCCTTTTTCTACTTTCGATAACCGACATAATAAAAACGAATGGGCCATGCTGATGCGCGAATATGTCTATAAAATGGGGGATGGATTGAAAGAACCTTTTGAGGATTGGGTTTCGGGTCGGAATAATGCTTGAATGCCAGAATGCATAAATGTCATTCATCCTTTACGCATTTACTTATTCATTAGATGTATGACCACTATCTTGTTCTGAAGTATTAGTGGTCTGACGACTGACCCACATTTAATCCTATTTTTGTACTGCGTTCGTAAACGGAAAACTATGGAAACAATTATCAATCCTGTTGACAAAAATTTATTAAAGAAGGAGTTAAACAAGGATACTTTTCTGCGGGAAACCAATAATGGGAACAATGAAATTTACATTGTTTCTCAGAGCGATTCGCCAAATGTGTTGCGGGAGATTGGGCGGCTTCGTGAAGTTACCTTTCGGGATGCTGGCGGCGGAACTGGCTTGTCGATTGACTTAGATGAGTTTGACACGGGTAAATATGCATTTTTACAGATGGTACTCTGGGATCCGGAAGAAAATGAGATTATTGGCGGGTATCGCTATGCTTGTTGTGAAAACCTAAAAATTGATAAGCATGGCCATGCTCACTCCCCGACTTCTGAATTGTTTAAATACTCTGATCAGTTTTTAAGTGATTATTTTCCATATATGATTGAACTTGGGCGGTCGTTTGTGCAGCCTTTGTACCAACCTTCATACAACATCCGAAGGGGCATGTTTGCACTGGATAATTTATGGGATGGTTTGGGTGCGCTTGTTATTGAAAATCCAAAAGTAAAATACTTGTTTGGAAAAGTAACTATGTACACTTCTTTTGATACATTGGCTCGCGACTTAATCCTGTTTTTCTTGCAGAAATATTTTCCTGATAAGGAAAAGATGGTTGAACCCATTCATCCATTAAAAATTAAAACTTCAGAAAAGATACTCAATAGTATTTTTACAGGCTGTAATTATAAGGAAGATTATAAGATTTTAATTCAGAAAGTCCGTAAACTGGGGGAGAACGTTCCTCCTCTGGTGAATGCTTATATGAATTTGTCATCTACCATGAAAACCTTCGGAACAGCAATGAATGAACATTTTGGTCATGTTGAAGAAACCGGAATTCTTGTTACGATGGCTGATATTTATGATATTAAAAAGGAACGACATATTGTTACCTATAACAAGAAGTCTAATGATTAATATTTGAATTCATAATTACTCAAAATGAAGATTACACAAGCAGAATACACAATAAGTTCTACAACAATAAGCCAATGTCCGAAGCCTGATAAGCCGGAATATGCAATGATTGGCCGGTCGAATGTGGGCAAATCTTCGTTGATTAATGCACTGACCGGGCAAAAGAAACTGGCAAAAATATCAGGCACTCCGGGTAAAACAATACTTATTAATCACTTCATTATTAACCGCGAATGGTATTTGGTTGACCTGCCGGGTTATGGTTTTGCCAAGCGTTCGAAAACCGAGCGTTCGAAATGGCAAAAGATGATTAAGAGTTATATCCTCAATCGAACCAATTTAATGACATTGTTTGTTTTGGTTGACTTAAGGATTCCTCCCCAAAAAATAGATATTGAATTTATTGAATGGCTCGGCGTTTCGCAAATCCCTTTTGTGATTGTTTTTACAAAATCCGATAAATTGAAAATTATGCAAGTTGCAAATAACCTCAAAGCTTATAAAAATAAACTACTCGAAAACTGGGAAGAATTACCTGAAATAATCGTTACTTCTTCAAAAACAGGAACAGGAAAAGAGGAGATGATGGATTATATCGAAAAGACGAATGCGTTGTTTGAGAGTGTCCCTCAATAATTAAAGATTGAATTTGTCCTTTTGTTACATCCTTTACCCCATCTCAATTATTAGTTTACCCTTAGTAACTATATCACTTTCCTTAACAAGTATTTTTGCAACCGTGCCATCGTGAGGGGCAACTACTGCATTTCTCATTTTCATGGCTTCGAGTATCAGCAAAACCTCCCCTTCGTTTACTTTTTTGCCTTTTTTTGTCAAAATTTCAACAATGGTTCCGGGAATGACCGCAAGTATTTTATTGGGGTCTTTTTCCTCGTACTTCTTCCTGCTTTTAAAGCTCTTGGTTAGCAAGGTACGGTATTTTACCCCATCAACATTCAGTGAACTGAATCGGGTTGGTTTTGTTTTTTCAGTCATTGTTCATGAGTTTAAAATGGAGGAATACCATGTTTTTTCATCGGCATTTTCATGTCTTTTTCTTTTGAAATTTCCAATGCGTGAATCAACAACTTTCTTGTTTCTCCCGGTTCAATCACGGCGTCAACATAGCCATAAGCCGCTGCTACATAAGGATTAGCAAACTTCCGTTTGTATTCTGCAACTTTTTGTTTGCGCATTTCATCCGGGTTTTCAGCCGACATGATTTCTTTACGGAAAATAATATTGGATGCTCCTTCAGGGCCCATTACGGCAATCTCAGCCGTAGGCCAGGCAAAAACAAAATCAGCACGTAAATGGTGAGAGCACATGGCAATATAACCGCCACCATAAGCTTTTCGGGTAATGAGTGTAACTTTCGGAACAGTCGCCTCAGAATAAGCATAAAGTAATTTCGCCCCGTGACGGATAACTCCGGCATGCTCCTGATCGACTCCGGGAAGGTAACCCGGAAGGTCAACAAGTGTAAGAAGCGGAATATTAAATGCATCGCAATAGCGGATAAATCGGGCTGCTTTGTCTGATGAATCAACATCGAGTACGCCGGCCAAAACAAGTGGCTGATTTGCCACAACGCCAATGGTCTCCCCATTTACCCGGCCAAAACCAATAATAATATTTTGTGCAAAAAGCTCCTGAATTTCAAAAAATTGTGAGTCATCAGTAATGGCTTTTATCAGGTCTCTTACATCATAGGGTTGTTTCGGGTCTGACGGCATGATGCTATCAATTTTATAACGCCTTGTTTTGGGTGATTTTTTTGGAAACTTTTTGGCTTTGTGTGTATTATTCCAGGGGATATAACTTACCAAATCCTTTATTTGATTAAAACACTCCTCTTCGCTTTCGGCGTAAAAGTGGGCGTTTCCGGTAGTTTCGCAATGTACCCGTGCACCTCCCAAATCTTCCATTGAGATTTCTTCACCCAATACTGTTTTGATTACCTCAGGACCGGTGATAAACATTTTGGTAATTTTCTCAACAGTAAATACAAAATCTGTTAAAGCTGGTGAATAGACAGCGCCACCGGCGCAAGGTCCGAGTATAACCGAGATTTGTGGAATGACACCTGAAGCCAGTGTGTTCCTGAAGAATATTTCGCCATAACCTGCCAACGAATTCACGCCTTCCTGAATACGTGCACCACCCGAGTC
>QMPA01000270.1 GCA_003650365.1 Bacteroidota bacterium | reverse complement strand
TTTTTTGAGGATACATCCCAGCCATCGTTACTCGTTTCCTTCAATGGAAATGTGAGTGAAAATATTGCCCAGTATTCTTTTACACAACATTTTTTAAGCAAGGGATTTCGAGTGCCAGAAATAATTGCCCGGGATGAGAGCTACCGTTATTTTCTTTTAGAAGATCTCGGCAACGAAAACCTTTTTCAATTGGTTCAGGAAGGAGTCAGTGAACAGGTAATTGGTATTTACAAACAAGTGCTTCAGGATTTATTTCAGTTTCAGATTATTGGTTTTGACGGACTAGACCTTGATGTTGCTTATCCTGTAAAGATGTTTAGCAAAAGAGCAGTTTTGTGGGATTTGAATTATTTCAAATACTATTTTGCAAAGCCCCACAATATTGATTTTGACGAAAATAAACTAGAAGACGACTTCCAAATCTTTGCCGATTATTTGCTTCAGGCAGAGATAAATTTCTTCAATTACCGCGATTTTCAATCGCGAAATATTATGCTGAAAGACGGAACTCCCTGGTATATCGATTTTCAGGGCGGGCGCCAAGGCCCTTTGCAATACGATTTGGTTTCGCTGCTTTACCAGGCCAAAGCCAATTTACCGGAAGATGTAAAAGAACAATTATTGGAGTTTTACCTTCTCAATCTGGAAGAAATACTACCCGGTAAAAAAGAAGACTTCCTTTGCTATTACAACGAATACATTTTATTCCGGACCATGCAGGTGCTTGGGGCTTACGGTTTTCGTGGAAAAATTGAAGGGAAAGCACATTTTTTGCAGAGCATTCCTTTTGCGTTGCAAAGCCTGAGGCAGCTATTAGAAAACAAGACATTACATATTGAAATCCCAGAATTATTGCAGATATTGCAAAAGGTTGCTGGTATCAGCGAATACAAAAAATACGAACTTCCAACGGACAAACTGACCGTGAATATTTCCAGCTTTTCATATAAAAAGAAGGGCATCCCTCCCGACCCAACCGACAATGGCGGCGGATTTGTTTTTGACTGCCGTGCCCTTCCCAATCCGCACCGGGACAAAGCGCTTCGGGATTTTAACGGAACCGAAAAACCCATTATTGAATTTCTGAAAAACAAGCCCGAAATGCAGGATTTTTTGAGCCATGCTTTTCTACTTGTTGACCAAAGTACCAACCGCTACCTACAAAGGGATTTCAATCATTTGCAAATCAGTTTTGGTTGTACCGGAGGGAAACACCGCTCGGTATTTAGTGCTGAACAAATGGCCAATCATCTTAAGAGTAAATATGGCGACCGAATTGAAATCAGACTGGAACACCGACAAATTAATGTGGAAGGAGGAAGCCACCGATGAAAGCTTTTATTCTTGCTGCCGGATTGGGCACACGCCTGGGTTCACTTACCGCTGACAAGCCAAAAGCTTTGGTTGAGGTCAATGGAAAAAGCATGTTGGAAAATCTGGTTATGCATTTAAAATCACAGGGCATTCAGCAGTTTTTAATCAATATACACCATTTTGCTGAGAAAGTAATTCAGCATGTTAAGGACAAAAATAATTTTGGTGTGGACATCACTTTTTCTGATGAAAGCCAGGAATTACTTAACACTGGTGGTGCAATTATTAATGCTGCCGATTTTTTTAAAGGTGACGAAATAATCCTGGTACACAATGTTGATGTAGCATCAGGAATGAAGCTAGAAGAATTGGCAAATTACCACAAACAAAAAGACGCACTGGTCACTTTGTGTGTCAGGAAAAGAGAGTCGAGCCGAGCTTTGTTATTCGATGAAAAAATGCAATTGGGCGGCTGGGCAAATTTGGTGCAAGATGATTATAAATGGGTAGGCAAACCCATGACAAATTATGAAACTTTTGCCTACAGTGGCGTTTATCTTGCTCAGCCGAATTTTGCTGAAAAACTACCTTTTACGGGACGCTTCTCCATTATTGATGCCTGGCTGAAAATGGCTGCAACAGAGCGGATTGTTGGGTTTAAAGATTTCTCAGATTATTGGTTTGATTTGGGGACGAAGGAGAAAATTGCAGTGGCAGAGGAATATTTTTTGAAGGACGTTTAATTTATTGGTATTCCTTTTGAAAAGGATAAATACGCAATTCTTCTTTTGGTAAACTTTTAAAAAAATGTGATAAGATGGCAAATATTAAACTTTTTGAGAGTAAACAAATCCGGGCAGTCTGGAACAAAGATGATAAAAAATGGTATTTCGCTGTAGTAGATGTTGTTGAGGTTTTAACAGAAAGCGTCAAGCCCAGAGATTATTGGTACCGACTAAAGAGGAGAGAGAGAAGTAACGGAATTGACTTGTCGACAAATTGTCGACAACTGAAAATGAAATCAAATGATGGAAAGATGTACAGTACTGAATGTGCTGATACTGAGCGTCTTTTAAGAATAATCCAGTCAATTCCCTCCCTCAAGGCAGAACCTTTTAAAAGATGGCTCGCCAAAGTAGGCTACGAACGCCTTGAAGAAATTGAGAATCCTGAATTGGCATCGAAACGTGCCCGAGAGATATACAAGCAAAAAGGCTATCCTGATGACTGGATTGAGAAAAGGATGCGCAGCATTGCCATTCGTGAAGAATTAACGGATGAATGGAAAAGCAGGGGCATAAGAGAACGGATTGAATATGCAATACTAACAGCAGAAATATCAAAAGCTGCCTTTGGACTAACTCCTTCCGAATACAAAGAAGTGAAGGGGCTTAAGAGGGAAAACTTACGTGATCATATGAATGACCTGGAATTGATCTTTTCGATGTTGGGAGAGGCTTCGACAACAGAAATAACCAGGAATACTGATGCGCAAGGATTTCCTGAAAACAAAGTGGCCTCGCAGAAAGGTGGAAAAATAGCTGGTGACGCAAGGAAAGCCCTTGAACTTGAGTCAGGAAAGAGCGTTGTATCTGAAGATAATTATTTGCCGGAAAAGAAAACCAGAAATATAAAAGGAAAACAGTGAAAAAATTCTTAGACAAAGCCGCCACATTTATTTTAGACAACTGCCGCGAGAACAGTTTGCATACAGCAATAATTTTCCCAAATAAACGGACGGAAGTTTTCCTGAAAAAGTACTTGAAACAAAAGATTGACAAAGATTTTTGGCTGCCCGAGTTTTATACTACTGATGAATTCATGGTCAAAGCTTCGGGAATTCAAAAGCTGGATCCCATTCTGATCTATTTTGAATTGTTTAAAATCCATCAGGAAATTGCCGGTGCTGATGCCAGGAGTATTGACGATTTTTTGGTGTGGGCACCGGTCATTTTATCCGATTTCAACGATATCGACCTATACATGGCCAATGCCAAAGCTGTTTTTACCAATCTTTCCGAAACCAAAGCCATGGAAGCATGGAATCCGGATGGAAAACCACTGACTACACTGCAACAAAACTACCTGAGTTTCTTTCGTTCGCTTTTTCCATATTACAATAAATTAAACGGATCACTTCAAGAAAAAAACGCAGGCTTTACCGGTCATATTTATCGTCATTTGGCCGAAAATATGGAAATGCTTTCGAAGAACTGGCCATGGGAAAGATTTGTCGTTATTGGATTGAATGCCCTTTCAAAATCAGAAAAGCAAGTCTTTGCTTATTTGAAAAAACATTTTCAAGTTGATTTCTTTTGGGATGCCGACGACTACTATTTGTATCCCGAAAAATATGGTCTCCAACAAATGGAAGCCGGACGATTCATTAAAGAACTCATCGCCGAATGGCAAATTGAAAATGTAGACTGGGTAGGAAACCAGTTGGCAAAAGCAAATAAAAATATCCAGATTGTTGGTGTGCCCAAACGAATCGGACAAGTAAAATATGCCGGGCAATTGCTGGAAACAATACTGGAAAATGGAAAAACCACAGCAAATGAAACACCTGAATTAGACACTGCATTAGTGCTTGCCGATGAAAAATTACTGCTTCCGATGCTCAATGCTTTGCCGGATACAAAAGACCAATTCGGCAATAAACCAGTGTTTAATGTTACCATGGGTTACCCACTTGCCAACGGACTTTTAAACAGTTTTACCACGCAATGGCTGAGTTTGCTAATTGGGAAACAAGAAGGGCAGCACAACGACTTTTCAATCCTGCACCTTAATGCATTGATAAATAGTCCAATTGTTAAGCTTGTTGCAGGAACTTCTTCGAAACCCGGTCAATTGGTTCGTGCACTAAACGAAAGAAACAGCCCTTATCTAACAGAGGAAGAAATCAATAAAATACTTTCTCCTTTGGGTAACGACAATACAACTGATTTGATTCGATTGTTCTTGCGCCCTGGCATGAATGCAATTGAGTTTATTGAGACTTATATTGAGTTTCTAAAAATGGCAAAACCGGTTTTTCTTTCTGATGAAAACAGACAGGTTTTATTGAAAGAACAGTTTAATGCCACCGCTTTGTTAATGAAGCATATGCGGATGATTATTTCAGAAAGTATCGAAGCCGTCAATTTGAAAGCACTGCAAAAGATTCTTGTTCAGCTGATTAGGAGAAGCGAGATCAACCTGAAAGGGGAACCGCTGAGTGGTATTCAAATAATGGGGATGCTGGAAACACGTAATCTTGATTTTAAAAACATCATCCTGCTTTCGGCTAACGAAGGGATTATTCCAAAATCCACAGCCCCTGAATCTTTTATTCCATTCGATATCCGTTCGCAGTTTAAACTACCACTTCCCAAAGAAAAAATTGATGTGTTTGCCTATCATTTTTACCGCCTCCTTCAA
>QMPA01000269.1 GCA_003650365.1 Bacteroidota bacterium | reverse complement strand
TTTAAAAATTTACTTGACAAAGGCCTCAAATTGTCGTACTCTTCGCAGAGCAGGATATATAGAATATTCTCGACCTTTCTGTAGAACAAGCATTATTATTAATTGGGGATGACGTAATTAAACAATGGGGCATAAAAAAACCCCTTAAATTATTAACGAATATGATAGCATCCACAATACGAAAACAAAGCAAGCCGGTCGCCGGCAAAGATAAATAATACTTCGGTAAAATTTTAGAGCCTTACAAATCTTTCCCAAGATTATTGAACGGGAGACCCCTTTTAGCCCATTGGGTTTTAAGAAATGTAGGAACTTATGTTTTCCGGGGCAGCAACGAGTGAAATACGATTATTCACCTTTAAAACTAATTGTTATGAGAAAATTTTTAATTCTTGCTGCCGTACTCCTGTTTGGAGTGGGTAGTGTTTTTGCGCAAGCGTGGACGGTAGATGTTGCATGGACTTTTACTCCAAATTCAGATTGCCATACACAGCTGACTTCTCAATATGGATTCTCAGTGGCTTTGGAAATAAAAGATACTGCTAATGATTCAATTGTATCAACACCAGTTCAAACAGGAATTTCGTGGACAGCAACCGGAACGACTTTTTATGGAAATGAAACATTAGTTGAGGATTATTGCGATGGTAATCCACCGAACACACCTAGTTTTCAGGTAACTGCTGTAGTAAGAATATATCATCTAAGCACCTATAACGTATTTTGTACCAGAGATGATTCAGACTCGGGCATATCCTGCTCAGAGTTTGGTAGCAATGGTGTCGCATTAACAGATGTTTTATTTGATTAACCTGATGAATATTAAGCTGACTCAAAACATTTTTTTTCATTAGATTGTAAATGGATTTTTTATTAAACAATTTATAGTCGTTTATTGACAAATAATTTATGTAGTTTTGAGTCAGCTTTCATTGTGAATCACAATTTTTAATCAATTATGTAAGGTATGCAATGCAATTAAACTACAAATTACTAATACTATCTTTTCTTATTATTTTTGGGAAACTGGTGTATTCCCAAAACCAGGCCAATATCTGGTACTTTGGAGCTTATTGCGGACTTGATTTTAATACCGGAGAACCCGTTATTACACATGAAATTCCACATTCTTCTGTTAATGCAAACGCTGTTATGTGCGATACTGATGGAGCTTTCTTATTCAGTTTTAGTGGCAAACAAATATGGAACAAGAACGGGCAAATTATGCAAAATGGAGATAATATTATCGGTGACCGTCCTGCTTCCCAGGGCGCATTAATTGTGCAAAAGCCCAGCTCAAATAATTTATACTATTTATTTACGGTTGGTTATGATGACTCAAATGACCCTTTAATTGGTGCGCATTATTCTGTTGTGGATATGAGTTTAGATGGAGGTTTGGGAGCTGTTACTGAAATGAAGAACATCCCCTTGGATTTGGCTTGGGCTGCTTTGGAAAAACTAACTTCAGTACGACATGCCAATGGTGAAGATATTTGGATAATTGTGCGTAATTTCAAAATTAACCGCTATGTTTCATTCTTGTTAACCTCTTCTGGATTATCAGATGAAGTGCTTAGTCCTGCCACCGAAAGGAGTGAGACAAACAATAAAGGAACAATGAAGATTTCTCCAAATAAAAAATACCTCGTCGCTGCTTACGAAAGATGCGATTGTTCTGATGCGCTAAAGCAGTCTTTTGATGTGTGTGATTTCAATGCTTTGACAGGGGAAATAGAATTGCTTTACACGATAAGCAGAAATGATGAAAATGGTGGTGAATATAACGAGCCATCTGCTGTAGAGTTTTCCCCTGATTCAAAGTTTTTGTATTTAACCTTTTTTAATCAAGAATTAGATATTTCTGCAATGGAACTTTTTCAGTATGATATGCAATATATTGAAGATTCACTCCAATTCATGCAATCACGGCGCTTTATTGCCCGGGGTCCGGTAAATGGTTTGCAACTTGCTAGGGACGGGAAAATTTATTGTACTGATTATAATGAATCTACTTATGATTATATTAGTGTAATCAACAAACCCTGGGAAAGAGGGACAAACTGCAATTATCAGGCCAATGCCATTTATATGGATGGGGGTATAGTTTATAGTTACCTCCCCAACATCCTGCTCGACCACCTATTCCGTTTTGAGTGGGAAGGCGAATGTGCCCGCAATCCCATTGCCTTCCAGCCCAATTTTCTTCCTGAACCTGCCAGTATTCTTTGGAGTTTCGGGGATGGGGAAATTTCCAGTGTTCTCTGGCCTGTACACTACTATGAAAATGGCGGGGAATACGAAGTGTATGTTACAGTTACTTACCCCAGTGGAAGAATAGAAGAAACTTCAAGGATAATTACAGTGCTTGAATCGCCCCGCCCGGATTTGGGTCTCGACACCCTAGCCTGTGAAGGGGCAGAAATTGTACTCACTGCCGGAAGCGATACCGGTTTTTATGCTTGGAGTACAGGAAGCATTGGAAACAATGTGTTCAGCATCACCGTTTCCGATACCGGAACCTATTGGGTAAAAGTGACCAATAGCGAAGGTTGTTATGCCAGAGACACCATCCATTTCGGCTGGTATGATAAAGCCATTTTTAAAGAGGAAAACATGGTGATTACCCCTACAGCCTGCGGTGGCAGTAGCGGAAGCATTATTGACCTGCAAGCTGAAGGTACAGAACCCCTCATCTTTGAATGGCACGATGGCGATGGGAATATGATAAGTACAAATCTTGACATTACTAACCTGTCAGTAGGCAATTACTTTTTGCATGTATTAGACAGCAACGATTGTATTACAATTTCAGATGCCTATACCATTACCGATGCAGGGGATATTGAAATATCAGAGGTGGAATATACAGCTACCCATTGCGGGCAAAGCAATGGCACGATCAATATTACTGCACATTCTGGAGCAGGTACTGATTTGCTTTTTTCCATCGACAACGGAAACAATTGGCAAACCGACAATGTTTTTACAGGCCTGCCGACAGGCAATTATTTTGTCAAGGTCGGCGATCAGGGAGATTGCGAGACTGTATTTGAAAACAATCCTGTAGTAATTGAAAACATTCCCGGCCCAGAAATAACAAATATCACCACCTCTCCTGAAAACGATTACCTCTCTGATGCCAGCATCCAAATCGAAGCCATCTCCAACAGCGGAGACCTTTTCTATTCTATTGATAATGGCAGTAGCTTTCAAACCAATGATGGGCTATTTGAGAACCTCTCAGCCGGAATCTACGATTGTGTAGTCAAAGATGAATATGGCTGTGACACCATTTTTACAATAACCATTGACAGGATCCTTTCACAGGTCATTGATGCCATCGCCGGGGACGGCTACACCTGCATAGGTGATGCCACGGCCAGTCAATTGCTGTTGAGCAATTTTACCGAAATAGATAGTTTTCATGTCCAGCTTACCTACGACAAAGACCTCATAGAATGTGACGGTTACATTCAAGTCCACCCAGAATTGGAAGGCGGTTTTTCGGCAAACATAGTACCTGTAATTGGGGAAGTCCATATCACCTGGAAAGGGGAAAGTCCTACTACTTTACCCGAAAATTCAAAAATGTTAGAACTGGTCTTCAGTGGCATTAATGAAGGTGTCTCGCAAGTGGACTGGAAGGCCGAACCGGGCGAAGGACAGTTCTTTAACCAGAATGGTGAAGAAATTGCTGTGAATTACGAACTGGGTGCCATTCGTATCTACACCCGGCCAGAGATCATAATGATGGGAAGTGATCGGTCAGTTTGTGAAGGAGACACTGTTGTGATTTCGCCTTTTGTGATGGGTGGTAGCGGTGAAGTCGATTATTTATGGGAAGGCCCAGATAATTATTCAAGTACCGGAGGATTATTATGGTTAAATAATATACAGACCTACCAAGGAGGCAACTATCTGCTAACAGTTACCGATACCATAGATTGTGTTGAAAGTAACAGTGTTGTTATCTCTGTGAACTCCTCTCCTGAAATTGCATTTTCAAACTATGACACCATTTGGGCAGAACCGGGTTATTTATTGGAAGCCGGAAACGGTGCTGAATACTACCTATGGAATACTGGGGAAATTACCGAAGCCATTCAAATCGACAGCATGGGACACTATGTTGTGGAAGTTATTTCTTACGAAGGATGCAAATCGACAGATGCTGTACAAGTCCTGTGGGGAGAAGGTGGCGAACCCTTTTATATGCCCAATGCCTTCACACCCAATGGTGATGGACTGAACGATACTTTCAGAGCTGTCCCCAAATATGACTACATTAGCAACTACCAACTCACTATCTACAATCGTTGGGGGCAGCAAATCTTCGAATGTAATGACATTGATTGCGGATGGGACGGAACTTACCAGAGCAATCCAAGCCCAAATGGTGTTTACATTTATCGTATTGTTTATGAAGAAATCAGCCAGCCCGGCAAAACAAAAACTCTTGAGGGAATGGTTGTTTTGGTAAGGTAGGGTTTGAAAAAGCAAAAAGGATTCTTTCGTAAAATACCAGATTTCAAAGGGAATTCAATTGATTCGGAAAAAAACAGAAATACTAATTTAGGCTTTGACTAAAAATGCCAACCCTTTGCAGGCAAGCACATTGCCAAGTCGCTCAAAAACCAACCGCCAAAAAAGCCAAAACTTGCCAAAGAGCTTTGCCAGCCCCCACCCGATCAAAAAAGAAAAGAGAACGCCCAGTTGCCAACAATAGCGCATACGCCATAGCCGGTTAAAGTCATCGG
>QMPA01000268.1 GCA_003650365.1 Bacteroidota bacterium | reverse complement strand
CAAATGATTTCCCACCACAGCGTTATTTTTCTTCCCCTAAAACGGGAAGTTTGGGTTTCGGTAGCACCTTATCAACTGGGTAAATATGTGGCCTATAATTTGGATTCTGTATTCAGTAATTTCCCAAATTTAACAGCTTCACGCCAGATTTGTGATACCACTTTGGTTATTGCAAACGACCCCTTTCTGTATAGTCCGGCCTATATGCAATTCAATAAATACAAAGCACTTAGAATAAAAATAGCCAAGACCATTAAAGAAGGCTCACGACTGAGGCAGGAAGATGAATTTATCAAACAGCTAACATCGCTCAATGCCGATTATTTTCAGGGATATATGCTTGCAGGAGATTATTATTACGGCCTGCAGGAATATGAAAAAGCCGAAGTATTTTACAATATTTCTTTAACGAAAGAGTTTGAAAACCTGCTATTAAGAAGAATTGTTAATGAGCGTTTGAACGAGATAAAGGAGAGGAAAGAGAATTGAACAATAAGAGAAATAAGAAAGTCATTGTTATAGGTGCAGGCCTTGCTGGATTGTCTGTTGGAAGTTATTTGCAGATGAATGGTTTTGAAACAGAAATATTCGAGTCCTACAACAAACCTGGCGGATTGTGTACTTCCTGGAAAAGGAAAAACTTTAATATTGATGGCTGTATCCATTTTATGGGAGGGCTTTCTCCTGATGAGGTTTATTATCCTTTTTGGGACAAACTCATCGATATGAAATCTATTGACTTTGTTTTTTTCGACAGCCATTCTGTTGTTGATGACAAGGACGGTAAACGGATTATTTTTTACAGTGACATCAATAAACTGGAACAAGAATTTCTAAGCAAAGCACCTGAAGATACGAAGCAGATTAAAATACTCATCAGTCTTATTCGTAAGTTCAATAAGGCTCGGTTCCCAATCGAAAAACCTTACGAATTAATGTCTGTAACCGACAAGCTTAAAGTAGCTTATACCATGTTTCCTTATTTGAGGAGTATGCGCAAATATCTCCGCATTACAAGTCATGAATTTGCCAGCCGGCTAAAAAATCCAACACTAAGGTATGCCATCGAAACAGCATTCGTTGGTCATTTACCCCTATTTTACGCGATAATGCCTTTGATATGGCGCAACAAAAAAGACACCGGCTATCCTCAAGGTGGTGCTGGTTTGATTAGCAGCATGATGGAGCAGAGCTATTATGAACTTGGTGGCCGGATTCATTATAAGTCAAAGGTTAAAAAAATAATTACTGAAAATGATGCTGCAAAGGGTGTTGAGCTAGAAAGCGGGGATATTCATTCTTGTGATATTGTCATTAATGCTGCGGACGGACGAGCTGGTATTTACGATTTACTCGCCGGCAAATACAAAGACAAGAACATCATCGAGCGTTATGAGTCTGACACCTTCGAGACCATCAATAAAACGCTTTATGTTGCCATCGGATTAAACAGGGATTTTTCCAATGAGCCACGAAAAATCTACTTTCACATCAACAAACCCATTTATATCGATAAGATGACGACTATGGATCATCTTGAACTTACCCATTATTGTGCCGATCCTTCTTCGGCACCCAAAGGGAAATCGCTTATTGTGCTAATGCCCGAAGCAAAAGATTGGGAATATTGGGTTGACTTGCGAAAAAATGACAGGCCAAAATATCGTGAAGAAAAGCAACGGATTGCAGATGCTATAATTGCTACGCTGGATGAAAAATTCGGCAACATCAAAGCCAATGTTGAAATGACAGATGTTGCTACCCCTGCAACTTATATTCGTTTTACAAATAACTGGACGGGTGGGCAGATTAGTTGGAAAGCCACAAAAAAAACCTTCGGCAAACCCACTACCTGGAATATCAAAGGACTTAATAATTTTTACATGACAGGACAATGGGCAGGCACAAGTGGTGGTTTGAATAATGTAGTAATGATGGGTAATCATCTGGCACAGATTATTTGTAAGGATGAGGGGATTGAGTTTACGGATCAATCTCTTAAAAAGACAAAGAAAGAGTAAAATAGTACTTAAACTTGAAATCGTTAATATGTATTATTTTTGTGATAAATATGAATAATCATGGACTTACAAACCAGAAAACTAAATCTGATTGCATATTTAATCGGGCTACAAGACGAGAAAGTTTTTAAAACAATTGAAGATTCTATTCGTAAATTTTTAAAAATGAGTGGTCAAACATTAAAACCATTCGCGCAGGAAGATTTGATTCAAAGAGCGGAAGAATCTAATGTCGATTACTTTGCCGGGAATTTCAAGACACAGGAACAATTGGAGAATGAATCAAATGATTGGTGATCCAATGAACATTATTTGGTCAGATTTCGCCTCGCGAATATTGAAAGATATTTTTAGATACTACAAAGATGTAGCCGGAGAACTTGTTGCGCAAAAGATTATAGCACAAATATTCGATTCAACCAAACAGTTAATTACACATCCTAATTCAGGTCAGATTGAATCCTCACTGATAAAAATGGAGCAAGGTCATAGGTGATTAGTGCGTGGAAATTGCAAAATTGTTTACCGCAAAGTTGATGAAGGAATGTTAATTACAGATATTTTTGATACCAGACAAGACCCAATAAAAATCAATAATCCGAAAAGAAAATACGAAGACTAATACTCGCTGTTTCTTTTCTTTGTGACTCTTGGTGGCTTAGAGCCTTTGTGGCTTTTTAAGTTGATGATAGACCGAGAGTAGATTCAACGACTGAATGATTAAATGTAACAAGAACCATGTTTATCCCCGAAATAGAAAAGAAATCACCGGACGAAATTAATAGCCATCAGGAAAAACAACTTTCCGGATTACTGAAATATCTTCAGGAACATTCCGTTTTTTATGCCCGGAGATTTAAAGAAAACATCATCAATATTTCAGCAATAAAAACCATCGAAGATCTGGTGAAAATACCGGTGACAACAAAAGATGATCTTCAAAAATATACCGATGATTTTTTATGTGTTCCCAAAAATAAGATTGTTGATTTTGTGACTACATCGGGAACAATGGGTGAACCCCTAACCTTTGCCATGACTGACAAAGACCTCGACCGATTGGCTTATAACGAATATATTTCTTTCTCCTGTGCCAATACAACATCTGACGATATTTTTCAATTGATGGTAACGCTCGATAAACGTTTCATGGCTGGAATGGCTTACTTTTTGGGCTTACGGAAATTAGGGGCAGGCATCATCCGGCTGGGACCGGGATTGCAGGAACTACAGTTTGAATCCATTAAAAAGTTCTCTCCAACCGGCCTGATTACAGTACCTTCCTTCCTTCCAAAACTAATTGACTACGCAAAAAAAAATGACATTGATTATAAAAACTCCAGCATAAAAAAAGCAGTGTGTATTGGAGAACCCATCCGCAATCCTGATTTCAGCCTGAATGCCTTGGGAAAAAAAATTACAGACAATTGGGACATCAAACTTTATTCAACCTATGCTTCCACCGAAATGGGGACAGCATTTACCGAATGTGAAGTAGGCCATGGCGGACACCACCATCCCGAAATGATTATTGTTGAATTTTTGGATGAGAATAATCAGCCGGTAGCAGATGATGAAGCCGGTGAAGTAACAATCACAACTCTTGGTGTAGAAGGCATGCCACTGCTGCGTTTCAAAACTGGCGACATTTGTTTTCATCACAACGAGCCATGCAGTTGTGGAAGAAATACCATGCGGTTGGGACCCGTTATCGGTCGTAAACAGCAGATGATAAAATTCAAAGGAACAACTCTTTATCCACCGGCCATTTATGATGTACTGAACGGAATTGAATCTGTTGACAATTACATCATCGAAGTAAGTACCAACTATATTGGAACAGACGATATTTTAATCAAAGTCGGTTGCAAAAGTGTTGACGAACAATTGGAAAAAACCATCAAGGACCATTTCAGGGCAAAACTGAGGGTAGCACCCGAAATTCAGTTCTTTTCAAAGGAAGAAATTTTGAAGCAACAAATGCCTGAGTCAAGCAGGAAACCCATTACTTTTGTCGATAAAAGAAAATCATTATAACATACGAATATGAGAAAAGTATTTTTGCTTACAGCCTTGACAATCATGTCATTTTCATTTCTTCAATCGCAAACAGCAGATGATATTTACAATGCCGAAACAATCAGTTGGTACGGATTGGATTATACCCATGCCTACTTTATTTCAACAGTAGATTTCCCGGATCCTTATGCATTAAAATCCAGATTTAGTGACTGGAATGATCTGATCATCAATGAAAGTGATAAATACAATTTGAACCGGTTTTTTAATACCGATGTGACAATGCACATTGAAATGATAGAAATGAGAAATGAAAAAATCAGACTCAAAGACCGAATTACTGATGATGATTTTCTGTCTTCCCATCTTGAATATGTCAATATTCAGGAAATTGTAAACACTTACAATCTTGAAGGCGAAGACAGTGGATTTGGCCTCGTTTTTATTGTAGAAAGTCTGAGTAAGCCTAATATAAAAGGTGCTTATTGGGTTACTTTTTTTGATATTAAGAGCAAAAAAGTAATTAGTTCCGAGAGGTATTTAGGTAAACCCGGCGGCTTCGGATTACGAAACTATTGGGCCAGGTCTTTTTATAATGTGATGATGGAGGCAGGAAAAGATTTCCAATAACAAGAGCTGATGATTAATACACAAATCGCTCTCATTCAAAATTTGTAGTTTTGCCCTTTACAAAAACCAAATCAATGTTTAAAAATTTAAT
>QMPA01000267.1 GCA_003650365.1 Bacteroidota bacterium | reverse complement strand
TTACAATCACCCCTAGCGCGCGAATGTTTCGCGTGCTTCGACTACCCCCCCCTAGCGCGCGAATTTTCGCGTGCAATAATTAAACCGAACATTTCGCGTGCAACAATTTGTCAATCTCCAAATACCATCGTTTTATTCATACCTTTGTCTAATGTCAGAAAAATACAAATTTCACAATCCCGATGGTGTATATTTTGTTACTTCAACCATTACTGACTGGGTTGATATTTTTACAAAATCTGTTTACTGTAACATTGTTGTCGATTCGTTAAAATACTGTCAGCAAAACAAGGGGCTCGTTATTCATGCGTGGGTAATTATGTCCAATCACATTCATTTAATTATTAGCAGAAACTCCAAACCACTGCTTTCTGAAATCATGCGGGATTTTAAAAGGTTTACTTCGATTGAATTGATTAAGGAGTTGCAGGGGAATAGTTTGCACGCGGAAAATCCGCGCGCTAGTACAGGCCCAACATTAGCGCGCGAATTTTCGCGTGCCACAAGCTCTCAGCACGCGGAAAATCCGCGCGCTAGTGGAAGAAGGAACAAATGGATACTGGAACTATTCAGCAAAGCTGCCAAAAAAATAAAACGTGCCGATTATTTCAAAGTCTGGCAAGATGGAAACCACCCGATAGAACTTGATTCAAACTTCATAATGGAACAGAAGCTAAATTATTTACACATCAATCCGGTTACTGCCGGTATTGTTTATAATCCTGAAGATTATGTTTATTCGTCAGCAATTGATTATTCAGGTGGTAAAGGATTGATTGATTTGGAAATATTGGACTAACTGGCGCGCGAATGTTTCGCGTGCTTAATAAAACTGGCGCGCGAATGTTTCGCGTGCACCAATAAACCCAAGCAACATATTATTGTCTTGTCCTGAAATAGGATTAAAAATAAAGTGTAAATCCTGAGACAGGATTAAGAACTAAAAAGTGTAAACTAAATTCAGGACGAGACATATCAAGCACGCGGAAAATCCGCGCGCTAGGAGAAGATTGTAAGTTCTACCACATTTCACCGTCAAAGCCAAAGCAATAAATATGAACCGCATTATATTAGCTTTGTCAATTCCATGGATAATAGAAATCATCAGCCAGTTGCTGGAAGCCCAACCCGCCTGAGCTTCGCGACCCGACGGGTTGATAAAAACCCGGCGGGTCTAACACCAATATCACTGGCGCGCGAATCTTCGCGTGCCTCAAATATGGAGCACGCGGAAAATTCGCGCGTTAATGGTGGAAATAAAATACAGCGAAGGATTTTCGTAAAGAGCATACTGGCTGCCGGTCTTCTTACACAACTACCGACTTTTGCAGCTTTTAAATCCTCCCCTGTTTCAAGTCCCTACAAAACAAAAGCTGATTTACTCAACAAAGACCAAATGGAAATTGTCCGTGATGTGCAGCAACAACTTTTTCCGAATGACGGAAATGGCCCGGGAGCCTCTAAATTAAACGCTGATGACTATCTCCTTTGGGTACTTTCCGACCCCCGAAAAGACCCGGCAGACACCAAATACATTATCGATGGAATTGGCTGGGTGGAGGAAACAGCAGACGAAGAATATGGAAAAGCATTTACTGAATTGAATGCCGAAGAAAAAAAAGCATTGCTTGCATTTATTACCAAAGAAGCCTGGGGGGCAAGTTGGCTATCCATCATCCTGACCTATATTTTTGAAGCCCTGATTGCCGACCCCCAATATGGCGGAAACGTGAATGAAGATGGATGGAAATGGCTCAATCATTATCCGGGAAATCCGCGTCCGACAAACGAATTGCTTTATGGGAATATTCTTAAAACAGTAAGCCGGAAATAACAAAAATCAAAAAACAAAATACAAATAAACTCCAAATTGGTAAATATTCAAACGTCAAACCGAGCCCTCTCACAAATCAAACAATTTGAGATTTTGATATTGGCTTTTGTGTTTTATTTGATATTTGATAATTGCTATTTGTTATTTTTTA
This sequence comes from Bacteroidota bacterium, assembly GCA_003650365.1. Classification (GTDB taxonomy): domain Bacteria; phylum Bacteroidota; class Bacteroidia; order Bacteroidales; family F082; genus B6-G9. The sequence continues at coordinate 2,789 of QMPA01000267.1, read as the reverse complement.
CCAAGAAACAAACGAATATTGGAAATGTCATACCAAAACAGTAGAAACCAGATGAGTAAAAAACCGACTTACGATATTTGCATAATAGGTAGCGGCGCCGGTGGAGGACCTGTTGCTTACGAACTTTCAAGGGCTGGCTATTCAGTAGTCATTCTCGAAAAAGGCCCATGGTTCAAGACCAAAGATTTTGCCAAAGATGAAATTGTCGCTACGCGAAGAAGCGTTTATACGCCCAGTTTACTCGACGAACCTCAGGTTTTAGAGAGCCAAAACGATGCTGGTGAATGGGAAGGCATTCCAACCTACGAATCTGGCAGAGACTTTTGGAATGGCAATGTTGTCGGCGGTTCATCCAATTTTATGAGCGGTTATTTTCACCGAATGAAACCCAATGATTTTCGTTTGCTTTCTGCCTATGGCGAAATAAAAGGCGCCAATATTGTTGACTGGCCGATTACTTACGAGGAAATGGAAGCCTGGTTTACTAAAGTGGAATCGCTTATAGGGGTTTCGGGAAAAGTTACACAACATTCGTCATTAGAACCACGTTCGACACAGAATTTTCCATTTCCTCCATTAGCAGAAAATATCATATCGAGTAAGATTGACAAGGCCTGTGGTGAATTAGGATTTATGGCAAAACCTGTTCCCCGTGCTATTCTTTCAAAACCTGTTCCCAAACGGAGCAGTTGTTCGTACTCTAATTTCTGTGGCAGTTACGGCTGTGCTACTGATGCTAAAGGCAGTTCACGGGCTGCACTTTTGCCAGGAGCAATTGCAAGTGGAAATTGCACTGTCATTCCCAATGCCAAGGTTTTTCATTTGGAAACATCTGATAATTACAAAATAGTAAAGGCTTGGTATTACGATGAAAACAAGCAGAAACAAAGCATTGAAGCCAAACGATTTGTAGTCGCAGCCCAAGCTGTCGAAACATCACGCTTATTACTGATGAGCAAGGGAAAGCAATTCCCCAACGGATTGGCCAATAACAATGGACAAGTGGGAAAGAATCTTATTTTTTCAGGAGGTGGCAGTGGCTCTGCTCAGTTTTTTTACGATCAGTTTTCAAAAGAAGAAGCCATTCAACTTGCCGCTCCTGGCGTTTTTGTGAATCGATCAATCCAGCATTGGTACGAAATTCAGGATGAAGAATTTGGAGGGACGGCAAAAGGGGGGACTGTCGATTTTCTGTTTGAACATGCCAATGCCATGGGAAAAGCTCTTCGGAGAAAATGGGATGGCGACCGCCTGGTTTACGGATCAGAACTCAAAGAAAATATCTTTAATTATTTTACGAAACAACGAAAACTCAACTTCGAAGTTTTTAACGATTGGTTGCCTACCGACAATTGTTTTGTTAGCCTCGACAATAAGGTAACCGACAAGTGGAATGATCCCGTTGCCCGTATTCGCTTAGGCTACCACCCCCATGATTTAAAAGTGGGAAATTTTTTGGCCGATAAAGCGGCGACAGTTCTGAAACAAATGGGCGGGCAAAACATACAGATTGGTATCAGCGGTTCACCCCCTTCAAATTTAATGGCCGGCGGCTGCCGCTTTGGCAACGACCCAAAAACATCGGTACTGGACAAAAACTGTCGCGCCCACGAAGTCGACAACCTCTACATTACCGATGCCAGCTTTATGCCCACCGGTGGCAGTGTTCCTTATTCATGGACTATTTATGCCAACTCCTTTAGAGTGGCTGAGATTTTGAAACATATCTAATCACTTCTAACTTTAAGTACTCCAAACTTTAGGCACTTCAAGTACTTCTTTAATTTTCTATCTTTGTCCATCATTCAAAACCCACAATTATGGCATTGGTCAACGCATTTGAAAAAGAAGGAAATTTCCTGTTTAAGCACCGAGGAGAAATTCCTATTGTTTTATTTCTCGTTGCTATTCCGGTAGTTTATTTCACAGATACTAATTTCTTGTCAGGACAAACGAAGGGGATAATCATCGATATCGCTGTGTCCATAAGTATATTGGGGTTTCTGATTCGGGCTATCGCAATTGGCACAACACCCAAAGGGACTTCGGGCCGCAACACCAAAGAAGGGCAGGTAGCAGAATCATTAAATACAAGCGGAATTTATTCAATGGTTCGGCATCCTTTGTATTTGGGTAATTATTTCATGTGGATTGGCATCGTTCTGTTCACCTATAACTTTGCCTTTGTAACTATTATCACTTTGGCTTTTTGGCTTTATTACGAGCGTATTATGTTTGCTGAAGAACGTTTTCTGGAACGTAAATTCGGAGACGCTTACATGAACTGGGCAAATGTAACGCCGGCTTTCATCCCCTGTTTCAGGAAGTATAAAAAAAATGTTATTCCTTTTTCATTTGTAAGTGTCTTGCGCCGCGAATACTCTGGTTTACTGGCCACTGTTGTTGGATTTGTTTTTATTGATGACTTGCGCATCTATTTCACAACAGGAGGTTATAAACTGGAAACCACCTGGCATTATGCACTCATTGCGATACTTCTTATTGCCCTGATTTTACGCAGTCTGAAGCATTATACTTCTGTTTTGAAAGAAGAAGGAAGGTCGTGATTTAGTTGGCAGTTGGCAGTCGCAGTCGTCCGACCACTAATAAGCCGGATCAAAAACAGTGGTCAGACGACTAAAAAAATTATCAAGAAGATGACAGTCTTCAGTTGGCAGTCTTCAGTTGGCAGTCGCAGTCGTCCGACCACTAATAAGCCGGATCAAAAACAGTGGTCAGACGACTAAAAAAATTATCAAGAAGATGACAGTCTTCAGTTGGCAGTCTTC
>QMPA01000266.1 GCA_003650365.1 Bacteroidota bacterium | reverse complement strand
TTTGTTTAGTTTGATGTAGTTTTTGTGAAGATTTTCGGCAGCTTCCATAATTTCCCTTTGAAATCCGTATTTTCGGCCTTCCTCCATTGCCTTGGTGGCGAACGAAATACTTTCTTCATAGTCTCCGGTTTCATAATAGTATTCTGCCAGGCTATTATAAATACTTGCCACATAATTTTCATCTTCTAAATTAACGAAAACACGAAGTGCTTTTTGGAATAAAACTAAGGCAGTATCATAATTTTTAAGTTTCCGGTTTACAATGGCCAGGTTTAAACAATTTAAGCCATACCATGTACTTGTTTCATCATCTTTTTGCAGGCGAAAGGCTTTCTCCATGAGCTTTCTGGCTTGTTCATATTTTCCCATACCCGAAAGCACAGTAGCCAGGTTTGTTAAATTATTCTTCCGGCTTTCCAGGTCATCTAGTTCAATGGCTATTTCCAGTGCCTTGGATAAATATTCAGTGGCTTTATCATATTTTTTCTGCTTTAAAAAAACGCCACCAATATTGTTTAAAGCAACCCCCTCATATTTTCGCTCATCAATATCCTGAAATATTTTAAGGCTTTTAAAAAAGTATTCCGAAGCTTTATCGTAATCGGTAATTCGGGCATTTATAACCCCCATCATGATATAGGCTCTGGCGAGACTTTTTTGGTCGTCGTTTTTTTCTGATAATTCCTCAGCTTCATTGGCAAAATTTATGGCTTGCTTATAATCAGTTTTTGTCCAGAATAAGTCGCTAAGCAAAAGCTTCGAATTAATAATTGAAAGTTTATCATCAATTTCGGTGGCAATTTGAAGTGCTTCCTGTGCATAGCTTATGGATTTCTTAATATCCTGAAACCTCAATTTAAGCGATAATGATTTTAGTAATTTTATTTTTTCTGAAGGCTTTTGCTCGAATTCTAATCTGAGTTCAAGGCTGTCGATAACCGACTGGGCATTCCCCCATTGGAATAAAAAGAGACTAAGTACGAGAATAAGTGAAAACCTCATTTTGATTGGAAGTTTGGCTGCTCAAATTTAGTAATTTTGAAGAACAATATTTCATTTCGCAATTCATTCAATTTGAAACTATAAATGGCCAAAACACAAACAACCTATTTCTGTCAAAATTGTGGCAACCAATCCAGCAAATGGTTAGGAAAATGCCCTGCCTGCGGCGAATGGAATACCTACCAGGAAGAAGTCGTCAGTAGAAAAGACGATAAAAAAGGTGGTTATCAAAAACCTGAAAAATCCGCCAGGCCTGTGGCTGTTCAAAATATCAGTTCTAAAAAAGAAAACAGACTAGATACCCAAAGTGATGAGTTGAACCGTGTGCTGGGTGGTGGCATGGTAGCCGGCTCCATTGTATTGATTGGTGGAGAACCCGGAATTGGAAAGTCGACTTTGATGTTGCAAGTGGCCTTAAATATGGACAACTGCCGCATTCTTTATGTTTCGGGTGAAGAAAGCAACCAGCAAATCAAGATGCGTGCCGACCGGCTGGGATTGAACAATGCGGAATGTTACATTTTAAACGAAACATTTTCAAGGGAAATTTTCAGGCATATTCAACAAGTAAAACCCGATTTAATCGTTATCGATTCTATCCAAACCCTGCATACAGATACTTTGGAATCTTCGGCAGGAAGTATTTCCCAGATTCGGGAAACGGCTGCTGAACTGCATCGATTTGCCAAAACAACACAAGTACCTGTTGTACTCATCGGGCATATTACCAAAGATGGTAACCTTGCCGGACCCAAAGTATTGGAGCATATGGTGGACACGGTTTTGCAATTTGAAGGCGACCGCCACCATGGATTCCGTATTCTTCGCTGTGCAAAAAACCGTTTTGGTTCCACTTCTGAATTGGGGATTTTTGAAATGCAATCGAGTGGTTTGCGTGAGGTGAGCAATCCGAGCGAAATACTATTGTCCCAAAGGGATGAAGAGGTGAGTGGCGTGGCCATTGCCGCTACCATCGAAGGGCAGCGTCCTATGCTGATTGAAACCCAGGCATTGGTCAGTCCGGCAGCTTACGGTACTCCCCAACGTTCGTCAACGGGTTTTGATTTACGACGAATGAATATGTTGCTTGCTGTTCTTGAAAAACGAAGTGGAGTCAGAATCAGTGCCAAAGATGTATTTTTAAACATTGCCGGTGGACTGCGTGTTGACGACCCTGCCATTGATTTGGCTGTTGTAGCTGCTGTACTTTCCTCGGCAGAAGACCTTCCCATCAGCAACAATATTTGTTTTGCCGGAGAAGTTGGATTGTCGGGAGAAATCCGGGCGGTTTCAAGGATCGAAAGTCGAATTTCAGAAGCTGAGAAATTAGGCTTCGAAAAAATCATCATTTCCAAATTCAATTTAAAGGGCCTTGATTTGAAGAAACTAAAAATTGAGCTTATTCCAGTGGGGAAAGTGTTGGATGTGGTGGAGGTGTTGTTTTAGCCCCCCCCTCTTAATCTGTCACCAGCGCGCGAATTTTTCGCGTGATTTTGTGAAACTATTAGGTACGCGAAAAATTCGCGCGCCAGTCAATAGTCAGCTCAAAAAAGAAAACATCTAACTATCTATTTTTTTAGATATTTGCACGCTTAATTTAAAACACGAAAAAATCATGGAAGAACGTAAGGAAAAAGTTTGCTTATTCTGCAAACAAGATGAAAATGCAGTACCACTGGTACAGGTTGATTATAAAGGTCACAATTATTTTATTTGCCCACAGCATATTCCGGTATTAATTCACGATCCCAGTCAATTGGAAGGAATGCTTCCGGGTGCTGATGAGTTGAAAGCGGGGTAAGTTTAGTTGGGAGTTGTCAGTTGGGAGTTGTCAGTTGGGAGTTGTCAGTTTTTTCTGCTAACTCCCAACTTACTGGCGCGCGAATTTTCGCGTGCCCTAAATTGATAAAAGCACGCGAAAATTCGCGCGCCAGGATAGATTGTGGACTGAATACGTTTTCCTCACGCTAACCTTTTCAACAGATTAATCTCTTCTTCTTTGAGCATCCGCCATTTCCCGCGTGGAAGGTCTTTTTTGGTGAGACCTGCAAAAAATACCCGGTCGAGCTTGATGACATTATAGCCCAGGCTTTCGAAAACACGCCGGACAATCCGGTTTCTTCCCGAATGCAATTCCATTCCAATTTGCTTTTTGTCGTTTTCGCGTGTTGCATAAGCAATGGAATCGGGTTTAATAAAACCGTCTTCCAATTGTATTCCTCCGGCAATTTTATCAAGGTCTTCCTTTTTTAAATTCTTGTCAAGAAAGACATGGTATATTTTTTTGACACCAAACTTTGGATGGGTCAACTTTTTCGTCATTTCCCCATCATTGGTAAACAACAACAGTCCAAGGGTGTTCCTATCGAGCCTTCCCACCGGATAGATCCTTTCTTTACAGGCATTTTCTACCAAAGTCATTACCGTTCTACGGTTTTGCGGATCGTCCACGGTGGTAATAAAACCTTTGGGTTTGTTCAGTAAAAGATACTGGAGCTTTTCCCTTTTCAACGTTTGTCCACCGTATTGAACCTTATCGCTTGGCGAAATTTTGGTTCCCAATTGGGTAATAACTTCCCCATTAACTTTTACAACACCACTCTCAATTAGCCTGTCTGCTTCACGCCGGGAACAAACACCTGCATCAGCAAGATATTTGTTAATCCGAATCAAATTATCAGATTGTGGCTGCTTTGAAGGCGTCCGTTTCTTAGAAAATCCAAATTTCTTTGGTTTTCTGGAAAATTCTTTCCTGTCCGGTTTCTGACTTCCGGTATTTCTTTTCTTTCCTTTATTGTTCATGTTCAATTAAATATGAGCGTGCAAAACTAACAAATGTTCCTGCTTAGTTCATTGCTTTTTGTGATTTTACAAATCAAATTTGCATTCTGCCCTATTTTGTCATATATTTACAATGTCAATTTTAACACTTAACACCATGTCTGAAAAGATTGTAACCCTGGCTACCCTCACCTATATGAGGGCACAATTATTAAGCGCGATGCTTGAACGAAACGGTATTGAATGTTTTATGACCAACATCAACCGAATTAAGGAATCTCCTGGTGGGGTAAAGGTAAATATTCAGGAAGATGATGCCGAACAGGCCATTCGTATTTATGCTGATTTTAAAGGATCGTACGGAAAACAAAAGCAAAAAGCCGTTGAACATATGCGCAGTATCCGGCGTATTCTTGTTCCTGTTGATTTTACACCCCATTCTGAAAATGCAGCTTATTATGCTTTGCAACTCGCTGCAAAATTAAAGGCAAATATTAAGCTGGTTAACGCATACCTCGACCCGATGGGTAATCCGCAATCGTATTTGGAATCGTATACCTACCAGTTAAATCTGGATAAAATTATTCGGGAAATAGAAGAAGAAACAGAAAAAAGTCTGGAGGCAATAGCTGAACAGCTCAACGATAAAATTAAAAAAGACAAGCTTTCAGGAGTTAAAATTTCCTGGGACATGAACAAAGGCAATGCCGTCAATTCTATCCTGGCCCAGGCCAATGAATACCAGCCAGGTTTAATTGTAATGGGAACTAGGGGCAGTGATTTAGAAGGAATACGCTCGTTTGGAAGTGTTACAGCACAACTGATTGAAAAATCACTATTCCCAATTCTTGCTGTTCCACATGATTATGATGGTCATTGGGCAACATTACCGAAACGTGTTTTGTACGCTACCGATTTTGATCAAACAGATTTCACTGCTTTACGCCGGTTGGTTTCTTTTATCAAACCATTTGATTCAAAACTATTTTGTGTACATGCGGCACAAGAAGATGCTGAAGTGATGGA
>QMPA01000265.1 GCA_003650365.1 Bacteroidota bacterium | reverse complement strand
TGATGTCATCAGTCAAGCTTATCAGAAAAAGCAAAAGTCGGAATTTTCCTGATCAAAGCTTATTAAAATGCATTATTTTTGGCCTCGAATAAAATACCGTTTCATGAAAAAGATAGCTCTCCTGTTTATTGCCGTACTTTTTACAAGCAACATTTTTTCCCAGGCTGTTCCATCGAAAGTAAAAAAAGCCTTTAAAAACCAAAATCCTGAGGCCATAGATGCAAATTGGAACTATGATGGCGATTATAAGTTGAGGGTGTGGAAAGTGTTGTACCAATCGGATGACACATTGCACTCAAGTTGGTACGATTACAAAGGAAACTGGATACAAACCAAAACTAAAGTTGACATTTCAGCGCTTCCTGAAGCTGTATTGAAAAGTATAGAAGAAGAATACGCCAGCTATAAAATCGTTATCTCTGCCCGTTTTGAAAATCCCGAAATGAATGGTTATGAAGTTTTTCTTGATAATGAGTATAAAGGAGGATTTAATGTTCAATATACCAAAGAAGGAAAGATGGTTCATAGAACATTGAAATCTAATGGCTACAAACCCATTGATGATGATGGGAAAGTGGTTGAGGAGTAAGGTTATAGGCAATGTGTAATTCTTCCCGGAGGAATGCCTTCAGATTTATGTCAAATTAATCTAATCACAAAAAGCCGTTTCAAATCACACAGATTCTCGTGGCACGCCAACGCGCATGCTGTCACATGGCGCCTCAGAAATAAACGAAAATTTGGGAGGAACAAATCCAACTATCTCCTATTGTTAAGCTAATTTCTCCTCTTTTTTGAAATACTTCTTCTGAAACCGCAACGACACATTTACCAACGCAATTAATACCGGAACTTCTACCAAAGGACCAATAACAGCGGCAAAAGCTTCGCCGGAATTTATCCCGAAAATAGCAATAGCAACAGCAATGGCCAATTCAAAATTATTGCTTGCAGCAGTAAATGCAATGGAAGCTGTTTTGGAATAATCGGCGCCAATCTTGCGGGCCATAAAAAAGGACACCAAGAACATAAATACAAAATAAATCACAAGCGGAATGGCAATACGTACCACATCCAATGGCAACTGAACAATGACCTCGCCCTTTAGTGAAAACATCACGAAAATGGTGAACAACAAAGCGACCAGTGTCAGCGGGCTTATTTTTGGGATGAATTTGGTTTCATACCACGTTTTGTTTTTCAGTCTGATGAGTACAAATCGGGTAATCATCCCCGCAAAGAAAGGAATACCAAGATAAATTAATACACTTTTGGCAATTTCTGCCATTGTAATGTTTACTTCGTAAGATTCTAAACCGAACCATCCGGGCAAAATTGTGATGAAAATATAGGCATAAACCGAGAAAAACAATACCTGGAAAATACTGTTGAAAGCAACCAGTCCGGCAGCATATTCAGTGTCTCCTTTGGCCAATTCGTTCCAAACAATCACCATCGCAATGCAGCGGGCAAGGCCAATTAAAATCAGTCCGGTCATATAATGCGGGTAATCCTGTAAAAAAACAATGGCCAGGAAAAACATGAGCAACGGACCAATAAACCAGTTTTGAAACAGGGAAAGAGAAAGCACTTTCCAATTACGGAAAACATCACCTAATTCTTCGTATTTGACTTTAGCCAAAGGCGGATACATCATAATAATTAAACCAATGGCTATTGGGATGTTTGTTGTTCCCACACTAAATTGCTCCCAGAAAACTGCGATGTCGGGAAACAGAAAACCGGAGCCAACTCCAATCAACATAGCAAGGAAAATCCAGAGGGTAAGGTAACGGTCGAGGAAAGAGAGTTTCTTCATTATCATTTTCTATGGCCACGAATGCACGAATAATTTATTTTTTTATTTGTGCATTCGTGGCATATTATTTTGCATAACAAACCGTAATACTATTGGATAGTTTTTCCATTTTCTTTTTTCTATGGCCACGAATGCACGAATAATTTATTTTTTTATTTGTGCATTCGTGGCATATTATTTTGCAGCAAAAACCGTAATACTAAATATCCCAATCTCGCTGTTTCTATAAGCTTGCAATTCTTCAGGATTGAGGTATTTCGTCAAGATTTCGTCCGGAATACTGATTTCCTTTTCCTTTTGAACTACAATATCTTTAAAGCCTTGCTGGTGTATAAGTCCCAAATAATCTGCTTTTGGAATAGCCCCGGCTACACAACCGGCATACATTTCTGCTTCTTTTAAAAGTTTGTCGGGCAAGGTTCCAGTAATCACAATATCGGAAACCGAAAAATGCCCGCCGGGTTTGATCACACGAAAAATCTCGCTGAAAGCCTTCTTTTTATCCGGAACCAAATTCAGTACACAATTGCTGACCACCACATCCACTTCTGCATCTTTTATTGGAAGTTGTTCAATATCTCCTTTATAAAACTCAACATTTTTATAGCCGAGTACCTTTGTATTCTCTCTTGCTTTTTCCAGCATTTTATCGGCAAAATCGACTCCAATAACTTTTCCGGTTTCACCCACTAATGCACGGGCAACAAAGCAGTCGTTACCTGCTCCTGAGCCCAAATCGAGTACAGTATCGCCCTTTGAAATTTGGGCAAATTCGGTGGGCAAGCCACAACCCAAGCCCAGATCAGCAGCTTCGGCATAACCTTCTAACTGTTTATAACTGTCACTAAAAATAGTGTAATCCTTGTTCCAGGCTGCTGAGTCCCCTTTGCAACAGCATGTAACAGTATTGCTTTCCTCAGCAATGAGGTTGTACTTTGATTTTACGATTTCTTTGATTTCTTTTTCTTTCATTTTAATACTTTTTTATGCCACGAATGCACGAATAATTTGTTTCTAGTTCATGCATTCGTGGCCATTTTGTTTATAATACCAATCGTTTATAAGTAAGTTTGAGTTCGCCAAAATTGACAAGCAATCCCAATTTGTTCCCTGACACTTTCAAATAATTAATAGTTTGTGCAATATGTTCATCGACTATTCCACTAACTCCTTTAACCTCCAGAATAATCTTGTCAAACACCACGAAATCCGCATAGAATAGATGTGGAAGAATAATATCTTTATAATTAACTTCGTATTTCTCCTCTCGGGAATAAGGTATTCCTGCTTTCTGAAATTCATATTCCAGTGCATCTTTATAAACTATTTCAAGAAATCCCGGTCCTAGATTATTATGAACTTCAAAGCATTTTCCAATGATTTCGTAACTTTCTTCTTTGTAGATTATTTCTGACATTATATTGGTTTTATGACGCCACTAATGCACGAATAATTATTTTTTCATTCGTGAATTCATGGCTATTATTTTATAGAAATCCTCAAAATCCCTTTTAATCTCATCCCTCACCCGCCGGTACACAGCAATAACTTCTTCTAGTGTGCCCACAGCATCAACGGGATCGTCAAAACCAATGTGTAAATAATTCTTTACTTTTCCTGTAAAGACCGGGCAAACCTCTTTCGCGTGATCGCAGACAGTAATCACATAATCGAAAGCTTCATCCAAAAAGTCATTTACAGAATTGGGTTCACCTTTACTGATGTCGATACCAATCTCCTGCATCACAAACACGGCATTGGGATTAACCACTTCGGCAGGCTCAGTACCACCCGAGAAGACCTCCAGTTTTGGGTCAAACGAACGCAAGAAGCCTTCGGCCATTTGGCTACGGCATGAATTGCCGGTACATAGAATTAGTATTTTCATATTTTCTAAAAAAGTGCCTAAAGTTACAAGTGCCTAAAATGCCTAGAGTTTGGAGTGCCTAAAGTACTTGAAGTTCATTTTATGTTAATCAATACAACTCTAAGTACTTATAACTTAAGGCACTTTAAGTACTCCTATTCAACAACAGTTAAAATAATCAATCTCTTTAAAAAACTTATCGATGATGGTTTTTAATTCCGTGATTTTTTCCGGTTTCAAACAGTAGTTTACCTTCAGCCCGTCAATGGTTCCCTGTATTAAACCTGCTGCTTTCAGTTCTTTTAAGTGTTGTGAAACAGTCGTACGGCTTAATGGGATTTCTTCAGTAATATCACCCGAAATACAGACTTTTTTCTCTGCCAGGTATTTTAAAATCATCAATCGTGCAGGGTGCGAAAATACTTTTCCAAACTGTGCCAGTTCCTGTAAATCTGTATCAAAATGCTCTGTCTTAATCATTAGTTTGAGTTTTATGTCGCAAACATACGTCATATATTTTAATACACAACAATATCGTGATTATTTTTTCTTATACATTTGTAAAAAACAAATAGCCATGGAATTTTACGACCTGATCAAAACCCGCGAAAGTATCAGGGATTACGACCCCAATAAACTTGTTAACGAATCTGTTTTAAATCGAATTCTGGAAGCCGGACGATTAGCACCCTCAGCATCAAACCGACAACCCTGGACTTTTGTAGTGGCATCTTCCAAAGAAAAACTGGAAGAAGTAAGGCAATGCTACCATAAGGAATGGTTTAAACAAGCACCTCATATTTTAGTCGTTGTTGGCGACAAATCAAAATCGTGGGTCAGGGGTTACGATGATTACACCTCCATAGAAACCGACCTTGCCATCGCAATGGACTACCTGATTTTAGCTGCTGAAAACGAAGGGGTCGGCACCTGCTGGATTATCGCTTACGATTACCAAAAACTGGCAAAGGCCATTGGCCTGAAAGAAAATGAGGTAATTTATTGCATCACACCACTGGGTTATCCGCATGATGGTTTTGAAAAGAAAAACCAAAAGATCAGGAAATCATTTGAGGAAGTGGTGCGGTTTATTTGATGTTTTGAGGAAGTATTTTCATCTGTTTATAGTTTTGCAACCTATTGATTTACACC
>QMPA01000264.1 GCA_003650365.1 Bacteroidota bacterium | reverse complement strand
ATAAACCACAGCAATGTATCGGCCTACAGTTTTGGCAAAACACTGTTTATCTCAAATCCCGATCATGAAAAAGGCCTGTTAAAGCTTGTCAATATGTTCGGACAGGAAGTGTATAAAACACAACTCAGCGGCAACAGCAAACAACAAATTGTAGTGCACGTTTCGCCGGGCTATTATATTGTACAAATTGCCGGAAACAGCTTTAGTGTAAACACCAAAGTAATGATCAAATAGCGGTTGGTAAATAGAAATATTGGTACAAAATTCAAATTCAAAAAAAACATTCAAATGAAATCAATAAAAAAATACATAGCCCTGGCTACATTAATCATAAGCATCAGTATTCCGTTAACTACCATCAGTCAGGTTGGCCCTCCCAACCCTCCCGGAGAGCACGGCAGTTCGGGCGATCAGCCGGGTGGTAACGCACCAATTGGAGGCGGCCTGTTTATACTGCTCGGTTTTGGTGCAGTTTACGGAGGCAAGAAACTGTATGATATTCGCAAACTGTAGTTTGTAGTCAGTCAGGGTTTGACTTAAAGTCAAACCCTGACTCTAAGCTTATGCGAATTTTCAAGTACCCTTGCTACATTAATGCCCCCCTACCTCGCGCGCGAATGTTTCGCGTGCCCTTCTACAACAATGCTGTAGTTCATCTTTAGACCCGCCGGGTTGAAAAAAACCCGTCGGGTCTGATGCTATAAATAAATGTTCAATTCCGGGTGAGGAACGAATGAAGGAATCCCTTTCCTTAACAAAACACTATCATTAATTCATTATTTTTGCGGCTCATTTTGAGTTCCTGCTTAATTAACCGGAACCAAAAACCAGTGAAACCAAAATTTTACAATTAATAATTCCATTCCATGAAAAAATCATACTTAACCAACTTGCGAGCGAATGTTTCGCGTGCCATTATTACCCTGATGCTGTTGGTCATTTTGCCATTTTCGACTTTAATGTCGCAAACCATGCATCCGGCAAAAATTATCAAACCCACTCATTTTGATATCTCGAAGCCATTGCGGGATGTAGAACCTATTCAACCTGGCGTTAGGGAACGCTCCTGGAAAAACAACCTCATCAAAAACCACGATGGTTTTCTTGATGAGTTCAAGAACCGACCGGAAATGATTGGCCCCGATCCTGTTTTACAAAGCAGCATGACGGATTCAGGAAGCGAACCCAATGTTGAGCAAAACTTTCCTGGCGTTGGCAACCTCAGCGGCGTAGCCCCTCCTGATACCGATGGCGATGTTGGCCCCAACCACTATATGCAAATGATTAACCTGTCGTTTGCCATTTGGGATAAAGAAGGCAATATGCTGATGGGACCCGCCGACAGCCAAACCATTTGGGAAGGATTTGACGATGGACAACCTTTTGACAATGCCAACGATGGCGACCCGATTGTTTTATACGATGAACAGGCCGACCGCTGGATGGTCAGTCAGTTTGCCGTTAGCAACCCCAACAATAAATTTTACGAACTAATTGCCATTTCTGCAACTCCTGACCCAACCGGAGCCTGGTACCGTTATGCTTTTGAGTTCGACAAAATGCCCGACTACCCCAAGTTTGGTATTTGGCCAGACGGATATTATTTCACTGTCAATCAGTTTACCAACGGACAATTTTGGGCCGGTGCCGGTGTTGCCATTGTCGATCGCGATGCCATGATCAATGGTGAAGATGATGCCACTATGGTATTTTTCAGCCTGGGCTCTAATTATGGAAGTTTATTGCCTGCCGATTTTGATGGCGCTACACTCCCACCTGAAGGAGCACCCAACTACTGTGTGAATCTTGGAAGCAATAAATTACGCCTTTGGGAAGTGGTTGTTGACTGGGACAATGTGGACAATTCAACAATCGGTCTTACCCAATCTTTACCTACACAATCCTTCAACGACAACAACATCAATGTTAGACAGCCCGGAACAGGTACAACATTGGGAACACTGGCCGGAAGACTAATGTATAGATTACAATACAGGAATTTTGGCGATTACGAAGTGATGGTAACCAACCACACCGTAAATGCCGGCAGTGGACGCGCTGGTGTACGCTGGTACGAATTAAGAAAAACCGATGGTGACTGGAGCATTTACCAGCAAGGAACTTATGCGCCGGATGATGGCGAAAGCCGCTGGATGGCAAGTGTGGCCATGAACGACCTTGGTGATATTGCTGTTGGCTATTCGGTTTCCAGTAATACAACTTATCCTTCCATCCGCTTTGCAGGACAAACAGCCGGTGCTCCTGAAGGCTTGGGAGTACTTGATATTCCGGAAACAAGTATTCTTGAAGGAAACAAATCCCAAACCGGTGTCAACCGCTGGGGCGATTACTCGATGATGTCAGTAGATCCCAGTGATGGGCAAACATTTTGGTTTACGACTGAATACTCAAATGGAAGTTGGAGTTGGAAAACACAGATAGCCTCTTTCAGCTTCGCATCTGAACCAGATGCTGAATTCGTTTCCAATAAAACCATTATTCCCGTAGGTGAAACTGTTGATTTTACTGATGAAACAACCGGCATTCCAAATACCTGGGAATGGACTTTTAATGGTGGAACACCGGCTTCCTCAACCGAAGAAAACCCGCAGGGAATTCAGTACGGTAGCGAAGGTGAATTTGACGTACAACTGATTGTTTCTAATGCCCTTGGAACAGACACGATAACAAAAACAGCTTACATCAACTCTAGTTCATCAATTTTACCCGAAGTTGATTTTATTGCTGACAAAAACTATGATTGCCTGAGCGACACCATTACCTTTACTGACCAGACAATATACAGCCCCATTCAATGGCTCTGGGAGTTTGAACCCGCAACATTTACATTTGAAAATGGTACAGATAAAAACAGCGAGAACCCACAAGTAATTTTTGATGACGGAGGAACTTATACCGTTACATTAACTGCATGGAATCTGAATGGTCCATCGACACTAACTAAAACTGAATTTATCCATCCCGGTGGTTATACACCCTACTTCAGGGAAACTTTTGAAGAAGCAGGTTTTGAAGCCCAGGGCTGGACGATTGAAAATCCTGATGGTGAAAAAACATGGGAGATGTTTGAAGTTGGCGGATTGGTTCCGGGAAACCACGCTGCCGGAGTCAATTTTAATGAATATTTTGCCATTGGTCAACGCGACCGATTGATTTCGCCTCCCTACAACCTTGAAGCCATGAGCAGTGCTGCACTTGAGTTCAGACATGCTTACGCCAAAAAACACGATGAAGTTACCGACTCACTGATTGTTTATGTTTCAGCTAATTGTGGTGAAAACTGGACAAGAGTTTTTGCTATTGGTGAAGATGGCAGTGGCAATTTTGCCACCCATGAAAAGACAAACGATTTTTGGCCGGAGACAGCCACAGACTGGTGTGGAGATGGATGGGGAGCTTCTTGTATTTCTATCGATTTAAGCCCCTGGGCCGGACAAACCGATGTGCGTATCGCCTTTGAAACATACAGCTCAATTGGTAATCCTTTATTCATCGACAATATTTCTATAAGCCAATATGTGGGTGTGGATGAAGGAATTACCAAAGATAAAGAGCTTGGTGTTTTCCCTAACCCAACAAATGGAAACTTTACAGTTACTTTGCCTGCTGAAAACGAATTTACCGAATTGGAAATGGTGAATTATCTTGGACAAATTGTATGGCGTACAAAGATTACTTCCAACAGCAAGACGATAGAAATCCAACGTAATTCTGATTGGAAAGCTGGTGCTTATTTTCTAAAACTTAAGGGGGAAGAAAAGACAATGACTAAAAAGGTTATTTTGTATTAGGTATGATTTGATTCACTAGCGCGCGAATTTTTCGCATGCATATTAGTCTTGCGCAAAATGCGCGCGCCATTGAGTAAAAAAAGGTAATTTTGTATTGATGAACCTATTTTACGCAGCAGAAATAAACGGGCAGTTTTACACTTTGCCTGAAGAAGAATCGAAACACATTATCCGTGTCCTCAGAATGAAAACCGGGGATACGGTTTTTTTTACCAATGGAAAAGGTGTTTTTTTTGAATGCCGTATTACCGATGCCAATCCCAAAACCTGCGAACTTGAAATAATTGAAGAAAGACCCGGAAACGATAAAAGATCTTTCTATCTACACATGGCTGTTGCACCCACAAAAAACGGAAGCCGTTTTGAGTGGTTTCTGGAAAAAGCCACCGAAATTGGTATTGACAGAATCACACCCGTTATCTGCACACATTCCGAACGAAAAGTTGTCAAAACCGAACGGCTGAATCGTGTTTTAACAGCCGCCATGAAACAGTCACTCAAATCGTTTCATCCCCAATTGGACGAAGCCACCAAGTTTTCGAGATTTATCGAACAAGCATTTGATGGTGAAAAATTCATTGCTTACATTGACAAGGACGTCACACTTGAGCTGTCCAATGCATACACACCGGGAAGGAATGTTTTAATCCTTATAGGTCCTGAAGGGGATTTTAGCCCGGATGAAGTGGAACTGGCCAAACAAAATGGATTCGTACCTATCCGTCTTGGACCATCTCGCCTGCGTACCGAAACAGCTGGCATTGCAGCCTGCCATACGGTGAATCTGCTAAACTTATAGGCACTGCCGGTATTTTATACCAACTAACCATCAAAATGATTGATAAATAAATTGGACCTCCTGGTGCGCGAATATTCGCGAGCTTCTATCAAACCTATCTAACATTATCAAGCACGCGGAAAATCCGCGCGCTAGTCCTGGACAGACACTCTAATGAATCATGAATTTCGGCGTAATGGACAAATTGGTTGGTTTTTTTAGCGAGTTCTCTTCATGTGGACAAAATGGTTGGTGTTTTTTTCAACAAAATAACTATCAATAATT
>QMPA01000263.1 GCA_003650365.1 Bacteroidota bacterium | reverse complement strand
TGAATACTACATCTAAGATACTGGTTCTCAGGCTAAATATTTAATCACCGTATTATATGTTATTGACATTCCGTTGTTTATATCTATGTGCTTTTACCCAATCTTAACTCTTGATTCGCATTAATAAGGGATGGTTTGTAGCAAAGGTAATATTTTCTTGATAAAAACCCCCTCAATCCGCTGAGAGCAAGAGACCATTCAGCGGGTTATTGTTACTTCACCTCACTTCCATTATTCACTTCTTCTGTTGGCGAAACAAAGCACAATTTGCCATCGGTATCTTCGGCCATTAAAATCATGCCCTGCGATTCGATGCCCCTTAATTTGCGGGGGGCAAGGTTTACGAGGACGCTTATTTTTTTGCCAATTATGTCCTCTGCTTTGTAGTATTCGGCTATGCCCGAAACAACAGTCCGCTGGTCGATACCTGTATCAACTTTTAACTTGATGAGTTTTTTGGTTTTAGGTACTTTTTCGGCTTCAAGGATAGTTCCGGTGCGGATGTCCATTTTCATGAAATCATCATATTCGATGGTTTCTTTGGCTGGGTTTACTGATACGTCAGCATTCGCTTCATTTTCTATTTTCGTGTCCATCAGTTTCTGTATTTGCGCTTCAACGGCTTTGTCCTCGATACGTTCAAAAAGCAATTCGGGTGTATTTAGTTGGTCGCCTTCTTTCAGTAAATCAATACGTCCGGTATCCTTCCATTTCAAATCTTTCAGATTAATTAGTCGTTGTAATTTCCCAGAAGTATAAGGAAGAAATGGCTCGCACAGCACACTCAAATTAGCAACAATCTGTAAAGAAATATTCAGTACAGTTTTTACTTTTTCCGGATCAGTTTTGATGAGTTTCCAGGGCTCGCTATCAGTCATGAATTTATTGCCTAAACGCGCCAGATTCATCAATTCAGAAAGGGCTTCGCGAAAGCGATACCTGTCCAAACTACTACTGATTATTTCAGGATATTTTGCAATCTCATCCAATATCCTTTGGTTTTCTTCATCAAGCTGCCCAAGTGGCGGAACTGTCCCGTTATAATATTTTTGGGTGAGTACCAAAGTGCGGTTTACAAAATTGCCAAAAATGGCCAATAGTTCATTATTGTTGCGTGCCTGGAAATCTTTCCATGTAAAATCGTTGTCTTTGCTTTCGGGAGCGTTGGCAGTGAGCACGTAGCGCAATACATCTTGTTTTTCAGGGAAATCTTCCAGGTATTCGTGCAGCCAGACTGCCCAGTTTCGGGAAGTAGAAATTTTATCGCCTTCGAGATTTAGAAACTCATTGGCAGGCACATTTTCAGGTAAAATAAATGAGCCTTCAGCTTTTAGCATAGCAGGGAAAATGATACAATGAAACACGATATTGTCTTTCCCAATAAAATGCAGCAGTTTGGTTTCCGCGTCTTTCCAATAAGGTTCCCAGTCTCTTCCGGTGTTTTCAGACCACTCTTTGGCAGCGGAAATATATCCGATGGGTGCATCAAACCAAACGTAAAGCACTTTTCCATCACCACCTTCAACGGGTACTTTTACACCCCAATCAAGGTCGCGGGTCACGGCACGGGGCTTGAGGCCCTGATCGACCCATGATTTTACCTGCCCGTAAACATTGGGCTTCCAGTCGTTTTTATGTCCTTCTATAATCCATTCGGTTAACCAGTCTTCATATTGGTCGAGTGGCAAATACCAATGGTTGGTTTTCTTTAAAACGGGTACATTTCCGCTGAGGGCAGATTTAGGTTTAATCAATTCCAGCGGACTAAGTGATGTCCCACAATTTTCGCATTGGTCGCCATAAGCTTTTTCGAAACCACAATGTGGGCAAGTTCCGGTAATATATCTGTCAGCTAAAAAATGCTGGCTTTCCTCATCAAAATATTGCTCATTGGCTTTCTCAATGAACTTGCCATCTTCATTTAATTTCTTAAAAAATGCTGCGGCTGTTTCATGGTGAATAGGGGCTGATGTGCGGGAATAAACATCGAAAGAAATGCCAAAATCTTCAAAAGATTTTTTGATTTGTTCGTGGTAGCGATCCACAATCACCTGCGGGCTTACCCCTTCGTTTCTGGCTTTAATGGTAATGGGAACACCGTGCTCATCTGAGCCGCCAATAAAAAGCACATCCTCATCTTTCATCCTGAGATAGCGTGCATAAATATCTGCCGGGACATAAACGCCGGCAAGGTGGCCAATATGAATGGGGCCGTTGGCATAAGGCAGGGCCGAAGTTATGGTGGTTCGTTTGTAATTTTTGGACATCAATTCAAAATTTCTGTAATTTCGGCAAAGTTAATGAAACTGATAAGAATGAGACCTCCTCCATTACTCAAAAAAGGCGACCGGATTGGTCTTGCCGCAGCAGCAAGAAAAATAAGCAGAAAGGAATTGGAAGCTCCGATTGAGATCATTGAAAATAGGGGTTTTCAAGTTGTTTTTGACGATAGACTATTTGCTTCTGAAAATCAGTTTGCCGGATCAGATGAGTTACGGGCAGATTACTTGCAAAGGATGTTGGACGATGAATCGATCAAAGCCATTTTCTTTGTTCGCGGTGGTTATGGAAGTGTAAAAATTATTGACCGATTGAATTTCACAAAGTTTAAGAAAAATCCAAAATGGATAGTGGGTTACAGCGATGCCACTGTTTTCCACAGCCATATTACCCGCAATTTGGGGATACAAACGCTGCATGCCAGCATGCCCATCAATTTTTCAGGAAATACCCCAACAGCACTGTCTTCTTTATTTGACACGCTGGCCGGAGAAGTACTAAAATATGTGCTATCCCAACATGCGTTAAGCAAAACCAGTGATGCCAAAGGCATTTTAACAGGGGGAAATTTGTCGGTACTCTATAGTTTACTGGGAAGCAATTCTTTTCCGAAAACTGCGGGAAAAATATTATTTCTTGAAGATCTGGACGAATACCTCTACCATATTGATCGCATGATGCAGGCTTTGAAACGCGCCGGAAAACTTGATAATCTGGCAGCACTAGTTGTGGGTGGAATGACGGAAATGAACGATAATTCCATCCCCTTTGGGAAAACAGCAGAAGAGATAATCAAAGAAACAGTTGAGGAATATAATTACCCGGTATTTTTTGGTTTTCCGGCCGGACACATGGCAGAAAACAGGGTTTTAATTATGGGCGGGATGCTAAGTATTGAAAGTGAGGAGAAAGTTCATTTTCATTTTAAATAATCTTGGAATGTCAGTTTCTCAGCCATCAAATAATCCAAGCTTTCCTTTAAGTCAGGTCGTTCAAATTGGCAATCTGTCTGTTGGTGGAAATCATCCTCTTTGCCTCCAAAGCATGACGAATACCAACACCTTGGATACGGCTGCGACAGTGGCACAATGCATTCGTTTGTATGAAGCCGGTTGCGAAATTGTGCGCATTACTGCCCCAGGTATTAAGGAAGCAGAAAACCTGTTCAATATCAAAAAGGAGTTGAATAAACGGGAAATTCAAATACCAATAATTGCCGATATTCATTTCAATCCGAAAACGGCTGAAGTGGCGGCGCAGATTGTCGAAAAAGTACGGATCAATCCCGGAAATTATGTGGACAGGAACAGAGGGAAAGTTGATTATTCGGAAAAAGAATACCAGTTGGAACTGGAAAAAATTGCCCAAAGATTAAACCCATTGCTCACCATTTGTAAAGAAAACGGAACAGCCATCCGTATCGGGACAAATTACGGTTCGCTGTCTGAAAGGATACTGGCAAAATATGGAAATACCCCAAGGGGGATGGTAGAATCGGCCATGGAATTTGTGCAAATCTGTAAGGATTTTGGATTTCAGAACCTTGTACTTTCCATGAAGGCCAGCCGGGTCAAAATAATGATTGAAGCCAATAAATTACTTGTAGAACGTTTGATCGAATCAGGCCAATATTTCCCTATTCATTTGGGAGTTACCGAAGCAGGCAATGGTGATGAAGCACGCATTAAATCTGCTGCCGGAATTGGCAGTTTGCTGGCAGCCGGAATTGGAGATACCATCCGCGTTTCCTTGGCAGAAGAACCGGAAGCCGAAATTCCTGTTGCTAAAAAGCTGGTAAATTACTATGCACGAAAAGGGAATGCTGTTCATCAGAAAAATCCCAAAACGAGCGATATTACCGGAAAAGGGGATTTCCCAATTTTGAAAATGCAATATCCCGGAATACCCTATGACGAATTACTAATTCGGTCAACAGTTGACTTTACTTTGCTACATCAGAAAACTAATGTCAAAGATATCAGGATAACAAATCAAGGGCAGACCAACGATTCTCAATTGGAAATACTAAGTCAAAACATCCAACAGGCATTGGGTATCCGCAATTACAAAACCGAGTTTATTGCCTGCCCTTCCTGTGGGCGAACTCAGTTTAATTTGATTTCAGCTTTAGAGAAAGTAAAAAAACAAACTTCCCATCTCAAAACTTTAACGATTGCAGTAATGGGATGCATCGTAAATGGACCGGGTGAAATGGCCGATGCCGATTATGGTTATGTTGGTGCCGGCCCCGGTAAAGTTACAATTTACAAAGGCAGTTTACCAGTTCTTAAAAACATTAAAGAAACAGAAGCCGTTCAGGCTCTTATCGATTTGATAAAAAAGGAAGGGGATTGGGTGGAGGATGAATCCGCTGGTCTGGATTTGTAATTCAATTAAACCCAGCGGGTAGCCTTGTTCCCGCTGGGTTGAGATCTGTAATCCAAACTAAAATATAACACTGCTGGTTTGGATTTGTAATCCAGACCTATTAACCTGAGTTCGATATAACAAATGCTGATACAGAATAACTTATGTCTTGATAATCATTTCTCAGTGTTTTCTTTGTGTCTTTGTTCCGATAGCTATCGGAATAGTGGCAGAATATTTA
>QMPA01000262.1 GCA_003650365.1 Bacteroidota bacterium | reverse complement strand
TTGATAATCATTTCTTAGTGTTTTCTTTGTGTCTTTGTTCCGATAGCTATCGGAATAGTGGCTGAATATTTAGCCACAAAGACAGGAAGACACTAAGAACCACAAAGGAAGCTTCTTGCACGGAACTGAATATCTAAAGTATAGATGAGGTGCCTTAAATCGAACTCAGGTTAATCACTTATTTAAAGAAAGGCTTTCATATTAAGACTATGTTTTATAATATCATTTGTCATTTTTATGGCAACATTTTCATATGCTCAGCAAGCCGGTGAAATCATTGGTAAATATCACCTACCAAACGATTTAGATGTTGAGATTTTTGAAAACAACGGAAAGTATTTTTGGAAAATAATTGCCATAAATGACTTTGAAAATGAACAAACAAAGAACATAAACAAGCGGGTCGAATCAGTGTAAAATGAACCACTGATAGATAGGGTAATTATTAAGGGGACATCTAACAATTACTTCGCATCAAAATTTGCAAATGATAGATTTGCAAAAGTTTTTTTCGTATATTCGCAATCCTTTTTTCTTGCTGACATTATTTTCTGGTCAAACCAATAATAAATAAAATTAGTAAATTGTTTAAATATGAGTAGGATGCACCGTGGTGAGAAGTTGGGTTTGGAAGTAAAAACGCTTCGTATTGTTGACAAAATATTAAGCGAAAACCCCGAGATAAAAGACATCTTCGAATCGTCAGAGACTTCAATGGAAGCCCGTATGAAATTACGGGAATGGGTATTAATTTGCCTGAATAAAAATCCCCATACCAAAAATTATTACCTCAAAAAGGCAAAGGGACATGGAGCACTTAAACGGATTGCTTTCAGGGATTATGCCACAATCAGGCTGATGGATTACCTGGACAATGAAGGCCGTAATTATACCGATCCGAACGGAGACAATGAAGTAATTGTCAGCCGGCCAATCAAGAATCTTTGGCTGGCCATTAGACAGGGAAAAGGAACGGCAAACGAAGATTTTTTTATGGATTTGCTTTTCTTGTTCCGGCAGTTCAATGGCGGGCTGTTAAGAAGACAAGCCAATGCAGAACGAATAGCTGAATGGATGGACAGACATCCCAGCGGGCTGGATGATGACATCCAATCTATGCGGCTGAGAAACAAGGAGCGCATCATCCGCAAAATCGTTAAAAAGATTGATGCAGGAAAACTAATAAGCCGCCGCTTTGATTTTGCCAAAGGGCTTAGCAATGAAGAAAAATACGAACAGGCCCTTGATTGGTGGAAAGACTACCGCTTTCACCTCGTATTTGCAATTCGTACACCAGAGATGCTGAACG
Source organism: Bacteroidota bacterium (assembly GCA_003650365.1). GTDB lineage: Bacteria > Bacteroidota > Bacteroidia > Bacteroidales > F082 > B6-G9. The sequence continues at coordinate 3,594 of QMPA01000262.1, read as the reverse complement.
AAATGTTGGATTATTCCCTGCGGAAGAAAACCATGAAAATGCTTAAAAGAGCAAAGAGTAAAGGTATTCCCCTCTTTGTCAACCCCTATTATTTATCGCTGATAAGTGTTGATATTACACCAGGAAAAACAGGTTCCGACCGACCATTGAGGGATTATGTTTTTCCGAGTAAAGAACTAATTGCCGAGTTTGGACAAATACACGCCTGGGAAAAAGAAGACATTGTTCAACCCGGCGAGCCCAATGCTGCCGGATGGATACTTCCCCCTTATCAAAATGTCCACCGCCGTTATCCTGAGGTAGCCATTTTTATTCCCGATACTACCGGCCGCGCTTGTGGCGGTCTCTGTGTTTCCTGCCAACGCATGTACGATTTCCAGAGTGGTCGCTTAAACTTCAACCTAAATAAATTGGCAGCAAAAATTACCTGGCCCGAAAAACTAAAACTGTTGTTGGAATACTGGGAGAAAGACACCCAATTGCGTGATATATTAATTACCGGTGGTGATTCATTTATGAACTCCGACAACTCGCTGAAACAAATACTTGACGAAGTTTACAATATGGCATTGCGCAAAAAAGAAGCCAATAAAAATCGTCCGGATGGGGAAAAGTATGCTGAGATTTTGCGTATTCGACTCGGTACAAGATTGCCTGTTTACATACCTCAGCGAATTACGCTGGAGTTCACCGAAATATTAGCAGCGTTTAAAGAAAAGGCAGCTAAAATTGGGGTGAAGCAATTTGTGATTCAAACACATATTCAGTCGGCCATGGAGATTACCCCTTTGGTTCAAAAAGGAATTGAACGGCTGCATGCTGCCGGATGGATTGTTACCAACCAAATGGTTTTTACAGCAGCATCTTCGCGACGGGGACATACGGCCAAACTGAGAAAAGAACTAAACGACATCGGAATTATTCCCTATTACACTTTTTCGGTAAAAGGCTTTATGGAAAATTACCACAACTTCGCCACCAACGAAAGGGCTGCACAGGAAAGGGTCGAGGAAAAATACATCGGTGATGTTTCGGATCATGACCTTAAACTGATTGAACATTTACCTGAGAATCCAAAAAAGATCGTTGAAAGCATGCATAATTTCCGGAAAGAAAAAAATATTCCATTTTTATCTACCGACCGCTCTGTGCTGAACCTGCCCGGCGTTGGTAAAAGCCTGACATACCGTACCATTGGAATTACTGACGATGGCCGGCGAATACTTGAATTTGAATATGATCGCACCAGAACACACAGCCCAATTATCGATACAATGGGCAATGTGGTAATTATCGAATCAAAATCCATCAGCAATTACCTCCGGCAGATGGACCGCATCGGTGAAGACATTGAAGAGTACAAAACCATCTGGGGATATTCTGCCAGCGAAACCGAAGCCAGAATGCCTGTTTACCAATACCCGGAATTTTCATTTAAAATCACTTCAGAACTTACCAATTATCAACTTGAACTTTCATCAATTCCAAATGAAGATACAATAGTTGCTGAATGATTTTCTGCTTTTATTCAAAATAAGCAGCCTTCGATACAAGAATTGCCATTTGATGCGTTATTAATATCGAATTACAAATTTTCTTTGCACACTTTATGAAATACCTTGCTGTACTTTGCAGTCAGCTTTTACCACAAAGCAAATATTCAAAGCCTTGCATTTGCAGATTACAGATGCAGGGCTTTTTTATTAGAATGAGACCTTTGCAAAACCTCAACAAAAGTCCTCCTTCGGAGTGAAGAATCTTAACATTCAGGATTTCAGATATTAAAGATTCTTCACTCCGAAAGACAAAATTCAATGTTTTGCAAAGGTCTCATAATGTTCGTTCAATTCCGAGGCCTGCCTGCCGGCGAGGCAGGGAGGGACGACTGACGGAACCCCCAAATTATATTAAACGAATTGAGTGGAACACTAAAATAATTTCAACTAAAATACCCGTAAAACACCATAATTAATTGGCATGATAATCGAACCTATCCCCTTATTTTACGTATATTTTTTCAACAAAAGTTGATTTCGCTTATTTTAATTATTACATTTGCGTGTTAATCCGAACCGTAGGTAGTTCAATATTACAGCTTTCGGATGGCGAATAACAAGCAATTAATAACAATTTTGGAAGACAAATTATTGATTAACAATTAACTAATGTATTATGAAGAAAAAAATACTTTTACTTTCATTACTCGTTCTGGCAGCCTTTAGCTATGGCCAGATTACATTGGAAACCAACGCACAGCTGATTGTTTCCAGTGGCTCTACAGTAATCGCAAGCGATGGCATTGTAAATAACGGTGGCGTAATTGACAATGCAGGAACAATCGAAATCAAGGGCGATCTCGAAAACAACACCTCCGCATTAATGACAAGCACCAATACAGGTACTGTTAAATTTAATGGAAGTGCTGCCCAAAAAATTACCGGTACTGCCGATGCCGATTTTTACGGTACGGTCGAAATTAACAATGCAAACGGTGTGTCTATCGACACCACGGCTGCCGGGGCTGGCTCCAACCAAACCATCAATGGTACACTGGCATTTACTGCCGGACTGTTCACATTAAATTGGTTCGATCTTACTTTGACAGCAGACGCCACAGGTGCTGCAGCAGGTAAATATGTTCAAACCGACAGTGTTGGAGTTGTTGTACGCGAAGTACTTGCCGATAGTTCAGCCACTGTTTTTCCAATTGGAAAAAGTGCATACAATCCGGTAACACTTCACAACACAGGAACCGTTGACAACTTCGGTGCAAGGGTTGTTGACACCGTGGATGTTACAGGTTCAACCGACCATTTTGTCGACCGGAGCTGGATAGTTAGTGAAGAAATTTCTGGCGGCTCGGCATTAACAGTAGTTCCACAATGGAATGTAGCAGAAGAATTAACAGGCTTCGACAGAAACAACTGCGACGTAAACCTGGCCGTTGGTGCGGGTATAAATGAATTTACACCTGTTGGTCCGGCAACAACCATTGCTACAGGCATATACGCCAAAGATGGCTCAACATTCTCTTCGGTGGGTGTTTTCGAGGTAAGCGATTACTTCAATGCAGGTAAAAACCTCGACCTGCAACTTATACTTGCCGGAGCCTACAATGGTTCAACCATGAATAAAACACTCAACACAGCAGCTTTATTACCTTTAACTGACCCATACGGTTTATCAACAACAGTAACTGCTATTCCGACTGATGCCGTTGACTGGATTAAAATTGAACTCAGAGACAAAACAGACCATGCTATTGTGTTGCAGAGCTTTGCACGTTTTGTTGATGTTAACGGACAAGTAATTGAAGAAGACGGAACAAACTTTAAAGTAATCGGTACTGTTTTAGATGATTATTTTGTAGCCATACACCACCGCAACCACTTTGGCGTGGTAAGTACTGCAACCATCAACCTTGATGTAACATCACCAGCTTACAACTTTTCAAGTGGAATGGGACAAGCTTGGGACGATACAGGAGTTACAACCAATGATGCCATGAAAAATGTTGGTGGTGTATTTTGTTTGTGGGATGGTGATGCGAATAATGATGGAGATGTTGCTTATAACGGTGGATCAAATGACCGT
>QMPA01000261.1 GCA_003650365.1 Bacteroidota bacterium | reverse complement strand
GTGAAAATTACTGCTATAAAAATAGAACTATTTATCATGCCACTTCAAATAGATTTGATTTTATAAAGAAGCCCCATGTCCATATGTACTAATAAGAAATAGAAGGTAGTTTTAAAATATCCCAAAAACACCATTGGGTGTAATGTCGAGATAGCGGTACCAGGTTTCTCCCATTACAATACTCGTCAGCCAGCCAATGACCAACATGGTAAATCCAAATTTAAAGGAATCTGTCATGCTGTATTGATCTGTTTCGTATAACAATGCTGCGGGTTTGCTGTTGAATGGCAACATATAAACATGCTCAATAAGGAAAGCAACCGGAAGCGCCAGGCTGATGACACTAAAGCCAAAACGATTGGCGACACCAATAGCGATGGGTACAAAAATCATGGTGCGCATGGTTTTGCTCTGGAAGATTAGTGCGCTGAAAGCCATGGCAAAAGTGAGTGCAAGATAAAGTACCCAAAAAGGAGTTTGCTCCCCAAACCCCAGCGCATCAAAAGTGGCGTTGACAGAAAGGGCGGGAAGGTCGGTGGCTTTAAAACCAGCTCCCAAAGTGTAAGCACCGGCCGAGAAAAGCATGAGGTGCCAGGGAATGTCCACATCGTTCCATTTTAAAATACCAATACGCGGCATCAAAGCAATAATGGCACCTATAAAAGCTACTGCTGTCGGACTAATTCCATGGTACTTATCGGTACTCCACATGGCCAGGATACCGAGGAACAACATCATGGATTTGATTTCCTGAAAATTCATCTTGCCCAGTTTGTGGAGTTCTTCTTTCAGGCGTTCCATTCCCCCGGGAATTTGCGGTAAGCGTTCTTCTTTTTTCAGGGGGAAGAAAATCCGCGTAGCAACAATATAGCCCAGAAACATGAGGATAATTGCGACCAAAAAATTCCCTTTCATCCAGTCGGTGAAATAAATATCAACTCCCGTGGCACCAGTTATCAGGGCAGCAGCGAGCAGGTTAGCGCCGGAACCAGTCAGAAATCCACTGGCGCCAATGTTGATGTAGAATAGGTTTTGGAGGACGATGTTTCGTCCGAAGTTGTTTTTCTTGTCACCACCCCTTGCACCATAAACAGCAGAAATTACCATAAAAATGGGAAGCAAAATGGCTGCCTTTGCCGTGGTGGCAGAAATGAAAGCGGACAACACAACATTAATCAGCAGAAAGCTGAGAAATATAGAGGAGGAGTATTTCCCAAAATGGACGATAAACCAAAGCGCAAAACGCTTGGCCAGTCCGGTTTTGACCAGCATGCTGGCCAGTACAAACGACATGATATTCAGCCACATTACTTTGTGTCCCAATTGTGCGTAGGCTTCTTTTTCGCCCAACACACCGGTGAGCACAAGGGCAATAATAAGGATGAGCGAAGTAAGGTAATTGGGAATGGCTTCTGTCATCCACAGCACAATACCGGCAAGGAATATGGCCATCATGGCGATATTCATACGCGAGAATTCGGGCAGTCCTTTGGCATCAAAAATATTCCGGGCATAGTCAGTCAATGCCGATGGATCGATACTTTGAAGAAATCCGGGTTTCAGAAAGAAGTAAATAAAGACAAAAACAAGTACAGCCAGCGGTCCGCCAATTTTGGACAGAAATGCTTCCACCTTCGATTTAGCTCGTTTAGGTAAGCGCTCAATCCGATAGTTGTTCATGTCCAACGGATCGAAGTTGTTGTTGGTTTCGAGTTGCTCTTCTTTCATCTTAAAGTGCATTTTCTTTGTTAAGTATTAACCAATGAGTGTGTACAACCCCTCTGTCCTGCGGACATCCCCCCCCCCATGGGGAGAATTGGGGTTGCTCAATAAGGGGGAAACCCTTCTCCCCCTTAGAGGGAGATGCCAAAGGCAGAGGGGGTCAAACTGCCAAAATCTTCCTGCAACTTAGTCGTCTGACCACAGTTTGACTCGGCGTATAGTGGTCGGACGACAATTGACTACCGACTGCCGACTGTTTTCCCTACCAGTTTTTAAAAGGATTTTTCATCAGCATGGAGTTGAAGTAACGAACATCTCCGGTTACTTCTTCGCCCAGCCATTTGGGCTTGGTGAAAGGGTGGTCTTCAGTGGGGAGTTCAATTTCAGCAACGGTTAAGCCGTCATTTTCACCGTAAAACTCATCAACTTCATATACCAGTCCACTTTTTTCGGGAACGATAAAACGGGTTTTGTCGATGATGCCGGGCTCGCAAAGTTCCAGTAATGATTTTGCATCTCCTACTGTGATTTCTTTCTCCCACTCAAAGCGGCTTGCCCCTGATGCATTGCCGATTCCTTTGATGGTGAGGAATCCTTTTTCGCCTTTGATTCTAACTCTTACAGTCCGCTCGGGAACGGAAGAAAGGTAGCCCTGTGTAATTCTTGTTTCTTTGGCTACGGAAGGCTTATAATTACCTTTTACTAAAAATTTTCTTTCTATTTCTTGTGCCATTTTTTTAATGCTTAAATGTGTAAATGAGTGAATGCTTAAATGAGTGAATGCTTAAATGAGTGAATGCATGAATGAGCAAATGCATGAATGAGCAAATGCATGAATGGAAAAATGTCAAATGCTAAGTTTTATTCTCTCATTTAAGCATTTATACATTCACTCATTGTTAAATTAATTAGCTAATTTTTTGTCCACCATCCCAATAATACGTTTGATGGCTTGTAAATAGTTGATATTTTCTGCACCTTCGATACCGAGGTCTTTAACGGTCTTTTGGATGTCTTCCAATTCTGTTGATTCGGAATTGACAGTTACAACCATCGCACCATTGATCCACACATTGGCATATTCACAAATGGTGTCGTTTACCATATAACCGAAGCGTTCTTTTTCAACGGTAACTGCTTGGAGGTCGGGGTGATTTTTAATCATTTCCAGGAATTCTTCCAAAGTGTATTCGTCTTTGTTTAAAGTGGGCAAACCTTCAACTTTAAAAGCTGGGAAAACATCTTTTTGTAATACACTTGCTTTGATGGGAAATTCGCCTTTCATCAAGGGGTTCCACTGCTCCAGTCCATCCACTTCCTGAACGAAAGTTTTGATGTCCATTTTGCCATCACGGATTTTGGTGTTGTTTACATCATTGGTTTTTGATACGATGTAGGTTTCTTTTGAATTCCGTTCCCAAACTTTTGCAGGTACAGGTACCGATAAGCGAGAGAGTAGATAAGCAGCTTCATCAAAGTCTCTTCCGAAAGTTCTGAATTCAAATCGAGGTTTTGAGACCTCTCCGATTGTCATTTTTTCTTTTGTCATTATTCGTAGGTATTTATTTTTAATAATCAGGTTACTATTTTTTCTTTTAGAATGTGGGCTATTGGGCAATATGGAAATAGGGGGAATAGGGGAAATAGGGGGTATAGGGGAAATAGGGGAATAAGGGATTAAAAAACATTTTTAGCTTGTGTTTTGAAACAGTAAATATATCGTTTTTACGTTCTTCTCCCATTTTGTTTTCCTAATATAAAAGGTCTATTACAGCGGATTTTTGCAACAAAACCATATTCCCCTTAAACCTTATCACCCCTATTTCCCTTATACCTTTATTCCCCTTACACCTTTATATATCCTTAGAATTCCTTCGCTTGCCATTGCTCAGGAAGCTCAACCAGTCCCATAATTCTTTTCAAGGCCAATGGATAATTTACATTTTCCATATCTTCATTAATATGTAATTTCTTTTTGGCTTTCAACACCTTTTTGGGTTCTTCAGCTTCAATACAGATTGTTTTTATCATTGCCCCATTTACTTTGACTTCTGCAATTTCGGTAATACATTTACCCACTGTAAAAGCATCACGTTTTTTGCAAACGGAAGCAATGGTAATATCAGGATCAACAGCAATTAGTTCGTCGATAAAATGTTGAAGTGTGTATTCTTCGCGGTCAAGAACAGGGCTTTCTGTTCCCAAAGCCGGAAAAACAACAGATTTAATCACCTCGGCTTTCAGAGGGAATTCGCCCACCAAAAAAGGATTCCATTGCTCAAGCCCATCCTTTTTTTGCTCCAGTGTTTTGATGTCCATTACGCCATCCCTGATCTTGATATTGTGATCGGGATTTCCTGCTGCCAACAGGTAAATGGAGTGCATTTCACGGCTCATCTCTTTTGGAGAAAACTCAGCAATTTTATTTATAATTTCATCGAGGTGATTACCAAAAATCCTGAATTCAAATCTTGGTTGTATAGCTGTTACCATTAGTTCAACAATTTAAATATATATAATTTGAAAGTCTTGTCGTTGACAAGGTAAACCAAATGCTGATCTGCATCTACTACAATACCCTCAAATTTTACTCCGGGCAGTTCATATTCCATCAGTACATTGGCATTGTAATCGCATTTATAAAGTGCCTGCGATTCATCACTCACTATCCACAACAGCCCATTTTTTGTATCGACAAAAATGGCAGAGTAATCAGATGCGAAATGAAGTTCAGTCGTGCTGATATTTCCAAAAGCTTTGTTCCAGATAATCAGTTCCCCCGGAGCATCTTCGTTCACGATATAGTAAGCACTGTTGTTCTTGCTGTATGATATGCCCTCCAGTCCTTTGTTGTCGGAAGTTCCGCCGGTGATAATATCAAAGCGCTCCAGCTCATTTCCTTCGGGATAATCCAGCAAAACCAACTGCCGCTTTCTTTCTTCAACAACGGCAATGATTTGCTCATCTGTATTAAAAGTTACACCTTCCAGATCCATTCCTTCATAATGCAATTCCCTGATCAGGTTTCCTTCTAAATCGGTTTCATAGACTTTGTTGGTGTTGTCGCTTACGATTAATAAGCTTGTTCCATCAGCTCCAAATGACAATCCGGAAGGTTCTGTAATGTCCAAATCAAATTCATTCAGTTTCTCCAGTTGCCCCGTGGGTTTAACAGGGGGATTGTCCACTGGTGTCTT
>QMPA01000260.1 GCA_003650365.1 Bacteroidota bacterium | reverse complement strand
TAGAGGATGTGGAAAAAGCTGCTGCGCTTGGTCGTGAAAAAAAGATAGATGTAATTGTAGCCCTTGGTGGTGGCAGTGTGATTGATTCTGCTAAAATCATTGCACTGAGCATTGCCACCGGTCTGGATCCCTGGGAAATCATGACCCATAAAGTCAATCCTGATAAAACAATCCCATTGGTTAACGTGCTAACACTCGCTGCTACCGGTACAGAAATGAATGCGGCTGCCGTAGTACAAAATCACAAAACCGGTCAGAAGATTGGTTATGTTCATCCATTGAATTTTCCCAAAGATGCTTTTCTTGACCCTCAATTCACCACCACCGTCCCGGCCAATTATACAGCTTACGGAATTGTTGACCTGATTGCCCACGCATTGGAAGCCTATTTTGGCGAAGGCGAGCCATCCGTAATCGACCGCATTACTTTTGCTATTATCAAAGATGCAGTTCATTGGGGCCCGCAATTGATGAAGGATCTTACAAATTATGAACTGCGCGCCAACATCATGTTGGATGCCACACTCGCCTTAAATGGCCTGACCACTTATGGGAAAGTTGTCGGAGATTGGGGTGTTCACACCATGGGGCATGAATTGTCATTGTTGTACGATACCCCGCACGGGGCGAGTCTGAGTATTGCATATCCGGCCTGGCTGAAACTGCATCAGCATAAGATTTCGGAACGTATTGTTAAACTGGGGAAAGGCGTGTTTGATGTAAGCACTGTCGATGAAACTATTGAAGCATTCACACAGTTTTTTGCTTCAATTCAATCGCCTGTTTCTTTAACAGAAATTGGATTGGATGCATCGAATAAACCCGAAATCATTGAACAGTTTCGTAAAAATGGGGTTTCAGGAACGCATCATAAATTAACCAATGAGGACTACATTAAGCTTGTGGATTTGATGATGTGAGTTTGGCAACTGCTTATTAGCTAATAGTTGGCAGCAAGCTTGGAAAAATTTCAATAATTGAATTTCAAATTAAATTTGTACCTTTGACTAAAATCATAAAACAATGAATATAGAAACACGGAAACTATCATTTATTCAGGAGTTCCTTCGGATTCAAAACGAAGAAATAGTCATTGGATTAGAAAACCTTTTAAAGAAAAGGAAAATGGAACAGTATGAGAATGAACTCAAACCAATGGACTTAAAACAGTTTAATGATGAAATTGACCAGGCATTAAATGATTCGGAAAACGATAGAGTTATCAAAGCTACTGAATTAAAAGAAAAATGGAATTAGCAGTTTATTGGACCCGATTTGCTGAAGACAAACTGGATGTTATATACGATTATTACGAATTTAAAGCAGGGACACGAATCGCACGGAAATTAATATCCGATATTATTGACAAAACCATTGGATTAGAGAAAAATCCATACATCGGACAAAAAGAAGAACTTCTATCTGACCGCCCTCAAAATTTCAGATACTTAGTCTTTAAGAATTACAAAATTATCTATTGGATTAATCAGAATAAAAATCGGATTGATATTATCAATGTATTCGATACAAGACAAAACCCGATGAAAATGAAAAAAATGGAATAAAGCCAGCTGCAAAGAGCAATCATAGCCCATAGCCGGTTAGCAGTTATTAAGAAAAATGAAAAAAATATTAACACACTTGTAATCAATAAAAATCTATCAAATAAACGGCTACGGGCCATATTTGCAAACCGTCAGTCCTTGGTTTTGAACGCTTGACTTTAGACTTTAAACATCAAATCGAAACAGATAAACCCCATGAATAACTCAACAATAAAAGTAACAAAAGGTACTGGCGAACAAGTTGCCTTTGATGCCGGGAAGTTGAGCACAGCTTTGAAACGTTCGGGAGCGCAGCCCAATGAAATCAACCAGATTATCCGGCAAGTAGAATCCATGCTTTATGATGGGATTAGTACAAAAAAGATATACCAGATTGCGTACAGTATCCTGCGCAAAAAGTCGCAGCATGTGGCCGGCCGTTACCGCTTAAAAAAGGCCATTCAGGAATTGGGGCCAACGGGTTATCCTTTTGAGAAATTTGTGGGCAGGCTGTTTGAGTCGGATGCTTATCAAGTTGAAATCGGTAAAATTGTTCAAGGAAAATGTATTCAGCACGAAGTGGATGTGGTGGCCAAAAAACCCGGAAAGCAAGTAATGGTAGAATGTAAGTTCCACGGTGACAGTGCCCGGAAAAGTGATGTGCGGGTGGCTTTGTACATTCAGTCCCGATTTCAGGATTTGAAGGCTGCCTGGAAACAAAACAATCCGGAAAGTCAAACGGATTATCGTGGGATGGTGGCTTGCAATACCCGTTTTTCTGACGATGCCATGCAATATGCCAAATGCGCCGGGCTCGATTTGATTTCTTGGGATTATCCTACCGGGAATAGTTTGAAAGATTGGATTGATCGTTCGGGTTACCACCCCATTACTTCTTTGCATTCGCTTAAAAAGCGTGAGAAGAAGGAATTACTGGAAGAAGGAATTGTCCTTTGCCGTGAACTGGTCAACCAGGCTGATTTTCTGCGGAAGATTGGCTTCAATGAAAAGCAGATTTCGAAAGTTATTAAAGAGGCGCGCTTGCTTATCGCGTGAGATTGTCAAGCCAATTCCTGAAAAATACCCACTTCTTGGTATTGTTAACCGTTTCACACAACAATAATTTTGCTTGCTATTAATTAACAGTAAATAGCAACCATGAAAAAAGTATTCAGCATTACAATGATATGTGTTTTACTTGTGTTTGGCAAAATGCAAACGAAAGCACAAACACCCGAAATAAATCAAAACACCTTTGCAAATTCAGCCAATCGTATGCTCTCAAGCGATAAAAGATTGGTTTTTGGTGGTTATGGACAAATTGATTATAACCAACCGTTTGGCAACAATACCATTCAAAACGGTAAATTGGATGTTCACAGACTGGTATTGCTTTTTGGATACAATTTTACCAGCAAACTCAGTTTTGTTACCGAAATTGAAGTGGAGCATGTAAAAGAAGTGTTTGTAGAACAGGCTTTCATCAATTATGCTTTCAATACCTATTTGAATATAAGGGGTGGATTGATGTTAATACCGATGGGAATTATAAACGAAAACCATGAACCCCCAACTTTTAACGGAGTCGAACGCCCTTTGATAGATAAGTATATTGTGCCAACAACCTGGCGCGAAATTGGTCTCGGTGTTACCGGAACAATACCCGAATTATCTATAAAATACCAGGTATATCTTGTCAATGGTTTTAAAAGTTATGATGAAACGGCAAAACTTTCAGGGAAATACGGACTGAGAAAAGGCCGTCAAAAGGGTGCCGAATCAATCATTCGTACCCCCGGTTTAGCTGCCCGAATCGAGTATTATGGTGTACTTGGGCTGAACCTGGGTTTGTCGGGCTATTTTGGAAAAACACAATCCACTCTGTACAAGCAAATCGAAAAAAGCAATACTGGAGAAATTGCCCAGGCTGATTCCTCTGTAATTGGAATTAACATGTTTGGTTTTGATGTCAGGTACCAGCGAAAGGGCTTTCAGTCCAGGGGTCAGTTTTACTACAGTATCCATTCCAACACAGGGCAGTACAACTATTTTTCCTCAGCAGATGGAATACCCAACGATTTTGCCAGTAGCATGTTTGGTTATTATATTGAAGCAGCCTACGATGTTTTTCATACTTCTCGAAAAATAAAAAGTGAATTGACCCCTTTTGTGCGTTTCTCTAACTACGACACTCAATTGACAGTTGTAGATGGGCTGAACAAAAATGAAGGATATAATAACACTGTAATTACAGCAGGTTTGGGATGGAAAATCGTTCCCGGCCTTGCCATCAAAGCCGATATGCAATTCTTTAAATCAAAAGATGCAAATGCTTTTTCTAAGATTTTTAATGCAGGAATTGGTTTGTGGTTTTAAGATATTAGATGATGATTAAAATTTTGATTCGATTAACTTTTTTATTTTTCTGGGTGCTGTTTTGCAGTTTTTACCCCTCAGAAAAAGGCATTCAGGTTCCTGGAAAGAAACTCAACAAAACTATTGCCAAATTGTGGAAAGACAAGGAGTTGTCATTAAAAGAATTGGAATCAGACATTGCGGGGCTTTGTTTTGGCAACAGCCAACTTTTTACAGTTCTAGAAAACAAGGATATTTTAGGATACATTTATATTGGCAGGGTGAACAGTTGTCGCAGTGGGGGATGTTCTCTTGATACCGGTGATGCCGCCGCTGAATTTGAGTATTTCGATTATTTTTTCGTGACGGATAGCCAGGGAAAAGTATTGAATGTGAAAGTTTACAATTACCGCGCAACCCACGGACATGAAATTATGAGCAGGGGCTGGTTGAAGCAATTTATTGGTTATTCGGGAGGAGAGGAATTGATTTATGGTAAAGATGTCGAAGCTATTTCAGGAGCAACCGTTTCCGCCAATGCCATTAATAATGATATTCAAATGGAAGTTCATTGTTTGAAAAAATGGCTATCTGTTTCAGCAGAACTTACCATCAATTAGTTAACTGCTGGAATTTTGTACTTTTAAACAAATTATCTGCCATTTCAAATGCTTTGGAAAACTACAGTAGAAGAATTATTAAGTCAGAAATTTGGGAAGATTGTCCAAATGCAATCGGCATCTTCTGTAGGAGGCGGTTCAATTAATGATGCATACCGAATAGTAACTTCTATTGGTGAATTTTTTGTCAAGAAGAATAGCGCATCCCGCTACCCTGGCATGTTTGAAAAAGAAGCAAGAGGACTTGAACTGCTTGCTAATACAAACGAGATTGACACGCCCAAAGTAGTTACGTTTGGAAGTAAATTCAATGAATCATTTCTTATTTTGAACTTCATCCAAAGTGCCGAAATGCAGGATGAGTTTTGGGATGACTTTGGACAGAAACTGGCCAGTTTACACAGACACAGTCAGAAAAATTTTGGGTTGGACC
>QMPA01000259.1 GCA_003650365.1 Bacteroidota bacterium | reverse complement strand
CATCATCGCCATCGGCTTGTGCCGGAAAAATACCAAAAGCAGCATTGGCGGTCAGCCATTTTTTTGTGATGATTTCATCCAGCATTTTTTGGGCATCATCGAAGAGTTTCTGTGCTTCTTTACCTTTTATGGGGTCTTTCAAAATGGCCGGATATTTACCGTTCAGTTTCCAGACATGAAAGAAAAATGTCCAGTCGATGTATTTTCTGATGGCTGTCATATCAAAATCCATCAAATATTTAACACCCCTAGCATCAGGTTTTCGGATGTTGTCTGTCGTCCATTCCGAAGAAAATTTATTCTTCCGTGCATCACTTAACGAAATGTAATCTTTTTGTTTTTTGTTGGTCAGATTCTTGACACGAAGCTTTTCGTATTGCTCCTCAATTTCATCAACAAATGGCTGCTTCTCTTTTTCTGAAAGTAATTTATTGACCACACCAATCACCTTTGATGCATCGCGAACATGTACCACCGGATGATCATAAACCGGATCAATTTTAACAGCGGTATGAATGGGGGAAGTGGTAGCACCACCAATCAATAATGGAATGTTCAAACCCTTTCGTTTCATTTCTTTGGCCACAAAAACCATTTCTTCAAGGGATGGTGTAATCAGTCCGCTCAGGCCTAAAATGTCAGCATTTTCTTCTTTTACTTTTTCAAAAATTTGATCGGCTGGAATCATCACCCCCATGTCAATTACCTCATAATTATTACAGGCTAAAATTACACCGACAATATTTTTTCCAATGTCGTGCACATCGCCCTTAACCGTTGCCAAAACAATTTTTCCGGCATGGCGCTGGCCTGCTTCTTTCTCCAATTCAATATAAGGTTGCAGGTAAGACACTGCTTTTTTCATTACCCTGGCACTTTTTACTACCTGGGGTAAAAACATTTTGCCGTCACCAAAAAGGTCGCCCACGATATTCATCCCGTCCATTAAGGGTTGTTCAATAACGTCCAATGCCCGTGGAAACTGTTTTCGGGCTTCTTCGGTGTCTTGCTCAATAAATTCGGTATTTCCTTTTACCAATGCATGTTTCAAACGTTCGGTTACCGGAAGGCTCCTCCATTCATCTGTTCTGGTTTCGACCTTAGCACCGACATCTTTTACTTTTTCTGCATAAACCACCAATCTTTCTGTCGCATCTTTTCTGCGGTTCAATACCACATCTTCGACCAGTTTAAGTAAATCGCCGGGGATTTCATCATAAATCTGTAACATGCCCGGATTCACAATTCCCATGTCCATTCCTGCCTTGATAGCATGAAACAAAAAGACGGAATTCATCGCCTCGCGTACCACATTGTTTCCCCTGAAAGCGAAAGACAAATTACTTACTCCACCACTGACTTTTGAATAAGGCAGGTTTTCTTTAATCCATTTTGTGGCTTTGATGAAATCAACAGCGTAGTTGTTGTGCTCGTCTATTCCAGTTCCGATTGCCAGAATATTGGGGTCGAAAATAATATCGTCGGGAGGGAAGCCGGCTTTTTTGGTGAGTAGTAAATATGCCCGTTCACAAATTTCGATTTTCTGTTCAAACGAAGCCGCTTGCCCTTCTTCGTCAAAAGCCATTACTACAATTGCAGCGCCATAATTCCGAATGGTTTTTGCACGTTCAATAAATTCATCTTCCCCATTTTTCAGGCTGATGGAATTGACGATGCATTTGCCTTGCACACACTTTAGTCCGGCTTCAATCACTTCCCATTTTGAAGAATCAATCATAATGGGCAGCCGGGAAATTTCGGGGTCGGAAGCCAGCATATTGAGGAATTTGACCATTTCTTTTTCTGCATCCAACATGCCATCATCCAGGTTTACATCAAGAATTTGCGCACCACCTTCAACCTGGTGAAGGGCTACGGAAAGTGCTTCTTCGTATTTCTCTTCCCGGATTAAGCGGGCAAATTTTCGGGAACCACTTACATTGGTGCGCTCACCGATATTGATGAAGTTCTTTTCGCGGTCTATTTTCAGGGGTTCCAGGCCGCTGACCTCAGTAATATGTTTTTGTTCAGGTATTTTTCTTGCAGATTGCTTTTGTGCAATTTCAGCAATCTTACGAATATGCTCCGGTGTTGTTCCACAGCATCCACCCACAATATTTACAAAATGATTTTGGGTAAAATCGTGAATGTGGTAACCCATTTCCTCTGGTGATTCATCGTATTCGCCAAACTGATTGGGCAGACCGGCATTGGGATAAACACTCACATTGAAAGGTGCAATTCGGGATAGTTCTTCAAGATGTGGACGAATTTGTTCTGCGCCTAGCGAGCAATTTAAACCCACACTCAATAAATCAATATGCGCAACAGACTGAAAAAAAGCTGCTAGTGTTTGCCCTGATAAAGTCCGTCCACTGGCATCGGCAATGGTTCCCGAAACCATGACCGGGATTTTTTCATTCCGCTCTTCCATCAATTTTTCGATGGCAAAGAGTGCGGCTTTTCCGTTCAGGGTGTCGAAAATGGTTTCTACAAGTAAAATATCAGCGCCACCTTCCATTAAAGCTGAGGCCTGTTCGTAATAATTGTTACGCAATTCATCGAAAGTAATATTACGAAATCCCGGATCGCCAACCTCGGGCGACATGGAAGCTGTTTTATTGGTCGGTCCCATCGCACCGGCAACAAAGCGGGGCTTTTCGGGATTTTGTCTAGTGAATTTATCCGCAGCTTTTCTGGCTATTTGGGCAGCTTTCAGGTTGATTTCGTAAACAGCATCTTCCAGTCCGTAATCGCTTTGCGAAATACGGGTTCCGTTAAAGGTATTGGTTTCGATAATATCTGCACCAGCTTCCAGATATTCCTCATGGATGGACTGAATGATTTGGGGTTGGGTAATATTTAAAAGGTCATTATTCCCTTTTTGAAGATGTGAAATATTCTTGAATTGCTCTCCACGAAAATCTTCTTCTTCCAGTTTATAACGCTGGATCATCGTCCCCATTGCACCATCAAGTACGAGGATGCGTTTTTTGAGTTCTTGTTTAATGTCGGGCTTCATTTGTTCTGTTATACTGTCATTCTGAACGCAGTGAAGAATCTTTATGAAACCATATAAAGATTTTTTACTGCACTTAATCTGACAAAGTTAATACCAAGTAATTAATAATACTTAAGAATCATTGAATTACAATTAATTTATCATTTCCCCAATTACTCGAGGTTAGGTATTGGCACCTTTTTCCGTCAGATGACAGAAAGGTTGCCAGGGCTTCGTAGAGCCTAATCTCTCCACCCTTCTTTATAAATCAAGAAGCCCCGAACGGGGATTTGAATTATGGAGCAAATGTAATTGTTTTTTTGAATATCATTCAATTCATGCAAGTTTATGATTGGAAAATATCCAAATATATATAATTTAAAGATTGGAAAATATCCAAAATAATTCTATTTTATGATTGGATAATATCCAAAATATTCTATTTTTGACAAATAGAATGAAAAATTTGTCAGGATGATTAACAGAAGTATTTACCATGAGTTAGTAGGATGGAAAAAGGAAAGCGGCCGGAAGCCTTTATTGATAAGGGGTGCCAGACAAGTTGGAAAATCCTACATTGTTGAAGAATTTGGGAAAACTGAGTTTTCAAACCACATAAGTGTTAATTTTGAGCGAAATCCTGAATACAAAGAAATTTTCACCTCTTTCAATCCAATCGATATTATTGAAAAAATAAGCCTGTTTACAGGAAAGCAAATCCAATTTGGAAAAACATTGCTTTTTCTTGATGAGATTCAGGAGTGTCCAGAGGCAATAACAGCTTTACGCTATTTTTATGAAGAGATGCCGGAATTGCACATAATTGGAGCAGGGTCCTTACTTGAATTTGCACTGAAAACAAAAGGTTTTAAAATGCCTGTTGGCCGAATTCAATATTTGTATATGCAACCTCTTGGCTTTAGCGAATTTTTAAATGCTTTTGGAGAAAACACCTTAAATGAGTACATTTCAAGATACGAAAACTTACAAGAAATCCCGGAAAATTTGCACAATAAGTTGATAGAGTTAGTTCGGAAATATTTTGTAGTTGGAGGTATGCCGGCTGTTGTAAATGAATATATCAGTTCAAGGGATATTATTAAATGTCAAAGAATTCAACGGTCTATTATTGATACATATACTGATGACTTCGGAAAATATTCAAGTCGGTCCAAACTTCCCTTCTTACAAAAAGTATTTTACGCTTCGGCATCAATGGTGGGTGAAAAGTTTGTTTATGCAAAAGTGGATAAACAAATAAAATCGCGGGAGTTAAAAGAAGCTGTTGAACTACTTGAAACAGCTGGTATTCTTACACGAATTAAGCGGACCAATGGCGCAGGAATTCCATTGGAGGCTAATGTCAAAAGTGGGTTCTTTAAGATGCTTTTTCTCGATGTCGGCCTTTTACACAATATTAGTGGAATAAAGGGAGAAAGCATAGTGGCTAAAGACCTTGCTACAATATTTAATGGTGCAGTAGCAGAACAATTTACAGGGCAGGAATTATTGGTTTCGCAAAATCCTTATCGTAAACCCTCCTTATTTTATTGGGCAAGAGAAGCAAAAAACAGCAACGCGGAGGTTGATTATTTACTGGAATATCAAGGTGATATTATTCCTGTTGAAGTAAAATCCGGTACGTCCGGAAGGATGAAAAGCATGATAATGTTTATGAATCAATTTGATTCTGAAAAAGGATTAAAAATCTCGCAATCCCAATATTCGGAAAATGACAAAATCATATCCTTGCCATTCTACGGTATCAGCGCTTTGTTTAATTGAATATCCACCAATTCTCCCCAATCAAAATAATCTGTACTTTTGCCGTCCGAAAAACGTAGATACTAATCGTTTAATAAATAGATATGACAGAATTAACTGTAGAAAAACAATTGCAATACAAAATTGCTGACATCTCCCTTGCCGAATGGGGAAGAAAAGAAATTGACAT
>QMPA01000258.1 GCA_003650365.1 Bacteroidota bacterium | reverse complement strand
TTACCAATAGTGATGAACTTGCGGAACAAATGCGGGTAGTAGTAAACCACGGAATGAAAGTACGTTACTACCACGATTATGTAGGTGTGAATTCACGCTTGGACGGAATTCAGGCTGCCGTTCTCGACATTAAACTCAAGCATCTTGACGAATATGCAGCGGCCCGACAAAAAGCAGCAGCCTATTACAACAATGCTTTTGCCAATCATCCAAAAATCAAAACACCAGTTACTGCTGCAGGAGGAACACATGTTTTTCACCAATACACATTGGTATTGAATAATGTGGACCGAGAAGGGCTGATGAAACATCTGGCCGATAAAGGAATTGCCTCGGCTGTTTATTATCCGGTTCCATTGCACCTACAAAAAGCTTATCTCGATCCAAGATATAAAGAGGGTGATTTCCCGGTAACGGAAGCACTCTCAAAATCAGTGATTTCACTGCCCATCCACACTGAGCTTACCGAAGAAATCCAAAAAGAGATTACGGATGCGTTTTTGGAGTTTGTGGGGTAAAACCTGACCCGCTTGGTGGGCTTGCACCAGGCGGGTCGAAAAATCTTCAACCCGCTGGGAATAAAAACTACCCAGCGGGTTCGGGGCTTAAACAAAATAAACTAAAATCTCAAAATGGCAAACCAAGACATCAGATGGGAACAACGACTTGCTAATTATCAGAAAGCTCTGAGCCAGTTGAATAATGCTACTGAACTTTCAAAGGAAAGAAAATTGTCTGATTTGGAGCAGCAAGGTTTAATACAGGCTTTTGAGTTTACCCACGAATTGGCCTGGAATGTAATGAAGGATTATTTTGAATACCAGGGGAATACCGCTATTACAGGTTCACGTGATGCCAGCAGGGAAGCATTCCAGAATGGACTAATTATTGATGGCGACGAATGGATGGGAATGATAAAAAGCAGAAATCAATCTACTCACACCTACAATCAGGAAACGATGGAAGAAATTGTTGAGAAGATTTGTAGTGTTTATACAGATTTGTTTAACAGTTTTCTACATAAAATGAAAACCTTTCAATCAACTCAATAAGGGATACTTTTGCAATCAAAAATGAAGTTTGGATTAGAAGAAGATACAATCAATAAGATTAATGGCGTCTTCCGTCAACATGAAAATATTGAGGAGGTAATTATTTATGGTTCAAGGGCAAAAGGGAATTATAAAACAGGTTCAGATATTGACCTGACAATAAAATCCAAAACAGTTACGCTTACCGAACTCCTTCAAGTCGAAAACCAAATGGACGATATTTTATTAGCTTATAAAATTGACCTTTCTTTGTTTCACCAAATTTCAAATGACGACCTTATTGACCATATTAACAGGATTGGAAGCGTTTTTTACAAAAAAGATTAACAATAAAATAAACAAGCAATGAGCCCAGACTACTTCGCTCACGAAACAGCCATAATTGACGAAGGCTGCAAAATAGGCACCGGAACCAAAATCTGGCACTTTTCACATATTATGTCCAATTGCGAATTGGGCGAAGGCTGCAACATTGGACAAAATGTGGTGGTTTCTCCGGATGTTATTCTGGGTAAAAATGTGAAAGTGCAAAACAATGTTTCCATCTATACCGGTGTAATCTGCGAGGATGATGTTTTCCTCGGGCCTTCTATGGTGTTTACCAATGTTGTAAATCCAAGAAGTGCTGTAAACCGGCGCGGAACTTATGTAAAAACATTAGTCAAAAAAGGAGTCAGTATTGGCGCCAATGCCACCATAGTTTGCGGACATGATATTGGTGAGTTTGCCTTTATTGGAGCCGGTGCAGTGGTTACTAAAGAAGTTCCGGCTTATGCACTTGTTGTTGGTAATCCTGCTCGTCAGGTGGGTTGGATGAGTGAATTCGGCCACCGACTGCATTTTGATAATAAAGAAATTGCAGTATGTCCTGAAAGCAAAGAGACTTATAAATTGGAAAACAATCAAGTTCATAAAATAATCGAATGAAAATACTGGTAACAGGAGGAACTGGTTATATCGGTTCACATACCGTAGTCGAACTACAAAACAAAGGATTTGAAGTTGTTATTGTTGACAGCCTCTTCAATTCAACTGCAGATATTGCTGATAAAATTGGTATGATTACAGGAACAAAACCAACTTTGGAGGTTTTTGATTTATGTGACCAGGAAAAGACAGCCGACTTTTTTAAAAGACATAACGATCTTAGAGGAGTCATTCATTTTGCGGCCCACAAAGCTGTTGGCGAATCGGTTGAAAAGCCATTGATGTATTACCGCAATAACCTTGAATCATTGATCAATGTGATGCAGGGAATGACAGACAACAATATCCAGAATATTGTATTTTCCTCTTCCTGCACAGTTTACGGTCAACCAGATGAATTACCTGTTTCAGAAAAAGCGCCCATTAAAAAAGCCGAATCACCTTACGGAAACACCAAACAAATTGCAGAAGAAATAATCAGCGATACAGTTAGCTCAGGCGATTTACACTCAATTGCGCTTCGTTACTTCAATCCAATTGGGGCCCATGAAACAGCACTGATTGGTGAATTGCCCATCGGTGTCCCCAATAATTTAGTGCCTTTTATTACACAAACTGCCATTGGATTGAGGGAGCAAATAAGTGTATTTGGAGATGACTACAATACACCCGACGGTACAGCCATCCGCGATTATATTCATGTAGTTGATCTGGCAAAAGCCCATGTTATTGCCATCGACAGGATGATTAACAATAAAATGAAAAAGGATTTTGAGATTTTTAATCTGGGTACAGGAAACGGGTATTCTGTATTGGAAGTCATACAATCCTTCGAAAAAGTATCGCGATTGAAATTGAATTACAAAATTGTTGGCCGTCGTGAAGGCGACATTGAAAAAGTTTGGGCCAATCCTGATTTCTCAAATAAAGAATTGGGTTGGAAAGCAGAACAAGGATTGGATGAAATGATTGCTTCTTCCTGGAAATGGGAGCAGGAGCTTAGAAGTAAATGATTAAAACCCCAACCCTCCCCCGTGGGGAGGGAGATGGACTTTCACAAGAATTAGGTGAAAGGTAAAAGTCCTCCCCTTGGGGGAGGATTTAGGAGGGGTTAAAGAATAAAACTAAAAAAAATTTAAACCATGAAAAAAATACTCATCACTGGAGCAGCCGGGTTTATCGGATCACATGTTGCACGACTTTTCGTCAATAAATATCCTGATACCCATATTTTCAATTTGGACAAATTAACTTATGCAGGTAATCTGGAAAACCTGAAAGATATTGAGCACAATCCCAATTACACTTTTATTAAGGGTGATATTGTTGATGGTGATTTCATTCTGGAGCTTTTTAAAGAGTATCAATTTGATGGAGTGATTCACCTTGCTGCAGAGTCGCATGTTGACCGTTCCATTGAAAATCCTATGGAATTTATTATGACAAATATTGTAGGAACCGTCAATCTGTTGAATGCTGCCCGACACATTTGGGATGGAGACTTTGAGGGCAAACGTTTCTACCATGTTTCCACCGATGAAGTTTATGGTTCTTTGGGTAACGAAGGATTCTTTTACGAAGACACGGCTTACGATCCACACAGTCCGTATTCGGCTTCCAAAGCCAGTTCCGATCATTTGGTAAGAGCTTACCATGACACTTATGGTTTTCCAATGATTATTTCAAACTGTTCTAATAATTACGGCCCCAACCAATTCCCTGAAAAACTGGTTCCCTTGTTTATCAACAACATTTGTCACAACAAACCATTGCCGGTTTATGGAAAGGGAGAAAATGTACGTGACTGGCTGTACGTGATTGACCATGCCCATGCCATCGATGTTATTTTTCACCAGGGTGCCAATGGCGAAACCTTCAATATAGGCGGACACAACGAGTGGAAAAATATCGACCTGATAAAAGTACTCATCAAGGTAGTTGATAAAAAACTGGGGCGCGAACCGGGTTCATCCGAAAAACTGATTACTTATGTTACCGATCGTGCCGGCCACGACCTTCGTTATGCCATTGATTCTACTAAACTACAAGAAACATTGGGTTGGAAACCCTCTCTTCAATTTGAAGAAGGCATAGAATTAACCGTTGACTGGTACCTGAAAAACCAGGAATGGTTAGACAATGTTACTTCTGGGGATTACCAAAAATACTATGATGAAATGTATGGGGATCGATGATAGAATAAGCCCTAAAATATATTTTTTCAATCGTTTGCCCAATTGAAAAATTATTCCGTTCTTTGCACTCCATTTTTTGAACCCGAAAAAACGAAGATAAAATGTCAAGAATTTGTCAGATAACAGGAAAGAAAGTGATTTCAGGAAATAATGTTTCCCACTCACACAGTAAGACGAAAAGAAAGTTTCACCCCAATTTGCACTCAAAAAGGTTTTACGTACCTGAAGAAGACAAGTGGATTAAATTAATGGTGAGCGCCAATGGCATTCGCATCATTAATAAAAAAGGGATTGCCGATGCATTGAAAGATGCAACAGCAAAAGGATTTTACAAAGCTTAAAAATAAAGCTTTCGCATAAAAAAAGTTGCTCTCCAAATGGGGAGCAACTTTTTTTGTGGAATAAACCTTCGATCTTGGTAACGTGGTCAGACGACTAATATGCCGGAACAAAGAAGTCGTCCGACTACTATATGGCTGAACTAAAAATGGTCGGACGACGATTTCGTCACAGAAGATAGTCGTCTGACCACGTGCCCGAATTCTCTAATAATTACCCTTATTGATTTCCTCAATCATTTCTGACAGATTATCAAATACCTGCTCTTTCGTTCCATCACCGTTTACCGAATAAAACTTATGCTGTTTTTTATAGTAATCCAAAACGGGTTCTGTTTTCTCCCGGTATTGTTCAAGCCGATTTACGATTAATTCGGCAGACTCGTCATAAGCTCTTTTCCGATCTGTTTTTGAACGATGCGACAAGCGCTTTACAGCTTCCAGCGTAGATAGTTTAACCTCTATCATTCCCGAAACACTCAAACC
>QMPA01000257.1 GCA_003650365.1 Bacteroidota bacterium | reverse complement strand
AGCCTTTAAGACGAAAGAAAAACGAAGAAAATAGCAAAAATACTGCTCAAAAATCAGAAAATGGGCATCAAATGAATAAAAAATTGATCAAAGAATAAATTGGCTGGTTTTGCAAAGGTCTCGCATTATGAATTCGCTATTTCAAAATTGGGCATTCCGCCAAAAGACCAATTACTGGAATACGAAAAAGTGAATTTGGAATCCATTAGAAATCCTAGTTAAAATTATTTTGAGATTTATTTAGCAAGATAAATATTCCAAATGCCTTCCATTCTGACTTCTAAAGAATAGAACAAATAATTCTTATGGTTTTTTTTCATTGGATTTAAATTGCTGATATAGGATTTCAGCTGGCTGTATCATTGTGGGCAAGAAATCATTAACAAAAAACATCTAAACAATGAAAAATGAATCAAAAGGGTTTGACAGTTTGCCCGACCAAGTCTCAGCCATCTATAGTAAGGTGGATCGAATTGAAAAGCTGCTCAACCATCATCCTAGTTTTAAAGAAGAAGTAAAGGATGAATTTTTAACAATCGAACAGGCTGCTGAGTTCATCCATCTTGCGCGTCAAACACTTTATGGTCTTGTTTGCGACCGGAAGATACCTTACATAAAACGAAAAGGGAGTAAGCGCCTTTATTTTTCCAGGAACGAACTCAGAGAATGGATCATAGGAGGACGCAAAAAGACCAGCAGTAGACAAATTAGCGGGAGCAAATAAAACTACTGATATGAAAACTCAAAATGGAAGGAATCAAAGGAACATGCCCATGCTACTCAAACCAATTATTAAAGAATTATTGGAGGAAATAGCTCAAAAGTCTGATCATATCTGGGAAAAAGAGCAAAAGACATTGCAAAAGCGTACCAAAACCAAGCTGATGCGCTCGCACCCGTAAACTATAAGTGCGTTACTGTATATTTTGTGTTCGCATCCTATTCATTTGATAATTAACCATAAACAGCAATAACAAACAAAATGAAAAAACGAGAAAAGTACTGCAGAAATTGTGGTGAAACGTTCCGTTCCAAACGGATTGATGCTAAATATTGTTCCGTATCATGCCGTGGGATGGGAAACAGAGCAAGAAAAAAACCGGAATTGTATGATGGAACGATGTCCGTGGAATTTAGTCTTAAACCGAATGAGTATTTAAAACTACTTAAGGACGGACAGATAATCGGTATTACGCCAGAAGATTATGCGCAAACAATTTGTAAAGAATTTATTAATAACCTTAAAAATTAGAATGATGATAAAAAAAAGCAAAGCAAGAACAATGGCCCAGATGGCCGAACTTTATGAAATTTCAGAAGAAGATTTACGTAATCAGATTGAAAGCTATCCCACAATAAAAAGCGGTCTCGAAAGAGCACATTTTCAAGGCAAAATCTTTTTTCCTAAACATCAGGAAGTTGTGTTTAAGTCTTTAGGAAGACCAGTGCTAAATGACAATTTCCATAAAGATAACCGCTAATAATGGGATATATAGATCAACAAGAAGTATACAGAACCACCGAAAGCGGAAAGCAAATCTTTCAGCACTATTTCCCTGGTTACCCTTTTGGAAGTAAGAAAACCCATGTAAGCATTCGGGCTGATGATAAAACCCCGAGTGCTTTAATCAGTCTCTATAATGGTTTATGGAGAATAACCGACTTTGGCAACCAACAAGAGGTAAATTCAATGCCAGCTGTTCAATTCGTCATGTGGAGGGAGGGACTGGAATTTGTTGATGCGCTCCGCTTTATTCAGGAAGTTATTCTTGGTCGGAAAATCAATGGAACACCCTTTAAAAAACCAAGATACCAGGCAGAATACGATTGGCGGGAAATGACACCAAACGACCAAAAAGGCAAATACAATTTCAAATACAAAGAAAGTCCCACGGAGAAAGACTTAAAGAGTGTTGGTCGTTATGTTACAGCACCTTTACTGAAAAGGTTCAATTGCCGTGCTGTTACACAGTATGAACTTTGTAGTTTCTCAAAGAAACACAAAAGAGATGTGGTACATATTTTTAAGTCCACAGATGACTTCCCCATCTTTGTTTTTGATTATGGAGATTTCAAAAAGCTATACAAGCCTTTTGAATTGGATAAGAAATACCGCTTCTCCTATATCGGCACAAAACCAAAAGACTTTATCTATGGCCATGAGCAGCTAAAAGCAGTAACAAATGAATTTGTGAATGCCGAAACAGGAGACCACTCACCTCCCAAAAATAAGCCTGATGCCAGAGTTAAAGAACTCTATCGCTGTTCCGGTGAATCGGATGCACTAAATTTAGCCAGTCTGGGGTTTCATGTATATTGGTTAAACAGTGAAACAGCTACTATGAACCATGCGCAATGGAAAAAACTTGACGCTCTTTGTTTGAATCACTATCAAATCATGGATATGGACGAAACAGGTCAACAGTCAGCATTAAGCTTTGCTTTGAAACATATTAAGCTGCACACGATAGCCCTTCCTCAATGGCTCAATCAGAAAAAAGACTGGAGAGGAAACCCATGTAAGGATCTCAAAGACTTTGTCAATATCTCAGGAAGTGAAAAAGAGCAAACCCTGAAAAACTTCCAGGTACTCAAACGTAAATCCATGCCCATCAAATTTTGGTCAACAACTACCGCAAAAAATGGCAATGTATCTTACCATTTAAACCTGGAATACTATTATCATTTTCTAAAAGCACATGGCTTTTACGTAATGGATAGCATATACCATAAGAAGGCTGGATATTGTTATGCCAGAGTGAAAGGCAAAGTAATCGATCTGGTACACCCAGATGACATCAAGAGGCTTGCCAAGCGCTTCACCAAAGAATGGATTCGCAGCAAGAACCTCAAGGATGAGATACAAGTTTTGAATAAAATCAATTCTTCAAACCAAATCGGTGAAGCAAATTTGCAGGAACTGGTGAAGGTCGAACCAGTATTTACCCATAGTACCAAAACAGAAGAATTTATCCATTTCAATAACGGAAGTCTCCGAATAACAAAAGAAAGCATTGAAAAGGTCGCTCACAGCGAATTGAAAGCAAATATCCTTGGCCAGCTTATCATCAATAACCGGAATATTACCCATGTGCAAGACCGGAATATCAGCTTGATCAAAACACCAATGTTTGAAGTAAAAACAAGTGAAGGTTATCAAGAACTGCTAGACCGCTTAAATAAAGTGAAAACCACAGAGGAAAGAGAAAAAATAAATGTTGAACTCGCCACCTTTGCAGAATTAGACCGTTACAGTTTGAAAATTAATGACGAAGATTTTATTTTCATTCAATTTTTAAAAGACCTGTCCCGCATCCACTGGCGGCAAGAACTTGAAAACAGCCAGGAACTCACCGAGGAGGAAAAGAAAGAACAAGAGCTGGTAATGATTAACCTATTATTCGTATTGGGGTTAAACCTGGCAGAATACAAAGATCCTAACCGGCCCTGGCTAACCTTTCTTCAAGACATGAAAATAAGCCAGGTAGGAAAATCATCCGGACGATCAGGCAAAAGTGTGCTATCATCGGCAATAGGCTTTGTGAGGCCTACATTTTATGTAGCAGGCCGACACAAAGACATTACCAATAAAACCGATTTCATCTACGATGGATTCACAAAACTCCACAACAACATAGAAATAGATGACCTATACGAATATGCAGACTTTAATTTCTTTTATACCCAGATAACAGGTAAACGTGAAATAAACAGCAAACACATCAGCAAACAAATCCTGGACTATCCAGATTCGGGAAAGATGTTGATCAGTTCTAACTTTGAGTTGCAAAATACCGATAGTTCCACGCTGGCAAGAATATTGAATGCCGGTGTATCCGATTATTACCACGAGAAAACCAAATACAACGATTATAAAGAAACAAGGTCCCTGGCCAGCAAGTTTGGAAAAAACATTTATGATGATTTTACTGAGGAAGAATGGAATAAATTCTACAACCTGGCAGCAAATTGCATACAGCTTTCCCAACGATTCAATAAAATACAGCCACCCATGGCAAACCTTGAAAAACGACAGTTAAGGCGTGAAATGACAAGAGGTGTGGGAAAAGAAGAAGAATTCTATATTTGGGCGAATACTTACTTTGTTCCTGCTCCTGAGAATAATCAGGAAGAAATAAGCCCAGAGCATGAAACATTTGGCTATTTCAATCGGTTTATTGTCAAAGAAAAAGCTTTTGAGCATTTCAAAGAAACCCTCCCAAAATCCACCGCAGGAAAATACAAGGCCACCCAGTTCAAGAAATCCCTAAAAGCATTTTGCGAGTATTATGCCTACGAACTAAACCCAATTGAAAAATGTGGCAGCAACCAGGCCAATATCGACAGCAGGCGGATAGTAAAAACCATTGATGGGAGAACAAGCGAGGTTTTCTATATTTCGACTGGAAAAGAGATGGACACCCCCAATTTTCAAGAAGCGTCAAAAACAGAAAATGAGCTTCCTTTCTAATCTCTATTATAAATTGTAATCTTGTAATTTAACTTTATAAAGTATTGATTATATATTATTTAAACCATTACAAATAAATTACAAATTGAAATTCGTTTTGTAATCTTTAAGCGGTTTTGTAATTTATACTTTCTTCAGCCCTTCAAATCTTACAAAAATTACAATTTCAATCAAGAATTACAAATTACACAATAGTAATAATATCAGGACTTTAACAATAAAATTACAAAACGGCCATTTTACAGTTGTAATTTTGTAATGCTTGACTGGTACGGGTTGTGGAGGTTTTTTTGTTTGAATTACAAAAAATAGTTGAAATCACGAAAATTCTTTACCAGTAGTTGGAATTTATAATACACTCTTTTTCCCTAAATAATTAATAATTCATTGTCCTTGGTGGTTAGATCTACCTTTTGAGTTAAGAACTCAAATCAACCAGGGCAAACGCATCTAAATTTTCAAGAGTTTAAGCATGTAGTCATTATCCCATCCAGCAGCCAGCCTTTTACGAACCATACTTGCCTTTTTATCATCTGACCTTAACATATTGATTGCT
>QMPA01000256.1 GCA_003650365.1 Bacteroidota bacterium | reverse complement strand
GCGGCAAATTGAAAGTTTCGCGGGCTACTCTTTCTCCAAAGCCCACTCGGCTTCTTATGCCGTGGAAAGCTTTCAAAGCCTCTATTTAAAAGCTCATTTTCCACTGGAGTTTCAGGTGGCTGTTATCAATAATTTCGGTGGGTTTTACCACTCCTGGGTTTATTTTAATGAAGCCAGAAGACAGGGTGGACATCTCCATCTTCCCTGCATTAACAATAGCGGTTATAAAACCAGCATCCGCGGAAGTGATATTTACACAGGATTTATTCATGTGGCTAATCTGGAAAGCAAACTGGCCAAAGGTATTGTTGAAGAACGCCTCATCAATGGCAATTACAAAAATCTCGAAGATTTTATCTGGCGGGTGAATCCGGGTATTGAACAACTGATTCTACTGTGCAGGTTGAATGCTTTCCGGTTCACCGGGAAAACAAAGTCTCAACTTTTATGGGATGCCCATCTGCTACTGAAAACTGCTAAAAACCTACCCAAATCGCCCCGGCTGTTCGAGAGCAAAAGCCAGAAGTTCAAACTTCCTCATCTGGAGCACAATATGTTAGAAGACGCTTACGATGAAATTGAACTGCTGGGCTTCCCACAGAGCATGACCTATTTTGAGATGTTAAAAACTACTTTCAGGGGAGAAATCATCGCAGCCGAAATGAAACAGATGATTGGTAAAAGAGTCAGGATGCTCGGCCTGCTGGTCACCCTTAAATATGTAAAAACCGTCAGAAGAGAATTGATGCACTTCGGTACTTTTCTCGACCATAAGGGTGAAATGTTCGACACCACCCATTTTCCTCCTTCGCTGAGAAGATACCCTTTTCGGGGCCACGGCATTTACCTCATTTTGGGTAAGGTGGTAGAAGAATTCGGCTATGCCAGTATTGAAGTGGAGAAAATGGCGAAGATGCCTTTTAAAGCAGACCCGAGGGAAGAGTGAGTTTTGGTGATACTTTGAACCTGACAACAGATAGCTGGATTTTTTTAAGGAACACTGACAAATGTGAGAATGCCAAAATGCTTGAATAATAGGCACCCTTAATTCAGAAGCCTATTATACGCTAATGTAAATTAAAAATACTCTGATGTTTAATTACGACTGGAGATTTAAGCATTTTTGTATTTTCGCATTTAATTATTCTTTTTACGTTGAATCCCGTAGTTTACATATCTAAAATATTCTGTAATTTTGAGGTCACATATTATTTATTCACTAACATTAAACTTACTCTTATGAAAAAAATTTACATTTTAATTACAGCTTTATTCACGACATTTCTTTTGCAGGGACAAACTGTTCTGCATTACGATTTTACCAATTCCTTATCAGAAGTCAACGGAAACGGCCCTGAATTAGTAGTGCTAGACAACCCCGGAATATATGAACAAGACACCCTTGGCGAAGTAGGCGATACCAGAAAGTGGGTGTACAGATTCGAGGAAAATTCAGGTTTCCAATTTGATAATACAGCGGCCGGAAACTTCTTGGGCGAAGAATACACCATCGAACTTTATTTTGTTTTTGATGAATTGGACAGTTGGAAACGTGTTGTGGATTGGAAGAACCGCAAATCAGATAATGGTGCTTACGTTTACTATGGAAAACTGAATTTCTATAACATAGTTACCAGTAATGAAGCCCCCGTTGCTACCGGCGAATACACTTATTATGTAATAACAAGGGATGCAGCCAGTAAAGAATTACTCATTTATACCGACGCTGAAGTAGAAATCAGTTTTACTGATAATTGCTGTGATGCCTTGCTTGATGAAGACGATGTATTGAACTTTTTCCATGATGACCTGGTTGTTCAAAACGAAGCCAGTCCGGGTGCTGTTGCCATGCTCAAAATCTACAATTACAAACTGGATTCCACCACTATCCAAAACAATTTTGACGACCTTGCCGGGAACCTTTTTTACATTGGAGAGCAAAAGAAAATAAATACAAATATCAGGACTTTCCCAAATCCTGTTCGTGACAAACTTGCAGTCGACTTGAGCAATTTTGATGGACAGGAAACAGTGAAACTCCGACTAATCAACACAACAGGACTTACTGTGTTTGAGGCAAAAGCAGATGATAGAAATCAAGTAAGCATTGACCTGAACACGGCTCAAATTCAGAATGGAATTTATGTATTAATTGCCGAATCAGACACAAAACGAGCCACAGCTAAGGTGTTGGTCCAGAACTAAAGTGTATTGAAAAAGCTTACCTGGAATTCTACTATGGAAACCTATTGATAACCAAAGACTAATTTTCTGAGTTTTTTCTTGATTGAACCTTAGCAGGAAATCAAATAGGAACACCATTCATTAAACCTATCCGTACGGCTGCAAGAATCAAAATCAATATAACTAGTGGAATATAGGAAATATTACAATTTGACTTCTTAATTTTGTATTTGTCAGGACCATGCGTCTTAAAAGTTAACGAACCATAACTTTGATAACGAAAAAAGAGTCCTGCAAGAAAAAACACTACTGTAAATAAAATATACAAATCCATATATTGGTATCGGGCAATATTTGGTAGTTTTAGCAAGACAATGACTAAAAGGCCTAAGAGTATCGGTAAGGCGATGATGTGTATAAAATAGCTTCCTGTATCGCGTCCCAATAATTTGGGGAAATATAAATTTGCCGAAACTGTCACATGTTTTTGCGCATTGCGTCCCAAATAAAATAAAGCAAAAACAGAGGCCATAGCAAACAACAGCCTGAGAAAAAACGGGATTCTATACGCCCTAATCGCGGCACCTATACCAAAGTTAAAGAATGCGCCAACAATTATATTTCCCAGAAACCAAATTATCGCTATTAAATAAATCCACAAAAACAACATCTTTATTCCTTTAGCATACCTACGCTGTTTTCTGTACAAACGTTCAAAAATCATAGCCAATACCAAAGTAAATGCATTGCCAAGAAAGAAAACCAAAATGGTATCGACTCTGGTCCATTCCTGTCCTGCATGCGTAAACCCATAATAAAACAGCTCCACCTCAAAACCAATAGATTTGGCCAGGATCATTGAGAAAAGATTGAAAGAAATGATTACAAAATAATAGGCAATTAAAAAATAGACCAAAGAATTAATAACTATACAGCTATTAAGCTTTTGAGGGCTTAAACTTTTCGACATAATTTTATATATTGGGTGAGTAAAAATACTCAAATATCTTATTAAGCATTAAAGATTTCGCATTTATACTATTTATTGTTTGTATTTTTACTCGGAAAATAATTCATCTCAGAAGCCATTTATGAAAAATCCTGCTTTTTTTGTCTCCGACCTTCACGGTAGTATCAGCCGCTATGAGAAACTGTTTCAGCTTATTGAGAAAGAACAGCCCAAACTTGTTTTTATGGCCGGTGATTTATTGCCTTCGGGGATGTTTGCTTTTACTTCAAGTAGTGGGACGGTTGCAGATTTTATTGAAGATGTCCTGAAAAAAGGTTTTTCAAATCTGAAGAAAAAAATGGGCGATTCTTATCCCGAAGTATTTTTAATCCTTGGAAATGATGATGGGAAAATGGATGAAAAATCTTTTATTAAAGGGGAAGAACTTGGTATTTGGAAATACATCCACGGGAAAAAAGTTGAATTTGACGAATACAGTATTTACGGTTATGCCTATGTCCCACCCACCCCTTTTATGTTGAAAGATTGGGAACGTTACGATGTTTCACGTTATGTTGACCCCGGTTGTACGCCTCCTGAAGAAGGAGCACATTCCGTAGAAGTTGACAGAAAACAAATGCAATTTAAAACCATACAAAAGGATTTGGATAAATTGACCGATGATGCTGATCTAAGCAAATCCATTTTCCTTTTTCACAGTCCGCCCTATCAAACTCATTTGGACAGGGCTGCGCTTGACGGCAGGACTTTTGAACATGTGCCATTGGATGTACATGTGGGAAGCATCGCCATTAAACGCTTTATTGAAGAGCGGCAGCCAATGCTCACAATGCACGGACATATTCACGAATCAACATCAATTACAGGACACTGGCAACAAAAAATCGGGAATACAATTGCCATGAATGCGGCCCATAACGGGAAGGAACTTTCATTGATCCGCTTTGATTTAGACGATTTGGGAAGTGCTTGGAGGGAATTGGTTTAATTATTTTGCACCCGTTTCAAGCGTCCACGCTTGAAACTCTTATTGTTCAATCCCCAAATGTTTTTTCAATGTCTGAAAGTTTAACCTAAAACCGCAAGCGTGGACGCTTGCAACAAAAAGAGATTAAACAACAGTTTCCTGTAGATTTACACTAAAACCACCTGCAAGCCTAAGTCTTCCAGTGGAATAAAATCCTTGTCGTTGTGTAATAAAGGGATGTTGTTTTCGATACAAAATGTGCCAATCAACATGTCGGTGGTTTTTCGAACAGTAACACCTTTTTTCCTCAAAGCACGGAAGTTTTCAGCACTTTTAATGGCTAGTTTTTTGTTGGTGATGGAATAACACTGTAAGTAGTCGAGTGCTTGTTTCGCTTTGTTAAAATCTGTATCCTTTCGGAAACCCTGCAAAATTTCAGCGAGAATAATATCTCCCATAATGACTTGTTCGGTCGAAAGAAACTCATCCAGTTTGTCAGTCTGATTATTCCTTTTCCCATTGAAATAATCAATCCAAACAGAAGTATCAACAAGAATCATGAGTCGGTTCGCATTAGTTCAATATCACCTTCCCAATTCAGTTTTCCACGTAGCTCCCTGATTTTAAGCTGTTCCTTAAAACGAACCAATAACTGCAATGCCTCTTCAACTACAGCTTTTTTTGTTTTGTTGTGACTCAATGAAATGGCTTTATCCATTAACTCATTACTAATTATAATGTTGGTGCGCATTTTACCAAATTTTGTTTATACACATAAATCAATGCAAATATACACATAAATATTGAATTGTCAATTAGTGCAAGCGAGGACGCTTGCAGCAGGGAGCAATTAAATCTGCGGCTATCAGCGAAATCTTTGGGAAAACACTGTTTGCGAACAATGTTTACTTTTTACACATCTTCAATCCGCCCTTCAATATCTGTACCCACACGCAATGGACGAGCAGCGTCGGTAATGGCGCCAATTTTTATAGCAAAACT
>QMPA01000255.1 GCA_003650365.1 Bacteroidota bacterium | reverse complement strand
GGGCGTTCTCTTTTCTATGCGGCAGGGCTGGAAAGCTCTTTGACAAGTTTGGGCTTTTGGCGGTGGGTTTTGGAGCGACTTGGCAATGTGCTTGACAGCGACGGGTTGGCATTTTTAGTCAAATCCTAATTTAGTATTTCTGTTTTTCCAAATCAATTAAATTCCCTTGGTGCGCTTGTATTTTACGAAAGAGATTTTATTACTTTTTCAATCTCTACCTCACCAAAACAACCGTTCCCTCAAGAGTTTTTGTTTTTCCGGGCTGGCTGATTTCTTCATAAACAATACGATAAATGTATGCGCTATTTGGAGAAGGATTGCCCTGGTAAGTGCCATCCCATCCGCAGTCGATGTCGTTGCATTCGAAGATTTGCTGCCCCCAACGGTTATAGATGCTGAGTTGGTATTTGCTTACATAATCGTATTTGGGGATGGCCCTGAAAATATCGTTCAATCCGTCTCCATTCGGAGTAAAGGCACTAGGCATATAAAAAGGTTTGCCGCCATCTCCCCAAAGGACATGCACAGCATCTGTTGCTTTGCAGCCTTCGTAAGAAATAACCTCCACCACATAATGTCCCATGCTATCGATTTGGATGGCTTCTGTAATTTCTCCTGTATTCCACTGGTAATATTCGGAACCATTTCCGGCTTCTAACAAATAGCCAGGTTCTGCCCAAATGGTATCGTAAGTGGAAAAAGCAATTTCAGGCGATGCGTTTACAATAATCTCAACACTACTACTTTCAATACAATTAATAGTATCGGTAACAGTAAGCTGGTAATTTCCTTCATGGTTGTACTGGATTCCATTTATCCACAAAAGCATACTGGTACTAGTATAATTATCCGGGCCTTCCCATAAAAACTCAATATCCCCGGTGCCTCCTTGTATCATAGGCCAAATGACGACTGTATCGCCTTCACAATAGCCTGGTGCTGCTCCCATCTGGATCTCCGGTCGTGTATATATTCGGATAGCACCCAGTTCGTAATTGACGGCAATTTCTTCCCCGTTGGCATTGAAAAACTGTCCTTCGCCCGGTTCTGCTTTCCAATCGATTTGGGAAACCCCTTCGTTGAGTCCACTAAAAATAAGTTCTGTCATTTTTGCGTTTACGGGTAAAGCTACAGGAGTTTCCCCTTTCCATGTAATGTGTACTTCACCGGCAACTGGAATAATACTTGCTTGGAAACCTGCTTCCAGTTCTGGGTGGACTTGTATATAACCGTCACACTGGATCACATTTGGGTCGTACGAAAGTTGTACATGAAAACTGTCTATTTCGGTAAAATTGTTTAACAGTAGTTCACTGGATGTAGCATCGCCAATACAGGTGTAACCGCCCCCGGCAATGGCATCAATAATCTGGGAGAGAATTCGGTCAATCACAATTGTAAAAGTGGTATCACAGCCAAAATCGTCTTTTACAATACAGGAATAAGTTCCGGCACTTAGGTTTTCAAATAGCCCGTTGTTGGTTTGGAAAGTGTTACCATCATCAATGGAAAATAAAATATCCCCGCTTCCTACCAAGGCTTCAATGAATATGCTGGCATCAGCGTGGTAATCGTTTTCAGGGGTGATTACCAAATTTGTAATTTCCGGTCCGGGAGTGTCTTCAATCACTACCGGGTTATTTTCATAGACGCTTTCGCAATCTCCCTGGTCACCAACTTTGGCAAAATAAGTGCCTGCCGGGAGGTTTGAGAATACATTGCCTGTTTGCCAGTTTGTTCCGTTATCAATCGAATAAAGCAAATCATTTCCTCCACCCGAACTGGCCGTAATTTCAATAATTCCATTATCTTGTTCACAGTGGCCAGAACTGAAACGGACTTCTGTAATATCAATATCCCCGGCATCGGTAATGGTGTAAACATCTGAAATTGTAATACAATCGTTGCTGTCCAAAACGTGCAGGAAGTAATTGCCCACAGCTAAATTGGAAATATCGAGTGTTGTCGCTATCAGATTGCTATTGCCATCGTACCATGCAAAAGTCAGTGGTTCTGTCCCTTCGGCTTGCAAGCCAACAATACTTCCGCTGCTGCCACCACAAGCGGTCGGGGTGATGGTTAAATTGTCTTCATTAAAAATGGCTTTATCATACCAGCCAACATGGATGGTATCGGACAAACTGCAACCCAAATCATTGATAACTTTTACCCAATAAGTTCCCGAATCTGAAACGGTGATGCTGAATACATTATTTCCAATGCTTCCTGTACTCCATGCATAAAAACCTGTATCGCTTCCAGCTGTGAGTACGATTTCTGCACCTTCACAGCTTAGTGTGTCTGGCCCCAAATCGGGATTGGGTGAGTCAAGCACTGTGATTACGCGTGAGGTTTCTTCTATTCTTCCGTTTGGGTAGGTAACTTTAACAGACACTTGGTATTCCCTACCATCTTCATACACATGTACAGGCCATAATTCTGTTGATATTTCCCCATCTCCGAAATTCCAGAGAATATTACTGGGCTCAGGAAGAAAATTGGGCTGAAAGGCAATGGGATGACGGGCACATTCACCTTCCCATTCAAAACGGTAGAGGTGGTCTAGTAATAAATTTGGGAGAAATCGATATACATTGCTTTCTATACCCCCATCCATATAAATGGCATCGGCTTCATAATTGCAGGCAGTTCCCCTTTTCCAAGGTTCGTGGATGACACTAATATAATCGTAATCAAGTATTTCCCAGTTATGCTTCGTGCAATAAATCTTCCCATCCCTAGCCAATTGCAAACCGTTGACCGGCCCACGTGCAATAAAGCGTTCCGATTGAAAAAATTGAAGCGAATCCTCAATATACTGCATATCGTACTGGTAGAGTTCCATCTCATCAACGCCAATCTTAGAATTGAAATAGGATATATATAACAATTTTGAATCAGGAGAAAACTCAACCGCCCAAGGTTCATATTGTTCAGTCCAATTATTGGGATTTTTACATAAAGTGTAGAGTATATCAATTTTACCACTTGAAGCATTGAACCTACATATATCTAAAGATTGTGAAAACGCTTCATTCAAAATTTTAGGATATTTGTATGCCGCAGCGAGGAATTTTTTATTGGGTGAAACTTTCATGCTTCCCTCATTATTTAAATCATTTCTTTCGGGAACAAGACTGAGAACTGCTTGAGTTGACAAACCCGAAGATGTTAACAAAAAGGCTGCATACCATTGGTCAATCTTAAAATTGCGGGTAAGTATCCAAATATCCTCACCATTCGCATGTCGTACGGATGTAAGTTTATTACTTGCTGCCCAGGCCTGCGCCAGGGGTACGTTTTTTTCTGAGGTTACATCGCCCAGCCCCCCGTCTAAGCTCATGTCAACCACAGAATAATGCATACCAATCAATTCTGATTTATTGTAACCAACGGTAAAAACATAATACAAATAGTCTGACTCCGGTTTTTGCACAATCAAAGCGCCCTGTGAAGCAACAACATTACCTATAAAATCCTTGCCATTTGGCATAGTGTTCCCGTTCCTATTCAGCACGTAGTTGCTATTAAAACTGAATAAGAAATACCCAGCAGTATCACACATCACAGCATTTGCGTTACTCGAAATAAATGGGATTTCATGGGTATTAACAGGTGCACCAGAATTGAAATCAAGTCCGCAAAGATGTCCAAAGTACCAAATATTGGCTTCGTTTTGGGCAGAAGCCAGGTGAAATAATAGTAAGGCTATAAGTAATGTGTAATATTTTGGTTTTGTCATCTTACAAAGTTAATCTATTTGGTTTAGAGTAAAAAAATCCAAACAAGCCCCTGCAACATAATGTTGCAGGGGCTTGAATTAAACATTGGTATTTAAAATAAATCTACCTCTACCAGTACACCGTTATAAAAATCATTACATGAATAGTTCGGGAAGTCATCTGTAACATAGCAGTATGGGACTCCCGTCGAAAGTTCAACAAAAGCCACCGAAACCGTGACTGTGAAACTTGGCGTATTATCATGATAATCATCACAATAGTCCTCTACTTTAGCTTGGGCAGATGAAAATGTTGTTGTCGTAATACCCAAACCTACAGTATTAATGGTGTTTTGATCTGTAATGGTTGTTGGACCATTAGCCATATCCACAATTTCCAGTTTTATGGCTATACCATAGTTTTGTGATGGTAGGGCATCAGGGGAACAATCATAAGGTGAATTATATTGCCAATCGACTTTTACCTCCCATGCGCTCTGGGCAAAAACGCTGCCTACGCCTAAGAGGAGTGCGGCAGTTAATATAAGTAATTTATTCATAATATTATCATTTATTTTGTGAAACGTACTACTTAAAGACAGGCCTTCTGTCTTTTCTTTCATAAAACCGGCCGGCAGAACCTGTCCACCGGAATTTTTAATCCAACCCCAGTGTTTAAAACCCTTTGAATGATTAGGGAATTATTTATCTTTGCCAGCGACCTCCTTTCTTTGTTTGTGATGCAGTTTCCATAACATCTGAGTGAATAATTAAAGGGGGTTTTTTATGCCCCATTGTTTCATTACGTACTCCCCAATTAATAATAATGCTTGTTTTATAGAAAAGTCCTGGATATTCTATATATCCTATCTGCGAAAATACAACAATTTGAGGCCTTTGTCAAGTAAAATTTTAAATACTTTCAATGAAATGTAGTCTTTGATGACAGGGGGGGGGGTGAGTATCAGGAGTTTACAAAGCTTATCTGGAGCACTTCAAATAACTGGTTTTTAATGAAAGCTGCTGTCTGCTCTTATAATTCAAAATCGGAAATATTGAAAAATTAGTTAGGTCGGTATGTTTCAAACAACAAGTAATAGACTCATTATGTCTCTTCGAAATCAATTTATATATTGCCTGATAGAAGTATTCCATTGTTTGTAGATAATCACAATATTTTTTGCCATTCCAAATATCATAACTTTTCCGTACAAATTCTATGTCAGTTTTTTTGTATTTCTATTTTAAATCGGAGGGGGCAAGATTTAAGCTTTTTTGGTTTTTTTTCGTGTTGGCCTTTTGCGCTGGCAAAAACCAAATATGCTTAAGTGCGGTGGGTTTTCGCCTTGTTGCCAACGGCCCTGCGATGCACCGTAAGGCGTTACGAAGCAGTAAATTTACAATAACTTCTGGATTTCAATGAACGTT
>QMPA01000254.1 GCA_003650365.1 Bacteroidota bacterium | reverse complement strand
CTTGGACAAAGAAGCCAAGAAAATGATTTCGGCTGCACACAAAAAGGCACTCGTTGCCCCTGACCCTGACCCGGCTACAATTTTTGATTTTGTGATGCCTGAGCCGTTTGTTTCAGAAAAATACCCGGAAGGATTACATGATGGCAGCAAAGGTGAATCCAAAAGACTGATACAGGCACTGAATGAAACTTTGAAAGCAGAATTCCGTCACAATCCCAATACTTTTATCTGGGGACAGGACATGGCCAATAAGGAAAAAGGGGGAATATTCAATGTCAGCAAAGGGATGCAGCAGGAATTTGGGATGGAGCGGGTTTTCAATGCGCCCATCGCCGAGGATTATATTCTTGGAACAGCCAATGGCATGAGCCGTTTTGACGAAAAAATCAGGATAGTTGTGGAAGGCGCCGAGTTTGCCGATTATTTCTGGCCGGCTATGGAGCAACTGGTTGACAGTACCCACGATTATTGGCGCAGCAATGGGCAATTTGTACCCAATGTTACCATTCGCCTGGCATCGGGAGGTTATATTGGTGGAGGGCTTTATCATTCACAAAATATTGAAGGGGCTTTGGCTACTTTCCCCGGTTTAAGGGTAGTTTATCCATCCTTTGCCGATGATGCTGCAGGTTTGCTGCGGACTTCCATGCGTTCAAGGGGACTCACACTTTTTCTCGAACCCAAAGCATTGTACAATGATCCTTCTGCCGAAGCGATAGTACCCGATGATTTTGAAGTGCCTTTTGGAAAAGCAAGAATCAGAAGGGAAGGAACAGACTTGACAATTGTAACTTATGGAAATACACTTCCATTGTCGCTAAAAGCTGCTGAGCAGATTGAAAAAGAGATGGGTAAATCAGTGGAAGTACTTGATTTACGTTCTTTAATTCCTTTGGACAAAGAAGCAATCTTTCAATCAGTAGAGAAAACCAATCGTGTACTTGTAGTTCACGAAGACAAAGTATTTGCCGGATTTGGAGGAGAAATAGCTGCTCTTATTGCAGATGAAGCTTTCCAGTTTTTGGATGCACCGGTCAAACGTATTGGATCTACTTTTACCCCTGTTGGATTTAACCGAATTCTGGAAAGGGCTATTTTACCAAATGTGGAGAAGATTGTGATGGGGGCGAAAGAAGTGTTGGATTTTTAAGTATTCCAGACCCGACGGGTTTTTTCCAACCCGGCGGGTCGAAATAGAAGTCATGTCCAAGTCAGCTAACGCACAGGCCAACGCCAAGACTTGAACCAGTAGTGGGATGCCGACTGAAGACTAAAGTTTTTTTCTTTTCAAATTCTGAACTCCAAACTATAGGCACTATAGACACTCTAAGTACCCCTTACTTTCTATAACTCTTCTGCCATTTGATCCGATAACCAATTACCCATTCAATAAAATCGGCTTTGCTAAAATTGTAGGCACGGATGTTTAGTCCAAGGATGAAGTGGTCTGCGAAGTGATATTTCAGCCCAATACGTTGGTAGGTGGTTGGTGCATCTGTCACAGGAATATCTTTTCGGTACACATAAAAACCGGACTGGACAACCATTGAAAGTTTGTTGATAATCAGTTCGAAAGCAGGATAAACACCCACTAACAATTGATCACTATAGGGTAGGGAAGGCCCTTTCACAGGATTTCCATCCTCATCCTTTACAGGATTCCCATCCTCATCCTTATCAATTTCTGCCCCATAAGCTTCATTGTATGTCAGATCGAAACCAGCACCAAATTTTACCAGGTGTGTAAATTGCCTGTTAAAGCTTGTCGAGAAAGTTAAAACTGAGTAATCAAAAGCTATTGCATTTTTTGTCCCATTGTCATCAAACTCGTAGGAGACCTGTCTAAAAGCCGGGGCAAGTATGACGATCCATTCCCATTCCTTTAGGTAGTGGGGTTTCTCCTGGTGGATAAATTCCGGCCGTTCATTAAAAATGTATTGCAAACTTATTTGTGGCGACCAGAAATTTATTCCAAGGTTTGGTAATTTAACTGCTCCGTTTGAAAAATGGGTATATGTTAAGCCAGCATTCAAATCAAGATGTTTGCTGATTTGGATATTCGCCCCCAAACTAAATGCAAAGTAAATCGTACTGAAAGTACCGATGGGGTAGAAGTATTGGCCATCCTCAATAATATCGTGTTTGTTCCAGTTAAACGATACGCCAAATCCAACATTATAATCTATGCTCCATTTTTTCCATCGTTTAAAAGGGGCTTTAAAAAAGGCATAAGTAGCTAGTGGATTCCCCAATTCATCGTAATCATTCAGTAAAAAACCTTTGTACAAACCAAATCCCCAAATGGGATAATGATAAAGTTGCTGCCACAATTTTCTGCCATCTGTATGAATGCCAAACTCCCCTGTAAAAGCCATGAAATTTTCATAGGCTTCCTGATTTGGGTTTTCACCTTTTACAAAATCATGGGTTTGGATGACTTTTCCATATTGATAAGATAAGAGTGCCGACTTAGGGTAAGGGCTGTTTTTTTGGGGGATAGAATCTGTTTCCGGTACTGCAGCATGCAATGCCAGGGTGAGCATCAAAATATTTATGACCGATAGAAGAATCTTCATCCTGATTATTGCAATTGAAAATTTAAAGAAACGCAAATTTAGAAAATTGCTTCTTGATACATCAGGAATTATTCCTTTTCCCTGCTTAACAAAAATTAACATTCTTCAAAAAGTATGAAATAGCGGCCAAGCGTGCTTTTGTGCTATTTTTGCAAATACAGAATCTAAATACATTACATCAAATGAAAAGACTACTGATAATTCTTATTGCGCTCTTTGTATTTCAGTTTGATAGCCTGATAGCCCAGCACAATGTAGAGCCAATGGATCAATTGGAGACGACAAGGAAAGCTAGTACATTGCTACAACTGATCAATAACTTTTATGTGGATACGCTCGATATGGCTAAATTAACAGAGAAAGCTATCGTAATGACATTGAAAGAACTGGATCCCCATTCCTCTTATATCTCCGAAAAAAATGTAAAAAAAGCCAATGAACCTCTAGTAGGTAGCTTTGAAGGAGTAGGATTGACTTTCCAATTATTTAAAGATACAATTTTAGTTATTGGCCCAATCCCGGGAGGCCCATCTGACAAAGTCGGGATTTTTGCCGGTGATAAAATTATTACTGTTGATGGCGAGGATGCCTTTGGCGAAGACATTACAAATCAATGGGTAATGGATCACCTGCGTGGGAAAAAAGGAACCGAAGTTACTGTTGGTATTTACCGAAAAGGATTGGATGCATTGATTGATTTTAGCATTATCCGCGATAAAATCCCCATCAATAGCCTTGATGCAGCTTTTATGCTAGATAATGAAACGGGCTACATAAAACTAAACCGTTTTGCACGTAATTCGCAGGATGAGTTTCACGAAGCTGTTGCAAAGTTGAATGCCAAGGGGATGAAAAATCTGGTATTCGACCTGCGTAATAATTCTGGTGGCTATTTGGGAACAGCCATGTCGATTAGCGATGACTTTTTGAAAAGTGATGAACTGATTGTTTATACGGAGGGAATCCACAGTCCGCGACAGGATTTAAATGCTACCAACAGCGGTGTTTTTGAGAAAGGAAAACTGGTTGTTTTGATCAACGAAGGCTCGGCATCGGCAAGTGAAATTGTTTCAGGTGCTGTTCAGGATTTAGACCGGGGGCTCATTATTGGTCGTCGATCATTTGGTAAAGGGCTGGTGCAAAGGCCGTTTAAATTACCCGACGGTTCTATTGTCCGTTTGACGGTGGCACGTTATTATACACCTTCAGGAAGAAGTATCCAAAAACCATATGATGATGGTGTTGATGAATATTATAAAGACTTTGCCCATCGGATGGAACATGGCGAACTGATTCATCCCGACAGTATTCATTTTCCTGATTCGTTAAAGTTTGCAACGAAGAACGGTCGCGTAGTTTACGGTGGGGGAGGCATAATGCCCGACATTTTTATCCCTTGGGATTCAACAAGGTATAATGGCGTTTTTTCATCATTGGTTCGCAAGGGGGTATTCAACAGTTTTGTGAACGAATACCTGAACGACAATCGAAAAGCTTTGAACGAGAAATACAAAACCTTTGAAAATTACAATCAGGGCTTTGAACTTCCTGAAAGGGATTTTGATGTATTCATAGCAAAGGCTGAAGAGAAAAAGATCGATTTAGAATCGGAGCAGTTTATAGCGAATGTTGGTTTTATTAAGCTGCAGATCAAAGCCCTGTTGTCGCGCAACCTCTACGAAACAGGTGACTACTTTGAAGTATTGGCTCCCTGGGACAGAGAGATTAATAAGGCCTTAAAAGAGATTGACGAAGGGACTGTCTTTAACGAATTGGAATAATTCCTGGTTTTACTTCTGAATAAATTCGTTATAATCATCCGGAAAACGATCATAAAGCACATGATTTTTCTCTGTAATCATTTTGTTGTGGGCAAGGCTAGGATTGAACTCCGTGATGAGGATTTCTTCCTTATCGCGTAAAGCCTCTGAAATCACATCTCCTTCAGTATCGACTGCAAAGCTTTTTCCAGCAAAAGAAATACCCCGCTCACTTCCAATCCTGTTTGTTGTAAAAACAAAGAAGCGGTTGATGGCAGCCTGAGCCGGAACTATTTTAAATGCTTTATTGGTTACCAGGTTGGAAGGATGGGCAATAAATTCGACTTCTTTCAATGCCATTATCCGCCATATTTCGGGGAAAAGATAGTCGAAACAGATGAGCATCCCCATTGTAAAATCATCAGTCTGAAAGACGGGAAGCCCGAGGTTTCCTTTTGAGAAAATCTGTTTCTCATTCATAAACAAATGAATCTTTCGGTATTTGCCAATCTCTCCATTCGGAGAAATGAAAAGTGAAGTATTGAAAAGTTCATTGCCCTCTTTTTCATGGAAACCTGAAACAATGTATTGGTTTTGCTTACGACTGATTTCTCTGAGCATTTCCACAAACTCACTTTTCTCAACTGCTGAAGCCAGGGCCAGTGCATGTTTGCGGTCAGTGAAATTATATCCGCTATTGGCCAGTTCGGGAAGGATAATAAAGTCAGCTTGTTCAGCTTTTCCAATAAGTTCTTCAACTTTGTTCAGGTTATTCTGCTGTCCACCCAACTGGGGGGCAAATTGTATTTGGGCTAGTTTGAGCAT
>QMPA01000253.1 GCA_003650365.1 Bacteroidota bacterium | reverse complement strand
GGTGGTGTTACTGCTGTTGCTGTTCATCCTGATAATGCTGATATTGTATTTGCTTCGGCAGGCAATCAATTACATAAAAGTAGTGATGGAGGGCTAAATTGGATTCCGCTATTGGAAAGCGGCAGTTTATTCTATGCCAACCGTTTAAAAATAGACAGCGACAATCCGCAAAAAATACTTG
This sequence comes from Bacteroidota bacterium, assembly GCA_003650365.1. GTDB lineage: Bacteria > Bacteroidota > Bacteroidia > Bacteroidales > F082 > B6-G9. Next base: position 4,996 of record QMPA01000253.1, on the reverse strand, counting down.
CATCATCTTCAGTGGGTGTACATTTGAGTACGGATGGTGGAAGTAGCTGGACCCAAAAATGGTCATCCCCGGCATGGGATGTTGACATCAAACCTGATGACAATAATGTTGTTTACGCACTGAGCAGAAGCGGTGGCAATTTCGCACTCACCATTTCAACCGATGGCGGACAAAGTTTCAGTCTTGAACCTTCTTTTCCCAATTCCGTTACCGAAGTCAGCGGTGGACTGCTTGTCGTTACACCCGACAATCCCAATCTGTTGTTTGTCATTATGCTGAGTTCGGATAATACGCCCTATTTGTATAAAGGTACTATAAGCAGCGGAATTTGGACATGGACGCTATTGGCCACCGGGCAAACTCCTGAATTTGAAATGAACAATGGTCAGGGCTACTTCGACCTGGTTCTGGATGTGTCCCCGAATAATCAAAACAATATTATTGTAGGAACAACCACCCTTTTTAAGTCGGTAAATGGTGGCAGCAATTTCACGGTTATTGGTGGCTATTATGGTGCTTTCAGCATTCATCCCGACATGCAGGATATTAAAATGCTTCCCAATGGCAATACCTGGGTTTCTACTGATGGTGGTATGAATTTCACTACTGATAATTTTTCCATACAAGCCAATTACCATGTACGCATCAATGGGCTTATTGGTTCAGACATGTGGGGCTTCGACCAGGGATGGAATGAAGACCTGGCCGTTGGCGGAAGATACCACAACGGAAATACGGCCATTGCCGATTTTTACCAGCCTAAAGCATTGCGGATGGGAGGTGCCGAATCACCTACCGGATGGGTGGTTCAGGGTCGGAACCATCATGCCGCTTTTAACGATTTGGGCAACGGATGGATACTTCCACCAACAGCCGAATCTGCACCGGAAGGACGCTTTATTTTTAGTAAATATCCCAATATGGATGAATATGGTGGAAGACGGGGAAACCTTGTAACCCATCCCAATTATTACGGCACTTTTTATTTGGGTGAAAATGAAGGTTTCTGGAAAAGTGAAGACATGGGAAAAACCTATGATTTGCTGTACAGCTTTCCCGACAAAGTGCGTTACCTGCAAATCAGTTACAGCAATCCACAGGTTTTATATGCTGATATTGTGAATTATGGCTTATATAAAAGTGAAGACGGTGGCCTGAACTGGACCTTAAAACCGGCATTGTGCAGCAGCCCCAATGGTTCAAGTTATTGGAAGGGAAAACTCTTCTTCGCCATTTCCCCATTCAATGAAAATCTGATTTATGCCTGTTTACAGAATGGCACCTGGACTGCTGATGTTGGAAAAGTATTTCGTTCTACCGATGGTGGCGACACTTGGGAAGACTGGACAGGAACGGTTTCCGGCTACACCAAAAACCTGATTGTTCAACCGACAGAAGAACAATCTGAGATTGTTTATTTATTTACCACTTCAAGGGGTGGTTCCGTAGCCCACGTTTATTACCGAACGTTTGGGATGGATGACTGGGCTCTTTTTGACACGGATTATCCTGCCGGGATGGATGTCAATCTGGCCATGCCCTTTTTCAGGGATGGAAAAATAAGGGTGGCAGGAAATGCTGGTGTTTGGGAATCGAATTTGAAGGAAACAGAATTTGAACCCATCATCAATCCCTGGGTTGAACGGGAACATTTTAACTGCATGCTCGATACACTTTATTTTGAAGACCACAGTATGATGAATCATGATGGTGTCAGCTGGACATGGAGCATTACTCCCGAGCCTCTTTATCTTGAGGATGCAAATATCAGAAACCCGAAGGTAGTTTTAGGAAATCCGGGAACATATTCTGTTAGTATCAGTATCGACAAAAATGGGAATACCTATTCCAAAACCATCCTTGATATGATAACGACGACGACTTGTCCATCAATTGACAATTGCGAAAATCCTGCAGAATTGCCTAAAGATATTTGGGAACTGATCTATGTGGATAGCGAAGAAACCAATTATCCCGGACTGGCCACCATGAGTTTTGACGATGACCCTGAAACCATCTGGCATACCAAATGGAGCAGCGGGACCGACCCTTATCCACACGAAATTCAAATTGATCTTGGTGAAGAATACAGAATTTACAGTTTTACTTACCTGACCCGGCAGGATGGGGTTAACGGAAGAATTAAAGATTATGAGCTTTACATTACCCAAGATCCATTTGACTGGGGCGAGCCTGTAAATACCGGATCATTTGAGAATACTTCCTCCCCGCAAACTATTGAATTTCCGGAGGGAGTTATTGGAAAATACTTTCGCCTGCTTGCACTTTCTGAGGTTAATGGCAATGCCTGGGCATCAGCGGCGGAATTTACCATGGTGGGATGTACAGATATAACTTTTGGAATGGATAATGGAAATTTCAAGCGGGAAATCAAAGCCTTCCCTGTACCAAGCAGTGGCGAAGTCTGTATTTCGCCTCCCAACAAAACTTCGTTTAGCTACCAGATTTTTAACAATACGGGTAGTGTTTATCGTAGTGGAAACATCATGGAATCAACAGAGAAACATTGTTTCAATTTGGAATCGTTTTCACCCGGAATCTATTTTATCAAACTTCGGGATGCTGGTGGAGTAGTTTATAATGTGAAGGTTGTTAAAAAATAGGACTCGTGGTTTTTAACCTGCTAAGTGCAAGACCACTCGGCAGGTCTAGCAGACCCGCTAAGTCAGCCAACCCGTTTTTTAGGGCTGGGACTTAGCGGGTCGAAAAATTCTTCTCAACCCGCTGAGAGCAAAAGCCCACTCAGCGGGTTTGGTCTCAAAACAAAACCTCCCACTGGTTTAAGTCTGTGACTTAAACCCCTCTATTCTTTCAAACCTTTTCTTTCCAGCATGGCATCAATTGTGGGTTCCTGTCCGCGAAACTGCACATACAATTTCATCGGGTCGTCGGTATTCTTCTGGTTTAAGTCTGTGACTTAAATCACTCTAATCCTTCAAACCCTTTCTTTCCAGCATCGAGTCCCGCAAAGTCGGCCAGCCCGTTTTTTAGGGCGGGGACTTAGCGGGTCGAAAAATTCTTCTCAATCCACTGAGAGCAAAAGCCCACTCAGCGGGTTTGGTCTCAAAACAAAACCCTGAAAACCAAAAGCTCCGGGGTTAAAATTAGGGGATTTTTGAGATCATCCAAAAGTCATTGTGATTAAATGACGCTCCCAAAGTCTCAGAAGAAACTTACCCTTACTCAAGCTGCTAAGTTTCTTCTGGTTTAAGATACTGTGACTTAAACCACTCTATTCCTTCAAACCCTTTCTTTCCAGCATCGCGTCAATTGTGGGTTCCTGTCCGCGAAACTGCACATACAATTTCATCGGGTCATCTGTGCCACCTTTGGAAAGAACATTTTCGCGGAAGGCTGTTGCCGTTATCTTGTCAAAAATGCCGTTCTCTTTAAAAGCCTCAAAAGCATCGGCATCCAATACTTCGGCCCAGGCGTAGCTGTAATATCCTGATGAATAGCCACCGGCAAAAATATGTGCAAAATAAGGGCTACGATAACGAACAACAATCTCAGGAATCATATGCATATTTTCCAAAGATTTGCTTTCAAATTCCATAACATCAAAATCCTGGTTTTCGGTGATGGTGTGCCAGTCCATATCGAGTATGGCTGCCGACATAAATTCAACAGTAGTAAATCCCTGGTTAAAATGGCTTGCATTTTTCATTTTTTGGAGCAGTTCGTCAGGAATAATTTCTCCGGTCTGATAATGCCTGGCATACATAGCCAAAACTTCCGGCTCGGCAGCCCAGTTTTCCATTACTTGTGAAGGTAATTCAACAAAATCACGTGAAACGGAAGTCCCCGAAAGGGTAACGTAATTGCAATCACTCAGCAAACCATGCAGGGCATGACCAAATTCGTGGAACAATGTTGAGGCTTCGTCAAAACTAAGCAGGGCAGGCGTGTCACCCGTCGGCTTGCTAAAATTGCAAACAACCTGGATAATGGGAATCACATTTTCGCCATCTTCTACATACTGCTTTCTGAAACTTGTCATCCACGCACCACCTCTTTTGCTTTCGCGGGGGAAGAAATCCATATACAAAATACCCAGGGTACTTCCATCAGCTTCCTGTACTTCGTAGGCCATGGCATCGGGATGGTAAACCGGGATGTCATTTCTAAGCACAAACTGTAAACCATATAATTTTCCGGCCACATTAAAAGCACCCTGTTTTACATTTTCCAATTGGAAATAAGGACGCAAAGCCTCATCATCGAAAGCATATTTTTCTTTCTTCAATTTTTCCGCATAATACCACCAATCCCATGGTTCGAGCTGAAAACCACCACCTTCGGTATCGATCATTTTTTGTAATTCGATGGCTTCCTCTTTGGCAACAGGAAGCGCTGCGGTCATCAGGCTTTCGATTAAATCATAAACTTTTTCGGGTGTCTTGGCCATATTGTTATCAAGAATATAGGCGGCATGATTTTTATATCCCAATAATTTTGCCCTGTCAAGTCGCAGGTTTACCATTTGATTAACGATGGCTTTGTTGTCGTAATCATTCCCATTATTTCCCCGCATAATGTAGCCGTTGAATAATTGTTCGCGCAATTCACGTTTATCGGAATAAGTGATAAAAGGAATTAGACTGGGTTTTTGTAAAGTGAATACCCACTTTCCGGAAAGGCCTTCTGTTTCCGCAGTTTCGGCAGCAGCAGCAATTGCACCATCCGGCAATCCTGATAAATTGGCCTCATCTTCAATAATGAGTTTAAAGTTATTTGTTTCGGCCAGTTGATTTTCACGAAAGGCCAGGGAAAGCAATCCCAATTGCTTATTAATTTCTTTAAATTCTTCTTTTTGTTCTTTGGGAAGATTGGCTCCTCCACGAACAAAACGCTCATAAGTTTTGGTCAACAACATGGCTTGTTCTGTTGTCAATTCGAGCTCCTCTTTTTGATTGAACACTGCCTTTACTTTTTGAAACAGCCCTTCATTCAATTGGATGTCATCGTAATGCGC
>QMPA01000252.1 GCA_003650365.1 Bacteroidota bacterium | reverse complement strand
GGGCGCTCTCAAGGGCGACTTCTCCCACTTGCCTGAGGTGAAGGCTTATTTCAGAAAAACTTAAAAACTGCTCAATGTGTTGTTCTGATTCTTCATATTTGCCAAGATCAAAACTTAGATTTCCCAGAAAATAATACAGCCGTGGAAAGAAATCCGGATCAATTCGAATGGCTTCTTTATAGGCAACAATTGCTTCTTCTTTTTGAGATAAGTCAGCATAGGAATCACCAAGTAACATCCATGCTTCTATAAAATCCCGATCTTTTTTAACAGCCTTTTGAAGTGATTCAACAGCAATTGACAGTTCTTTTTGCCGGTATGCCAACTCAGCCGTTTTATAATACTTTATTGCTTTTTTATTATCGGAAGAAAGTTGATATTGTTGCGCAGAAAGAAAAGCAGATTGAAATAAAAAAACGATTAGGATAAATATGGGAAACGTTCTTTTCATTGGATTAAGTCTTCAGTCAGCAGTCAGCATAGTCTTAGGTCTCAGGGTCTAAAGTCTCAGGTCTAACTAAGGTATCTTCATATACTTATGCGCTTGCAGCGAAATGCGCCATCTTGGATTTTCCATCACATAATTGGTCATCATTTCCATGTTTTCTTCCGCTTTGCTCCATTCGGGTTGCAAAAAAAGCACACAGTCGTTGTTGACAAGTGCTGCATTTTTTTCGGCCCACTGCAAATCGCCTGCTGTTTGAACGATGACTTTTAGTTCGTTTGCCCGTGAATAGAGTGAAGGATGTGGCGGCGAATATTTTTTGGGTGAAAGACAAATCCAATCCCAATCACCACTCAGTTCTTCAACCCCGGATGTTTCAACCATTGTTTTTATCCCTTTGGCATGTAGCCGATTTGTTAAATATTCCAGCGGATACCGTGAAGGCTCTCCACCCGTAACAACCACCGTTTTCCCCTGACTTTGGGCTGCGCGTTCAATAACGTCATCCACCGGTACAGGCGGAAAAAGTGAAGCATCCCACGATTGTTTGGTGTCGCACCAAGAACAACCCACATCACAGCCGCCAATACGAATAAAGTAGGCTGCCGAGCCCATATTGTAGCCTTCGCCCTGTAAGGTATAAAACTCCTCCATCACGGGTAGCATTTTGCCACCCTCAAAAACGCTATCTGTTTTTTTGAAGACCATTATTCTTTGATGAACTTTTTTTCAATCATTCCATTTTCACTGACAACCTGCACAAAATAAATCCCATTTTGCAAATCTTGCACTTTTATTGAAAGTTTCGATCCCGTTTCATTTCTTTTAATTTTGTATTCTTCGGTGGCCATCATCCTGCCCATACTGTCATAAATAGCTATTACGTAATTATTTGCAGGAAGACTTTTAAAGTAGAGTTTCACCTTTTTCTTGTTGACAGGATTTGGTGAAATCGTAAAATCGAAACCCGCCATTTCTGATTCATTTACCGATGAAGCTTGTGCATTGGTCCATTGCCCACTCGTGAAATCAAACATCGTCTGAACAAAAAGCGGATTGCTTTCAGAACTCAAAACCCCTTGTTTTCCATGCGTAAAACAAATTGCTTCGGTTTGGGTTGCTGTCATATTCAGCATATCAATCCTGCGTTTATTTCCTGAAAAGAAATCATCGCCTTCAAAATCAAACATCACCCAAAGGAATGGAATCCAGTCGTTATTGGTGTAGCCAACCAGGATAAGTTCGTTCTTTTCTTTGTTCAAATCTGCTCCAGTTACCAATCCTTTGCTATCGAAAGTGGTCAATAATTCGGCAGTGTATTCACCGGCAGTTTTTGGTAATTGGTATAATTTACTTTGATTATCACCACGGTTTTTCGAAAACAGATACAAGTACTCATCTGTTGCAATCATGGCCTCACAATCAAAATTATTGTCCTTTTTCCGTTCTATTCTTCCTTGATAATCACTGTATTCATACATGATTTTCCCTGCATCAACTTCTGCATCACCACTTTCGGGAATGTCGGTTTTATCAACAATATAAATAGCCAGGTCATCCCGGTTTCCTGAATTGTTGCCAATATCGCCAACATAAATAAAATCATCGTCTTGTGCCAGTTCTTCCCAGTCAATATTATTGGCTCCCTTGAGCGTAATCCGCTGAATTACCTCTCCCGTCAGGGTATCTAATTTATAAATGATGGGCTCGCCGCCACTGTCGTTATTGGTCCAGTAACCATCTGCAAAAAAAATCAGGCCAGAAGTTTCATCAACTTCGGCAGGTAATAAAAAGCGGTGCCCGGGTTTATAAATTGTCGGATTGTAAGTGCAACTGCCATTATTTACTGTTGCAGATACATTGTAATTATTTGCCTGTGGATCGGTACAGCCCTCAATGTCCTGTGCATTTAAGAGCAAAATAGTGAAAGTAAAGAAACTTAAAGCAATAAGTTTTTTCATAATTTTAATTTAAGTGGATTTGAAGATTATGATAACTTCTTTGTCGCAGCAATAAATGTATTCTTCAGTAGCATGGCAATTGTCATCGGGCCAACGCCTCCGGGGACAGGAGTTATGTATGAAGCTTTTTGTACAACTTCATCAAAATCAACATCGCCAACCAGTCTGTAACCTTTTTCGTTTTTTGCCGGAATACGATGAATACCCACATCGATAACAACCGCGCCATCTTTCACCATATTTCCTTTAACAAATTGGGGCTGACCGATGGCGCAAATCAAAATATCCGCTGTCTTTATAATCTCTGCCATATTCTGCGTTTTGCTGTGGCAGATAGTAACAGTAGCATTTCCCGGATTGGTTTTTTTCGACATCAGAATACTCATAGGAGAACCCACAATATTTGAGCGACCCAATATAACGCAGTGCTTTCCTACGGTCTCGATTTTATACCTTTTCAATAGTTCCATTATTCCAGCAGGCGTGGCCGAAATAAAAGCGGGTTGCCCAATAGCCATTTTCCCCACGTTCATCGGGTGAAAACCATCAACATCTTTGGCAGGATCGATGCGTTCAATTACTTTGTCCACATCAATATGGGCCGGTAAAGGAAGCTGGACAATAAAGCCGTCAACTTCCTTGTCAGCATTCAAAAAATCGATGGCCGCAAGCAGTTCTTCTTCGGTAGTTTCTTCCGGATAAGTGTAAGTAGAAGAAGTCATTCCTATACTTTTTGCTGCACGCTCCTTGCTGGCAACGTATGTTTTGCTCGCCGGATCATCACCTACAATAATGGCTGCAAGATGTGGGCCTTTATCATGTTCATCAACAATGGCAGCTATTTCCGCTTTTAATTCATCCTTGATTTTCTTCGCGGTCTTTTTTCCATCGATAAGTTTGGCTTGGGGTTTCATTGGTTATTGGTATTTTGAAGTTAAGGTTAAGATTGAGGTTAGGGTTAAGATTTAAGGTTGAGATTTGAGGTTGAGATTTGAGTTTTGGATTTTGTCCCGATAGCTATCGGGATTGATTTTTAAAATTCACTACTACTACCTTCTCTTTCCACCGCCCTGCATCATCTTCATCATATTTTTTCCGCCTCCGGTTGTCATCATTTTCATCATTTTGCTGGTTTCGGCAAATTGCTTGATCAGTCGGTTGACTTCCTGAATATTTGTTCCTGCACCCCTGGCGATGCGTTTTCTTCGCGAGCCGTTCAGTACTTTCGGGTTTTCGCGTTCTTCATTGGTCATCGAATAGATAATGGCTTCAATACCTTTGAAAGCATCATCGTCAATATCAACATTTTTTAATGCTTTGCCCATACCTGGAATCATTCCCATCAGATCTTTCACATTACCCATTTTCTTGATCTGCTTGATCTGCTTCAAAAAATCATTAAAATTGAATTGGTTCTTAGCAATTTTCTTTTGCAGTTTCCTGGCTTCCTCTTCGTCAAATTGTTCCTGGGCTTTTTCTACCAGTGTAACAATATCTCCCATGCCCAGAATCCGGTCAGCCATCCTGCTTGGGTGAAATAGATCGAGGGCGTCCATTTTTTCGCCAATACCCACAAACTTGATGGGTTTGTTGACAATAGATTTAATCGTCAAAGCAGCTCCACCACGTGTATCACCATCCAATTTGGTTAACACAACACCATCAAAATCAAGCAAGTCGTTAAACGCTTTGGCTGTGTTTACCGCATCCTGTCCCGTCATGGCATCTACAACGAACAAAATTTCATCAGGATTGATTGCTTCTTTGACGGCTGAAATTTCTTTCATCATCTCTTCATCTACAGCCAAACGACCGGCGGTATCGACAATTACTAGATTCTTGCCATTATCGCGTGCATATTTTACGGCATTCCTGGCAATCTGAACCGGGCTTTTATTTTCCTCTTCAGCATAAACTTCGACACCGACTTGTTCGCCCAGCACTTTCAGCTGATTGATAGCAGCAGGGCGATAAACGTCGCCTGCAACAAGAAGTGCTTGTTTGCCCTTTTTACTTTTAAGATAGTTGGCTAATTTGGCGGAAAAGGTTGTTTTACCGGAACCTTGCAAACCTGCAATCAGGATAACCGAAGGAGAAGAAATCAGGTTAATATCAACCTGTTCCCCACCCATGAGTTTTTCGAGTTCATCGTGGACAATCTTCACCATCAATTCGCCCGGTTTCACAGCATTCAGCACATTTTGCCCCAAGGCTTCTTCCTTTACCCTTGCAGTAAAATCTTTGGCAATTTTATAGCTAACGTCAGCCTCAATCAGTGCTTTACGAATCTCTTTCACCGACTCGGCAACATTGATTTCAGTAATGCGGCCATGGCCCTTTAATATCTTGAACGAACGGTCTAACCTGTCGCTTAATCCTTCAAACATATTTTCAAAAATTTAGGGTGCAAAAGTAGTAAAAAGGAAGATTGGTTGGAGGGTTTAATTGGTCAGACAACTAATACGCCGAAACAAACAAAGTCGTCCGAGCAGTAAATTGTTGAATTAATCACTAGCGCGCGAATTTTCGCGTGCTTAACACTTGAGCTAAGGCACGGCACGCGAAAATTCGCGCGCCAGTTGTAGTTGTAGTTAATGTTTCGGAACAACTACCACATCAATTTCAAAAACCTTTGATGGTTTTTTATCTGAATCGTATTTATTACCAAATTCCATATACAATTTGGTTTCTCCGGGAATCATCGCCCGAAACCTGAAATAATAGATTCCGGGTGTAGTGCCATCACCCAGCAAATAATTTCCTTTCCCCTTTTTGTTGAGGAT
>QMPA01000251.1 GCA_003650365.1 Bacteroidota bacterium | reverse complement strand
TGATTTACACCCTTGTGTGTTTTGTCATGATTTTCGGCTTCCCTTCGACAAGCTCAGGGCAGGCTTCGAAAATCACGCCAAAACGGTTTATCGCTTTTTTTTTCCCGGGTTGAAACCCGGGGTTAATAAGATTTCACCCCTTCGGGGTTGATAATCATCCCCTTGTGTGTTTAATAATAATCATGGATGTTTCATTCTGTCATTTTTTTAATCAGCGTTTTTCTGCGTTAATCAGCGTCTAATATTTTCGCAAAATTACAAATCCTTTACAAAGCAGCGGCGGCGTTTGTGTTGAATGTGGTCGTAGTTTTTCCAGGTAGTGGCTCCTTTCAGGTTGTCTTCAAACATACCGGTGGTTTCCACATATTTCACGCCGTTTTCAATCATCGATCTTTGCAGCTCACTTATTAATATTGCGGGCAGTCCCATCTTTTGCAAATGCGGGTCAACTCCGGTAAGTAGTAAATCCATGACTTCCGGTCGTTTCATAGCTTTCATCAAATGAATAAATCCGAACGGAAACAATTTTCCTTTGGCTTTTTGCATGGCTTTTGAAAGACTGGGCAAGCCAATAATAAAAGCAACCATTTTACCATCTTTTTTAATAACCGTAATATATTTTGGCTGCAATACATCCAGGTATTTTTTTGCTGAATAAGCAATCATTTCATCCGAAAAAGGGGCAACGTAAGGCAGCTCATCAAAGGCATCATTCAGCAAATGAAAAAGATCATGCATATAAGTTGTCATTTCCTCTTTTTTCTTGAAATGAATAACCTCCAGATTGTTTCGTTTTTTAATAATTTCTACAAGACGGAGTGCTTTTTCAGGTACTTCTTCAATTTTCAGCCGGAACTCAACCCAATCATTTTCTTTTCCAAACCCCAGATTTTCAATGTGTTTTTGGTAATATGGAAAATGCATCACCGAAGCAATCGAAGGCAAATAATCGAAACCATCAATCAGCAGTCCCTGGTTGTCAAGATTGGTAAATCCCAATGGGCCGTGAATGGCTTCCATGCCTTTTCCTTTCAGCCAGTTTTCGGCAGTTTCAAAAAGCTTATTGGTGACTTCCTGATCGTCGATTACTTCAAAACGGGAGAAACGTCCCATCTTGCGCCCGATTTTTTTATTGTAATCGTGGTTGATGATTGCCCCAATCCGTCCGACACATTTCCCTTCCTGCCAGGCAGTCCAGAATTTGGCATCACAAAATGCAAAGGCCGGATTTACTTCTGGTTTTAATAGATTGATTTCATCTTTCCGCATGGGTGGAATCCAGAATTTATTGTCTTTATAAAGCCTGAAAGGTAAGTCAACAAACTGTTTGATGTCATGTAGAGAAGTAACTTCTTTTATCTGAGTCATCTTGTGTATTTTAAAGTTGGTACAAAATTAACAGAAAGCACGATGCTTTCCGAAAAATGTTTCGCATATCAGATAAATCGAAACATTGTTTTAATAAATTTGCGGCAATTAAAACCGCTTTTTAATTATGGAAAAAATACTGGTAATTGGTAGTTCAGGACAAATTGGTTCGGAACTTGTTTTGGCATTGCGCAAAATTCATGGTGATGAAAATGTATTTGCAACCGATATTAAATATCCTCCAGAAGAAGTAGGCCGAAGCGGGCCATTTCAAATTCTGGATGTGCTGGATTTTCAGAATCTATTGCACTTTGTCGTGCGGTATAAAATAACGCAAGTCTATAACTTGGCGGCTGTACTTTCAGGAAATGCGGAGAAAATTCCTTTGCAAGCCTGGGACATTAACATGAAAGCTTTGATGAATACGCTGGAAGCAGCGCGTCAATCGGATGCAAAAAAGCTATTCTGGCCCAGTTCAATTGCTGTATTTGGCCCAACAACCCCCCGTCATGAAACGCCACAACTTACAGTAATGGAGCCCAATACGGTTTATGGTATTTCAAAAGTGGCTGGTGAACGCTGGGGCGAATATTACAACAAACGCTATGGTGTCGATTTTAGAAGTGTTCGCTATCCGGGACTGATCAGTTATAAAACCGAACCGGGTGGAGGCACAACCGATTATGCTGTTGAAATATTTTTCGATGCCATAAAAAAGGGAAGCTACGAGAGTTTTCTTTCAGAAGACACTGCCCTACCCATGATGTTTATGGATGATGCAATCGCTAACACGATTGAGCTGATGCAGCACGATGGCAACAAACTGTCTTTGCGCTCATCTTATAATATTGCAGGTATTTCTTTCACACCGAAACAATTGGCGGAAGAAATTAAAAAACACATTCCCGAATTTAGTATTTCTTACAATCCTGATTTCAGACAAGCCATTGCCGACAGTTGGCCTGCCAGCATTGATGAAAGTGTTGCCCAAAAAGACTGGGGTGTAAAAACTGAATTCAACCTTCAGAAAATGACGAAGGTGATGCTGGAAAAAATTAAGGAGCAACTGAAAGTTTAATCTTCATCTCTGGTTTAAGTCTGTGACTTAAACATACAACAAAGTTTTTTGAGGGATTAAGTTACAAACTTAATCCAGTGGGTTAGAAGGATTATTTGCAAACTTAGTCCAGTTGAACTTAATCCAGCGGGTTTACTTTTTTGGAAGTAAAGTCAACACCCCACTTTTTGCTATCTCATTTTTATTCATTTCCTGAACCCTGTATTCACCATTTACAAACATTTCGGACTGGTCAGAATAATGGCTGCTCATGATGTTACCGGATTGCCCGGTTGGGATAATGGAAAGGGCTTTATCCGGATGGGCAAAATCCACTAGTAAGCGCATTGCCGGTCCTGAACTCACTTTATAAGGCCCATGCCCACTGTACTTATACGCTTCTTTAATAATAACCTCATTACCGCCTTTGTCAGAAAATGGCCCAATATTAAAAACCTTGTCGAAAGGTTCTTGTCTTCCAATCGGATGCACATGGGTTAATGTGTGAACTTTTCCCCATTGCCATTGCGATAAATCACTGCCCAGGTTTTCATAAAGGTCTGCCAGTGCCAGTTTGAGGCCTTCGGCAAACTGTTGGTCGCGGGTTTCAACAATATCTTTGGTCTCTATATTATCCCACCAGGGAGATGATTCATTGAAAAACAAACGCTCAATTGACGACTTCATGGGGGTTGAACTGACAATCCTTTCAAATTGATATTCGCCCAATTCATCCATCATCGCCTGTTTAAGAATATAGTAAATCATGCTGTTGTAGATGGTTGGTGCCAAGCGATTGATTTGGTATTCCCCATCCCAATCTGCCAAACTGTTAAGGGCTTTTACATGGATTTCGCTCTCGCTTTTTATGAGGTTTAAATCAACGGAACGTATAATCAAATCCCTGATTTTTAGATCCCTGTCAGATTTTATATCATTTTGGATTCGCTTCATCTCATCACGACTCCATGTGTTTTGGCTGTTTACGATTTCTTTAATTCTGTTAGCCCGGTAGCCCGGAAAATAATAACCCGGGTATTCGATACCATCAACTTGTGGTGGTGCATTGTTTGCTGTGCAAATGAACCCGTTTGAAGGATTGATTAGTTTCGGATTTTTCTCAAAATCATAGTATTCTTGAAAATCGTTTGTCGAATCTGTTCCATCCAGCATCAATTTTGAATTTATCGATTGTGAACGCTTCGGTATTTTTCCTGATGCCCACCAGGCAATATTGTCATCAGAATCGCCATAAACAATGTTAAGGCCAATGATATCAACCAGTTCCATAGCTCGCTCAAAAGTGGCCATGTTTTGCGAATTGTTGATTTCGTAAAGTGCCTGAAGCGCAGAACTTTCCATATTATGCAAGGCCCACCAAAGGCAAATCGGGTTTTCTTCAAGCTTTGAAATGCTGTTGTAAACCGGATTTAAAACAGGTCCGTGAATACTGGATTTCAGATTAAATATTTCGTCTTCCCCATCTTTTACTTTGATTTGGTATTCAGTGCTTTTGAAATCGTTCCATTCACCCGAATGCCAGTACTGGTTTGAGTTTGCCGGATTGATTTTTTCGCGGTAAAGGTCCATGTTGTCATAAGGGAAAATCGTTAATCCCCAGCCAAAGTCATTGTTGTGCCCAATTAACGCAAAAGGTACACCGGCAAGATAATAACCAAACATTTCGAAGCCGGGATAATTCAAATGGGCCTCGTACCAAACAGCGGGCTGCGAATAGGCGATGTGGGTGTCGTTTGCCAAAAGCACCTTGCCACTTTTCGAGCGTTCTTTACTCATCACCCAATTGTTCGAACCTTCCCATACTGGTATTGGAAGATAGTCCTGTAACTCCAAAGGACTGAATACGTTTGAAAGCACTTCTGATGATTCGTTATAAAGCTCTGCATTCGATAAGGTGTCCATTGAAAAATCGACAAGATATTTGTTGCCGAGTGTTTTTTGGATATTGGTCATCATGGGTTCCTGCGAGATGGCAGCAGTAAAAGAAAGCGACATATAACCGATAGCGGTATAAATATCTTCGGGGGTAAAATGTTCAGGTTCGAAGCCGATTAATGTAAATTCAATTGGTAAATTTCCCTGATCGATAAAGCTGTTGACACCATCGAGATAAGCAAGTGATTGTGTTTTGAATTCAGTATCAATATTTTCAAAAGCTTTTTTTGCACTTCGTTCTGCTGCTTGCCTGATGGAAAGTGTCAGCATGATTTTATCGGTTGGCAACAATGCTTCCCCGAGTATTTCCGACAGTTCTCCACTTGTGGCCCTGCGTATCATTTCCATTTGGAAGAGCCTTTCTTGCGCATGAGCAAAACCCAATGCAAAATAGGCATCTTCGGCATTTTTTGCATAAATATGCGGAACGCCAAAGTTATCGTAAATGATTTCGACGCTTTCGCCTAGGCCTTCCATTTCAAGCTTCCCCGAATATTGAGGAGATGTTCCTTTTAGCCAGAAGTAAGAAAATGCCAAAATCAGAATTAACAGGACAAGCAAGCCCGTCAGAATTTTACCAAATATTTTCATGTGATGATGTTTGGTTCAAAAGTAGCAAAAAATACACGCTCATTCAGATTTGTAATCTGAATGCAAAGAGCAAGGGATTTCAAATCCCTTACTTATTAACCTGAGTTCGATTTAAGGCACCTCATCTATACTTTAGATATTCAATTACTTGCAAGAAGCTTCCTTTGTGGTTCTTAGTGTCTTCCTGTCTTTGTGGCTAAATATTCTGCCACTATTCCGA
>QMPA01000250.1 GCA_003650365.1 Bacteroidota bacterium | reverse complement strand
TGGAAAATGAGCTTTTAAATAGAGGCTTTGAAAGCTTTCCACGGCATAAGAAGCCGAGTGGGCTTTGGAGAAAGAGTAGCCCGCGAAACTTTCAATTTGCCGCCAGACTTCTTTGGTGATATTTTCAGGATAACCTCTTGCCCGGCAATTTTTAAAGAAGCGTTCAACAATCCGTTGAAACTCCTGTTTCCCACGGTATTTCCCACTCATCGCCCGGCGCAAAACATCAGCATCCGAAAGGTCGAGTCCGGCAAAATGGTGGCAGACTTTCAATACATCTTCCTGATAAACCATCACGCCGTAGGTTTCTTTCAGTTGTTCTTCCATTACGGGATGGATGTATTTGAATTTATCAGGATTGTGAAAACGGTGAATGTATTCGCGCATCATGCCCGATTTGGCTACCCCCGGCCTGATGATTGAACTGGCAGCTACTAAAGTGAGATAATTGTCGCATTCGAGTTTTTTCAATAATCCACGTGTGGCAGGACTTTCAATATAAAAACAGCCATTGGTTTCGGCTCGTTTCAATTGTGCTTTTACTTTGGGGTCATTCTTAAATTTTTCTACTTGATGCACATCGATATTAATGCCTCGATTGCTACGAATGAGTTCAGCAGCATCGTTAATGTGCCCGATACCCCGCTGACTCAAAATGTCAAGTTTCTCAAAACCGATAGCTTCAGCTACATACATATCCCATTGGGTGGTTGGGAAACCTTTGGGCGGCAAATCGAGGGCAGTATAACAGGTGATGGGTTCTTCCGAAATAAGGATACCCCCGGCATGAATGCTCCGCTGGTTGGGGAAATCAGTCATCAATGTAGCAATGGAATGAATGTGGCGGGTAATCTGGTTTTTGTCTTTTTCAACCATTGGATTTCTGGTGAGCGGGTCAATTTCGCTTTTGGGTAGCCCATGCACTTTACCCAGTTCTCGGTAAATAGATTTCCCTTTGAAAGTAACGGATGTTCCTAACAGTGCAGTGTGTTTTTTCCCATATCTTTTGAAAATATAATCCTGCACATCCTCGCGGTCTTTCCACGAATAATCGATATCGAAATCGGGTGGTGAGCTGCGCTTTGGATTGATGAAGCGTTCGAAGTATAAATCCAGTTCAATGGGGTCAACATCAGTAATTCTGAGGCAGTAAGCCACCACACTATTGGCACCGCTTCCCCTGCCCACATGATAAAATCCACGCGACATGCTGTAGCGGATAATGTCCCAGGTAATCAGAAAGTAAGCAGAAAATCCCAGTTTGTCAATGACTGCCAATTCGTTTTTCACCCGTTTTTCTGCCAGTTTATTCTTTTTGCTGTAACGATATTTTAGTCCGTCGTATGCCAGTTTTTGTAACAGTATTTTGTCATCGTAACGACTGCCGATGAAATTTGCTTTGTTCTTAACGCTGTCGAAGTCGAAATCAATTTCGCAGCCATCAATTAGCCTTTGGGTGTTTTCAATAATTTGGGGATATTGAATAAATGTTTCCTGAAGAGTACCCGGTGTCAAAAAGTGCTCATCAGCAGAGGCATGCATTTCCGGTTTCAAATGGCTGAGCAAAATATTGTGATCGATGGCACGGAGATTTTTGTGCAGGTAAAAGGTTCTCTCATCAGCAAAAGTTACCGGCTGTTGAATGACCATCTTTTTTAAATCCTTTTTAGTTGCCGCGATAAGTTTGTGTACCTGTGCAGGTTTTACCCCGATGAATTCGTTTTCCTTCAGCTTTCGCGGAATGCTTTTCCCGAAAGGATAAATAACGTAAACATGATTGAAACCGGGTGCTAATACTTGCTGCTCCTTTTCTTTCAGGTTGATGGCACTCATGTATTCGTTCAGTTCTCTGAATCCCCGATTGTTCAGTGCGATTCCGGTGAACAGCAGTTCGTCCCCATCCCTGAATTCCATCCCGCCAATGGGTTTAATGCTCTGTGCTTTACATGCTTTCACAAAGTCAATCATCCCCGACGAATTGTTGATGTCTGTCAGCGCCATAGCCTCTACCTTCCGCTTTGCGGCTTCCTCTACCAAATTATCAATAGAAAAAGTGCCGTAGCGCAGGCTGTAGTAGGAGTGGGCGTTAAGGTAAGCCGTGGCTCCCCGCCCTGAAGGATGGGGTAATTGATAGACTTTCATATTACACCCTCCTCTCATCAGTTTCCCCCGGACGGGGGGTGGAGGGTCTGGGAGCAACCCCCACCGCCCGCTGTACCGCTTTTCTTCCATAACGCAGCCGGATGCTGTCCATGGCCTGGTAAAGACTAATCATTTCGGGGGCATCCTCAAATAAATCCAGTTGCTGGTGGCCGCCCACCAAATGGCTGAAACGGACACCAATTAAACGAATAAGCATTCTTCGGCTGTATAAACGTTCAAATAATTCCAAAGCTGTTTCCATTAAAACATGATCGAAAGAAGTATAGGGCAAATGCTTTTGCAGGCTGTGGGTATCGAAGTTGGCGTAACGAATTTTTACGCTTATGCATCCTGTAAGCTTTTGTTTTTTACGCAGTTCGAAGGCAATTTTCTCAATCATTGAGATGAGTAGTTTTTTAAGTGCATGCAAATCTGTTGTGTCTTTTTCGAAAGTGCGTTCAGTACTGATGGATTTGCGTTCGGAATATTGTACTACCGGAGTGGGATCGATGCCATTGGCTTTTTTCCAGATGATGATGCCATTTTTCCCCATTACTTGTGTCATCATTTCGGGAGGAATCATACTGAGCGTTTGGATGGTAGAAACACCCATGGAGCGCAGCAGTCGGTAACTCTTTTTCCCGACCATCGGTATTTTGCGGATGGATAATGGGAAAAGAAAGGGTTTTACTTTTTCGGATGGGATGTACAGTTCGCCACTTGGTTTGGCCTCGCCGGTAGCAATTTTCGAGACTGTTTTGTTGGTAGAAAGTCCGAAAGAAATAGGCAGTCCCGTATTTTTGATGATGCGTTCGCGCAGTTCGTGCGACCATTTCAGATTCCCGAAAAAACGATCCATTCCCGTAAGGTCTAAATAATGCTCATCAATGGATGCCTTTTCATAAACAGGTGCGCTTTCGGCAATAATTTCTGTTACCAGTTTTGAGTATTTGCTGTAGGATTCTCCGTCGCCACGAATAAAAACAGCATCGCCACAAAGCTGCTTTGCCATCCGCATGGGCATACCCGAATGCACCCCAAACTGCCGCGATTCATAACTGCATCCGGCCACAACACCCCGATCTGACATCCCCCCGATAATGACAGGTTTTCCAATCAATGAAGAATTGATCAGCCGTTCGACCGACACAAAAAAGGTGTCCAGATCAAGGTGTACGATGGTACGATTTTTTGCTTCCATAAAAAATATTTTGTCAGAATACTTGACAATATCAAAAATTGTATTACTTTTGATTAGAATATAATCATTTTTACGATTACAATATAATCATTTTTCTTTTCCCAGGGCTGAAGCCCGGGGAAATTGATGGGAAGAGTTTGATAGGACAGAGAATATTAATCAATTGCCCGGGGCTTTAGCCTCAATAAAGAATATTAATCAATTGCCCAAGGCTTCAGCCTCGATAGAGAATATTAATCAATTGCCCAAGGCTTCAGCCTTGGGATAAAAAATAAAACTATGTCCTATATTAAAATCTGGATACACGCTGTTTGGACAACTAAAAATAGAGTTCCTTATCTAAAAAAGAAAATGCGCTATAAAGTATTTAAGCATATTAAAGAGTATGCGGACAGTAAAGGTATCTATGTTGACTTTATCAATGGCCATATAGATCATGTACACTGTTTAATATCCCTAAATTCCAATCAATGTATTGCAGATGTGATGTATATAATAAAAGGGGAGTCGTCATTTTGGATTAACAAGATGGAACTTACAGAGAGTAAGTTTGGATGGCAGAATAAGTATTATGCGGCGTCGGTAAGTCAATCGCATGTAGAAAGAGTAAGGAATTATATCAGAAACCAGGAGGTCCACCACCGAAAGACATCGCTGGATGAAGAAATAGAGGAGTTTTTTCCTGACCAGAAACCCCGGGTTGAAGCCCGGGGAAACTGATGGTGGGAAGCCAATAATACAATGAATTTAATCAGTTGCCAGGGCTTCAGCCCTGGGACTGGGGTAAAACAAAAAACCATGTACTTTAAAGAAAATATCAAACTTTTAAGAAAGCGCCGCGGCCGCACCCAGGATGATGTGGCACAGGAATTGGGAATGAAACGTCCCACATTAAGTGGATACGAAAACGGGGTTGGACATCCCAATCTGAACACCCTCATTCAGTTTTCGGACTATTTTGGGGTGGCTGTTGATACCTTGATTAAGGTGGAATTGACATCCTTGTCAGAAAGCCAGCTTTCGCAATTGGAAAGAGGTTTTGACACCTTTATTAAAGGAAGCAACCTCAGGGTACTGGCCACCACTGTTGACCAGAATAATGAGGAAAACATTGAATTGGTGAATGTAAAAGCAAGTGCTGGTTATGCTGCCGGTTATGCCGATCCGGAATACATCAGGATATTACCGACATTCAAACTCCCCTTTTTATCCAAGCAGAAAAAATACCGTACTTTCCAAATCACCGGTGATTCCATGTTGCCCATTCCTGATGGTTCTTATGTTACCGGCGAGTTTGTTCAGGACTGGAATTACATCCGAAACCAGCATGCCTACATTATTGTTACCAAAGAAGAGGGCGTTGTTTTTAAAGTGATTGAAAGCAGGTTGAAGGAAGAAGGAAAACTAAAGCTTCATTCGTTAAATCCACTTTATTTACCTTTTGAACTGCCTGTAGGCGAAGTGGTTGAAATCTGGAAGTTTGTCAATTACATCAGTTCCGATGTACCCGAACCCAATAGGGAAAAAGACCAATTGGCCGCCGAAGTAAAAAGCCTGAAAGAACAGGTGAAAGCCATCCAGATGAAATTGGATTTGTAATAAGCCCATGAGTCAGTACGCCATTCTCGATATCGAAACCACGGGTCTCAGCCCTTCAGCTGAGAAGATTACCGAGATTGCCATTTATATTCATGATGGACGACGCATTGTTGACAGCTTTTCAACTTTGCTCAATCCTGAGAAAAAGATTCCGTACCGTATTATTCAAATGACAGGAATCAATAACCAGATGGTTGAAAGTGCCCCCAAATTTTATGAAGTTGCCAAAAAAATTGTTGAGCTAACAGATGACAAAATT
>QMPA01000249.1 GCA_003650365.1 Bacteroidota bacterium | reverse complement strand
GACCATTTCCATTGTCCCGATTCGTTTTTAATGGCGGCAATAACAGCAATACAGGGGAAATAAATCAGGATAAATAACATGAACGACATGGCAACCAATGGTGTAAAAACCGGCTCCCCTTTGCGCTTTCCTGAAGTGTAAGTTTGCTCTTTTATCCTGACAATCAGATTTTGGTTTTCGTTGACATCCGGGTCGGTTTGGTACAAAACGCCCATTGTACTGATCACGATTTCTTTGGCAGCAGAACCTGCGATAATGCTTACACCCATTTTCCAATCGAAACCCAAAGGACGAATTATCGGTTCAATGAATTTTCCCAAACGGCCGATAAAAGAGTTTTCCTGCTTCAGGCGTTCTTTCTGCAATTGAAGCGTGCTGATTTCCGTTTCTCTCTTGTTTTCGATTGAGGTAAATTCCGCTGATCCGGTTTCTGTAAGCGCCAATTCTTTGTCATAACTTTTAACAACATCAGTTCTCTGTTGCTCAAACTGTTGCTCGAATCTTTCCCCACGGGGAAAATAACCCAGTGCCCAAACAAGAATGGAAGCGACTAAAATGATAGTTCCCATCTTGCGCAAATACTGTTCACCCTTAAACCAGGTTTGTTTCATTACTGACTGAAAACGTGGCATCCGGTAGGGGGGCAGTTCCATTACAAAAGGAACCGTTTCAATTTTAAACATGGTTTTTTTCATGATGAAGGCAACAACTCCTGCCAGGAAAATCCCAAACATATAAATGCCGAAAAGTATGGTTCCGCGGTAACCGATAAAGAATGCATTGATAAGCAAAACATAAACCGGGTAACGCGCACTGCACGACATGAGCGGAAGAATAAGCATGGTAACCAATCGGTCGCTCTTGTTTTCGATGGTGCGTGTTGCCATAATTGCCGGGACATTGCAGCCAAAGCCCATCAGCATTGGGACAAATGATTTGCCGTGCAATCCAATCTTGTGCATTAGTTTGTCAACAATAAATGCCACCCTCGCCATATAACCACTGGCTTCCATTAAAGTGATGAAAAAGAACAGGATTAAAATATTTGGCAGAAAAACAGCAACACCACCCACACCTCCAAGAATGCCGTCAATCAGCAAATCCTTAAAAATTCCATCTGGCAAGAAAGTGGATATTTGATCTCCCAGCCAGGAAATACCGGCTTCAATCCATTGCATGGGGTAATCACCAACATAAAAAGTAGCCTGAAAAGTTATCCAGATCGCAAAAAGGAAAATGGGGTAACTTAGTAATTTACTGGTGACAACTTTATCAATAAGCCGGCTTCTTGTAATCTTATTTTTTTGGGAAGTGGGAATCAGTGTTTCTTTCAGCGCACCTTCAATAAAACCATATTTGGCATCGGTAATCACCGTTTCCATGCTTTCATTCCTTAGGCGGGAAACTTCTTTTGATTCTGCCACTGCGATTTTAAGAATTGCCGCGCTGTTAATGCATTTTGAAACCCTTTTTATTTCTTCCTTATCCTGCTCCAGCAATTTGATGGAGAGGTAACGTGGTGAAACAGCAACGGTAAGCTCCACATTGCCCGGAGCATTGATTAAGTTTTGCAGCTTTTGGATGGACTTTTCAATTCGTTTCCCATAGTTGATATGAACGTGACGGGTAACAGAATCTTTGTCTTCGTAAACATCAATGATCTTTTCAAAAAGCTTTTCAATACCTTTTCCTTTAGAACTAACGGTAGGCACCATCGGGATACCAATCATTTTCCCCAAAGTTTGGTAATCAAATTGGTCTCCCTTTTCTAAAAATTCATCCCACATATTCAGGGCGATAACTACCCGCATATCCATGTCGATAAGCTGGGTGGTTAAATAGAGGTTGCGCTCAAGATTTGAGGCATCAATCACATTCAGAATAACATCAGGCAGCTCATTAAACAGGTGATCCCTTACGTAAAGTTCTTCGGGTGTATAACTGGTAATTGAATAAGTGCCGGGAAGATCAACCAGGTTGAAAGTGTAGCCGTTGTGTTCAAATTTGGCTTCTTTGGCATCAACAGTAATGCCACCATAATTCCCCACCTTCTCTTTAGAATGGGAAGCAAAATTAAATAGGGTTGTTTTCCCACTGTTCGGGTTACCTGTAAGCGCAACATTTATGGTTTTGCTTTTTACAACAGGAGCCAATTTCAGCGATTGCTCAATTTGCAGTACGCCTTGATAATTATTCCCATTGTTGCTGTTTGCTTCACCCTTTGTAACCTCAATTAAAGCTGCTTCGCTACGGCGCAATGAAATTTCATAACCCAAAATATTGTATTCGATGGGATCTTTTAGTGGTGCATTCTTGACAACAATAACCTGCTTGCCCACAACAAAGCCCATTTCGATAATCCGCTTGCGGAAAGCGCCACGTCCTTTAACTTTTACGATGACGGCTTTATCGCCTGTTTTTAAGTCTGCGAGGGTCATATTGCTGGTTATGGGTTATATGTTAAAAATTAGGGCTTAGGTTTTATGTGTTAAGGGTTATTTGTTAAGAGTTAAGGGTTATGTGTTAAGTGTAAGAAATGAAAGATTCAATTTCATTTTGGAAGTTTCTCGGAAATAGTATTTGCAAAGGAATGAAAAATGGGAAGGGGAGTGACTACCGAAATGTGGGTATTTTTCTTGTGGTTTGTAAGGTTGCTATTTACTTAACTATTTTATGTAAATCTTAAGCAAAACTCAGTGGGTCAGTAGCTCTCGGTGTGTCTTCGTTTTCCTCTTGCAATAAGTAGTGCACCCTTGTTAAAATATTTCCGATACTGTATCCCCAATGATTGCCAAAAAGCATTTTAAAATCGGCAATAGCACATTCGCGGGCGGCATGGGTATTCTTTTGAAAGAGCATAATAAAGTCTTTCATATCCTGGTAAATATCGGCAAGATTTTCAGAAATACTTGCTTTTAAGGGTTCTGTTTCGTTGATATATTGTGGATCGATTATCCAGTATTCGTCATCTTTTCCGAATTTATCCCTAAGCATTGTAAAAATATTTTCCCAGTTTTCCTGTGTAACAAATCGCTCACTGGCTTCGGGGTATTCGGGTTCAATATCAGGCAATAATGTTCCTTTCAGGTAAAGCAGGGGTGTAATCCGGTGGATGAATTCAAATACCCCTTTCTTGCTTTTCTCTTCAGCATTATCAATGTAATAGCAGTATTCGTTGGCTACGGTTACCATTTCGATAATGGGTTTCGAGAGGGTGATGTTGTCGGTGTTGGGTTTCATGGGAGATTAAGGTTAAGGTTTTAGGTTGAGATTAAGGTTGAGATTGAGGTTGAGATTGAGGTTGAGAGTGAGGTTGAGATTGAGGTTGAGAGTGAGGTTGAGATTGAGGTTGAGAGTGAGGTTGAGAGTGAGGTTGAGAGTGGTCAGACGACTATACGCTAAATCAAGAAAGTCGTCCGACCACTAATTCGGCTTTCCTGTACATTAGTGGTCGGACGATGATTTTGTCTCAGCGTATAGTCGTCTGACCACTGCAAGATTACAATCCCAATTCCTTCACAATCCGGTTTATTTTTTCTTCCAATTCTTTACTGACTTTATCGTAGTCTTCAATGCGTTCGAGTTTTCCTTTAATTCCAAAATAGAATTTGATTTTTGGTTCTGTTCCTGAAGGGCGAACGCTTACTTTGCTGCCGTCTTCGGTAAAGAATTGCAGGACGTTAGATTTGGGTAGGTCGATGACTTTTTCTTCACCCGTAAGCAGATTATTTTCAATACTTGTGCTGTAGTCTTTAATAGTAATTAGTCTTGAACCATCCATACTTTTTGGTGGATTGCTGCGGAAATCAGCCATCATTTGCTGAATTTCCTCAGCACCGGCTTTTCCTTTGCGCACCACCGAAATCAGTTTTTCTTTATAGAAACCAAATTCGAGGTAAATCTCTTTTAATAAATCAAGCATGCTCTTGCCATTGTCTTTCGCCCAGGCAGCCGTTTCTGCAATCATTGCACAGGAACTTACCGCATCTTTATCGCGGACAAAATCACCTACAAGGTAGCCGTAGCTTTCTTCGCCACCACCAATAAAAGTTTTCTCTCCTTCGAGTTTTAAAATGATGTCGGCAATGAATTTAAATCCTGTTAAAACATCATAGTATTCCACATCATATTTCCTGGCAATATCAGCAAGCAATTCAGAAGTAACAATTGTTTTCACAATGTATTCGTTAGCTGTCAATTTGTTATTTTCTTTCCATTTGGTCAGCAGATAATAAATTAGTAATGTGGCAGCCTGATTGCCGTTAAGCAATATAAAATCATCGTCTTTTCGTACAGCAATACCAACGCGGTCGGCATCAGGATCAGTTGCCATTACGAGGTCGGCACCAATGGATTTTGCTTTGGCAATAGCCATTTCAAGGGCAGCCGGTTCTTCGGGATTGGGAGAAACAACTGTCGGGAAATTTCCGTCAACAACATTCTGTTCATCCACACCAAAAACTTGTTCAAAACCAAAAGCTTTCAGGGCTTCTGGAACCAGTTTAACACCGGTTCCGTGAATGGGCGTATAAACAATCTTAAAATCTTTTTGCCTTTGGATGACTTCTGGGGAAAGGGACAAGGCTTTCACTTCTTCGAGATAAATTTTGTCAATTTCTTCGCCGATAGTTTCAATCAAGCTGGCATTGCCGTCCATTCTAATGTCGGCCACATCAGTGATTTTATTCACCTCGTCGATTACATTTGTATCGTGTGGACTGATGAGTTGTCCGCCATCATCCCAATAAGCTTTGTAGCCGTTGTATTCTTTGGGATTGTGAGAAGCTGTGATTACAATCCCTCCCTGGCAACCAAAATGCCTGATGGCAAACGATAATTCCGGGGTGGGGCGGAGGCTGTCAAACAAATACACTTTGATGCCATTGGCCGAAAAAACATCGGCAGTAATCTGAGCAAAATAGGGGCTGTTATTCCTGCAATCGTAAGCAATGGCCGTTGAGATTTGTTCCACATCCGGGAAGTTCGCTTTCAGGTAATTTGCGTAACCCTGGGTAGCCGCACCGATGGTGTATTTGTTCATACGGTTTGAGCCCACGCCCATAATTCCACGCAATCCGCCGGTACCAAATTCAAGGTCGCGGTAAAAACTTTCGATGAGTTCCTGTGGATTGTTTTCCATCATTTCCCTGACGGTATTTTTGGTTTCGGTGTCGTAATTTCCGTTGAGCCATTCGTTGGCTTTGGCGAGTACTGTTG
>QMPA01000248.1 GCA_003650365.1 Bacteroidota bacterium | reverse complement strand
TTCGTTTCCATTACCACAAACATGCGAAGAATCCGCCTTTAAATTGGTAACATGAGGCGTGTCAAAGAAAGTAAGTGATGTCTGCACAAAAGTATTATAGGGGGCACCCCAAGAATATCTCATCTCATAAGTACCCGCAATAGCAACTGTAAAGTGCATTGTCTCAGTGGTATCATCATCAATAAAAATAGGATTAGGTGCACCTAAGGGTTTCCCCTCTACCGTCCAAACACCTGCATCATCTGGAGGGCAGTCTGCTCCACCACCTGGTGGTTGCGTTGCATCAGCCACAACCACACTTGCAGTTGGATCGCCCAAAAAACAAGTATTTGTAGGTTGAATTGTGTAAATACAATCCGCATCTACACCTCTGTTCCCCTTTTTTATAAGGGCGCCAGGTGCAGCATTAAATAGAAGTGCATCGTAAAAGCCACCGACAGTAATCTCGATAGTTTGAACGTTAGGGTCAGCAAGAGCTTTAATCAGCTCATTGTTGTTTGCCACTTTTACCACATTGGCTTGCTGTGCAAGCGCATCAAGGTTTAAAAACAGCACTAGTGTCATAGAAAACACTAACAGTAATAGTTTTTTCATACTATAAAAATTTTAAGTTAGTAATAAAACAAAATATTAATTATCAATTATAAAAATTCTATTATATAAGGTATAAATACACACATTAATTCTAGGCTAAACTAGAAAACAATTTTCAAAGGTACGAAACTTTAATCAAAATTACAATTTTTTTTTACAATAACAATCCTAATGTTAAAGTTTTCGCAATTTATTAACATTTTTTCACTCAAGCTTTACAATAATAAAACACAGTGTAAAAGCCTGCGCATTCATTAAAGCGTGTAGCTCCATGCAAAAATAATGCCTGTTTTATATATCATTGAATGTTAGTGATTCTGCATGCTTTTTATTTATTCAGTGGTGTTTTGATATACGATAACGGAATATTATTCCGGTTTTATCCTATCAAATTACTCTTTTTGCTTTGGGTATTACGAAAGGATAATAAATTTGTTACAAAATTCGGGTTTTAATAAGCTGAAGTAGATTTAAAGAGAGTTATCTAAGAAGCAAATAACAAATCACAATAGTCAAATCACAAATAATTATCAATGATCAAAAATCAACAACCAAGGTTACATTGATATTAAAACCAGAAAGCAAATTTCATCATTCACACCTTAAGTACAGATTAGTATACGATTAAAGAATCCACCCTCAAAGAAGGTTGACTTGAATTGCACCCATAGGGCGCTTCATCGAAATACGACTGGAAGGATGGAAGAAAAAAGGAAGGGTGGAAGGATGGATGGACGATTTAGTGACTTCTTCCACCCTTCCGCCCTTCCAGATAAGAAATAATATGTATAACAAAAAGAACATAACCACCATCAAAGAAGGTGGATTTCAAATGAACATTAAAATAAGTACAAATGGAATAAGACCTTTGCAAAACAGTAAATTTTGTCTTTCTGAGTGATAACGAAGAATCTTTACTATCTGAAATTCTGAGCATTAAGATTCTTCACTCTGAAGGACAGCTTCTAAGGTTTGCAAAGGTCTTCCCGGCATTTGTGATTTACAGAATTGAGTTCTTATTTATTATTTGATTCTTTGATTTTTGGAATTTATTGACATGCAGACTGTGATATGATAGTGATAGCACTTTTTAGTCGCCCACTTAATTTGACATAGAGCCAAAATAATTAGCTGCCTTCAAGTCTCAATAATCTACAGAAAATCATTTTTTTTATCTTTACAAAAAATTTAAGGATGAAAAAAAGTTTGCTTTTTCTACTGATGCTAATATCAGTGACTTTATTAACTGGCCAAAGTATTGATGGCAGTAAGCCTTCTTCTACAAACGATTCTATACCTATTGATACGCTACAGGTAAAAAAAGATGGCGCTATAATTACTTTTTTTCAAAGCAAGCACGAGATTAAAGGTGTTCCGCAGGACTCGAAGCTTGGCTACGATTTTAGGTTTTCCAATACCGGAAACGAACCTTTGCTTATTTCAAATGTTAGAACCAGTTGTCATTGCACGATTGCATCCTATCCAAAGAAGCCAATATTTCCTGGAGATTCTAATCAAATTGCATTGGAATTGGATACGCAAATGTTGGGGCACTTCACAAAAGTAGTTGCTGTATACTCCAATGCCATCGACCAGGCAAGGGTCATTTTGCAGATTAAATGGCGAGTTGTTGAAAAGAAAGCAAATGAAACGGAAATTCCGTTGGATAACTAAAAAAATCTAGAAATACTTTTTTAAAAGTGACCAATCAAATTACCAGCATTACTTGTGCAAAAATCTTCATATGCTCTCAAAGATGAAGTACACGGAAAAATGTCTAATCCTTAATGCAACGAACACTTAAGCCATAAGCTCTATAACCATTGTAGAAGCCGGGGCTACCTGAACTATTATCGTAAGTAAAATAAAGGGACTTTTCAAATTCAACATAGGTGGTCCAGTAATAGCCAAATAAAGCTTCGCCTCCGACAACACCGTTCGAATTACCACGGTAACCAGACAAAGTTAGTTTTAATGGTGAGCCAAAAGCTCCATCAGCATCATCAGTTGCCCATGATTGGCGCTCATCTTCCCATTCTGTCTGAGTGGGAATCCGAAAACCGATTGGACAAGGGTTATTTGTGCCTGTTACCCCAACCCATAAACTAGTATTTTGCGGGTCTCGCCAATCTCGAGGAAAATCGGCTGAAACAATAAAATCACCATGTCCTGGTTCATCCCCTTCACTCAGAACAGTCGTGTTTGAACTAAGCCGACTTTCATGACCATCTGCCAACCTGCCCCATTGGTATAAATCACCATAAGCAGCAGCATCGGTACTGCTGGTAGCCACTTGTGTTGCACCCAGATTGCGATCCATCCAAACCTTACCTGTTATAGAATTGGTAACGGTAGGCACATTTGTGGCTGGCAATCCACCAAGTATATTTCTCCATGAGTTATCGATGTAAATTTGTAATTCGCCACAATCAGAACAATAAACAATCAATCCATCTACAGGATTTGCTATTGCATTTCGTTGTGCTTCTGTCATTCGTGGAAGTAAAAACCCGGCACTTGTCGATTTAACTTCCAACATGGCTGATGGGTCAGGTGTACTACCATCTGTGTTGATGGCGACCTGAGCGTAGCTGGTAGCTGTTGCAACCAAAAGGACTGCAACTAAAAGCATTCTCGTTTGTTTCATCATAATAAAAGGTTTTTGCTTGTTTACAATCTATGAACTAAAAGGTTTTTGCTTGTTTACGGTTTTTGAGCTAAAAGGTTTTTGCTTGTTTACGATGTATTGCTCTTTTAAACCATTTGCAATTATACGAATATTTTTTCAATTAGCATTCTCCCATCATTATCCCCTTTGAACACTACGCTGTTAATAAACGAATTGTGAGACACTACAAATCTTTAGGGTTTGGAAAATCTATTGGGGTTCATTTCTCAAATACAATTCAATCCACCTGGTATTTCTTATATTTGCAATATTCAAAATTAAACACCTTTGAGCCGACACATCCATATTGTCCTGATTTTAGTTTTATTCATTATTACTTCATTTGCTCAGGCGCAAAAAAAATCGAGGGTGCATGTGGAAAAAGCGGATAAGCAAGTATATGATGAATCTTTTAGTAAAGAAATAGAACGACTAATAGGTCTTGTTGTAATGCGTCAGGAAGACACACGCTTTTATTGTGACAGTGCCTATTTGAATACCCAAAAGAGAAACTTCGAAGCATTTGGAAATGTACATATTGCTGTAAACGATACGGTAGATGTTTATGGCAATCGCATGCTTTATAATGGAGATACGCGCGTTGCCGAGCTTTTTGGCGATGTACGCCTGGTTGAAAAATCGACGATTCTCACCACCGAACACCTTATATATAACCGCATTTCCAAAATAGCCTTTTACGATGTTGGTGGTACGATTGTGAATGGTGACAATACCCTTACCAGCAAAAGGGGCTACTACAATACCGAAAGTAAAATATTCTATTTCAGGAAAGATGTGGTATTAATTAATCCCGATTCAGAAACCTATTCAGACACCCTGATTTATAACACCATCAATGAAACAGCCTATTTTGAAGGGCCAACGGTAATTCGCGGAAATGAGAGTGCGATTTATTGCGAAGCAGGATGGTACGACACTCAGCATGATTTTTCAAAATTAAGCAAGCGTCCATTTATCAGTGGCTCGGAACAAACCATTACGGCCGATAGTATTTTATACGACAATTTTTTATCTTCGGGGAAAGCCTTTGGAAATGTTGAAATTCTTGATACGCTTCACAAAGTAGTAATTACAGGAAAGTACGGTGAAATGTGGGACAAAGAAGGGCGTTCGTTTATTACAGATAGTGTGATTGCAATTACCTATGATGAAACAGATTCAATGTTTATTCATTCGGATACCATGTGGATGTATTTTGATAAAAAAAGAAATGCAAAGAAGTTGCTGGCTTATTATTCGGTTCGCTTTTTCAGATCTCAAATGCAAGGGATTTGTGATTCGATGGTTTATACCATGAATGATTCTACAATCCGTTTTCTCAATGAACCGGTTCTTTGGTCAGAAAAAAATCAGCTTACAGCCGATTCTATCAATATTTTTGTGGCAGGAAACCGGGTAGACTCGTTGATGATGTACAATACCGCTTTTATTGTTTCAAGAGACAGTACCGACAGTTACAACCAGATCAGGGGGAAAAACATGACTGGCTATTTTAAAGATAATGAACTGGCTAAAATAAGTGTGGATGGCAATGCACAAACTATTTATTACATCCGTGAAGAAGATGGATATTTAATTGGTATTAATCTTTCCGAATCGAGCACTATGGATATCCGCTTGTTAAATAGCGAAATGAATGCCATCAGTTACCAAACAAAAGCCGTTGAGAAGATGTTTCCTGAAAAGGATTTTCCTGCGAACCAAAAAACCCTTAAAGGGTTTAGCTGGCAGGAAACTTTACGTCCACGTGATAAGCACGATATTTTCAGGGTGCAGCCGACGGTAAGTACGGAGCAAGCTGTAGGGGATGGTTTACAGTAATTTGCTGCCAGGCCCGCTAAGTCGCCTTTTAGACTTAACGGTGTCAGAAAAAAATTCTGAGCTTTTTATATTCACTTCAAGCGTGGACGCTTGAAGCAGGGGGCTCATTCAGATTTGTAATCTGAATGCAAGGAGAAAAGGATTTATAATCCTT
>QMPA01000247.1 GCA_003650365.1 Bacteroidota bacterium | reverse complement strand
GTTTCGCCGGTATTGAACAAGATTTGATAATTGCTGACCCCATCGCTTAAAACGTCGATAGTAAAATACAGGCTGTCTGCTGTATCGAAAAAACGGATGGTGGTGCCGCCAACACCCAATGGGCCGGTGGCTACCGGTGGAACAGGGAGCCAGTCCTGCCAATTCCCGTCCAGTTTAATTCTGACAAAAGTTTTTTTGTCGCTTGCAATCTGTGCATTGACCGGCCCGGTGAAATCTGTAAACTGATAGCCATCGGCATAGCGGATGCGGTAATAATACCAATCCCCCACATTAAAATTTCCCTTGCTGTAGGAAATGGTTTCGTTTTCGGCAGTGAAAATGGGCTCGAAATCAATACCGTTAGAAGAATGCTCCACTATCGTGCGCACGTTTTTGTATTCGCTCCTTGTCCAATAAACCAAAACATTGTTTCCGTATTGCGTTGCTTGCAATGCAGGAGGCGAGTTAAACAGGTGATTCTGTTTATACCTAACAAAGTTGGTATTTTGTTGGGGAAGGTATGAAATATCATCAGGAGTCTGTGGGTCGTTGACATAGGCCAGGTGAAATTCAGTTTCCAATGGAATTGCATTGAACCAATCCAATCCGGCTTTCATTTCCAATACCTGTTCATTTTGTACTTTATCCAGAGTACCAATAGCCATCCATGCCCATTCATCACTTGCTCCCACATGGCTGAACATAAGGTTGTCGTGGATTAAATAGTCAGACCCGTTTTGCAGCCAGTCTGAGGCAAAATATCCCGTTTCCGGATTGTTGTCGGCATCAATAAAAAAGTAGGATGTTTCTTGCAAATCATTGCCTTCTACAAGGAAAAATAGTGTGTCGTTGCTGTTGTAAAGCTTCAATAAATTGGCATTCTGGCTGTAATCAGCATAAAGGATGGGAACGTTTTCCCAGTCTTCTGATGCACCATCAATTTTAATGTCGATGTTGTTTAAAACGACCTGGTATTTCTTCTTGAAATAATCGCCTCCGATATAAATATCAGCAGCATTGTTTTCATCAATATTTAAAGTGTGTTGTAATGAATTGTAACCGGATGCCGTATCCCAAATTCCTGTATTTGCAAGGCGAATGGCATATTCAGTCCTCATTTTCAAACTGCTTTCGGGATCGGGAAGATTGAGGTGGACATTGTAATTTCCATCTTCAATAAAAGCAGGAATACCACTGTTTATTGATAGGAATATGGTATCGTCAATCGGCCACAAACGTGGGTCGTTATTTACGGGTAAATAGAATTCTTTGTTATTTTCTTCGTTGATTAAAACAACTTCAATGTCTCTTGGATTTAAGGGGTTCGACCAGCCGTCGTTTACAATTTTAAGTGAAAGATTAAACTGGCCAAGTGCTTTGCTCTGGTCTTGAATTTCTGCTGAAACCAGGCGATAACGGTAACCCAATTTTCTTTGGATATCAGGAAAACAACCTTCGTCAATCCAGTCGCCAATTACACCGGTATGGTAATCGATATTGAGGTAGGTCCAATGAAATCGGTGCAATTCATTCAGGGTGTTTTCGCAATGCGAATAAGCACAAACATTGCAGGTTTCGCCACCCATCATGGTGTATTTTGTGTCCTCGGCCAGGTAGGGTTTTTCAACAGTTGTGTCCTGGTAGGTTCCCCAATCGGAAATGCTGGCAACAAAGCAGTCGTTGTGGTGTCCGATTCTTGAGACTGCAGAACCGTCAAAGGCTTCCTCTTCACTTACGGGAGTGAATTCTTCCATTTGTAGGACGTGTTTTTTATAAAGCGGTGTCCTTAGTTGTACCATCCTGTTTTCAGAGATGGCCCCTAAAAGTGAATCCACAATACTGCGGCGCCAGCCCCATTGTTCTTCGTTAATATGACCAGGTGAGGTCGCGTAGTAATCGGTATAATACCATTCGCCCCAGGCACCGATAAATCCAGCTTGCACTACGAGTATTACATCGCTATTGGCCATTAAAAGAGGCTTGACTTGTTTGATGTGCATCTGCACAATATCGATGGGCGCATCCCCATAAGGAGGTGTACTCTTTTCGGTATAGCTAAACCTAATAACGGCCTTTACTCCAGCCTTTCTCATGGCTGCAAAATCAGCCTCCATTTTCTGCAAATACCAGGAAGCAATATCCGAGTCTTTGAATTCATCCAGCTTAAAAGCCCAGTAAACCAATGTAATTCCTTCGTCACGGTAACTGCGCAGCACATCATAGTCTAAACGACTGGTGGCATGGTAAAAGCCCCTTTCAGGATTGGCAAAATTTTCATCGCTGTCTTGGTACTGAATGAGCGAGTAAGACTGCGCCTGTCCAGCAAAAAAAATGGATAAGAAAAACAGGAAAAGGATGATTTTTTTCATGCTGAATATGTTGAATTTATTATACCGCTTGAAAGATACTGCTAATTTCATAAAAAAAAGCAGGTACACAAGAAACGATGCTTTAATCAATTTGATGTGTGTCTGCCATTTTGTCAATTGCACAAGCTAAGCTTTTTCAAGCTCAGCCTGCACCAATTAACAAACCTAAAAACTATAAATGAGAAAAACACTAAGCCGCTGCATGAAACAGCCGCTTATTGTTTTAATTAATTCATGTCTAGAATAAAACAAGTTTGATGTGGGCCATCTTCGGCAGTTGCGTCTGGCACAAATCCAACTTCAGCCCAGTCAGCATCACTCAAAAATCCACCAATACCAACAATGTTGTTATCCAAACCGGGAACTTTAGTTCTGTCGAAACCCAATTCAGCAACTACATTATTGCCATCTTGTTTAATGGTTCCCATAACAAAAGCATCAGCAGGAAGTTCTTTTTCAGGCCATACCCACTCGTCTTCTCCGGGAGCGCCACCATATTCAGCAGAAAACAAAGATTGTTCGGCACCTGTAAATGGAGCAATCTCCATCAGGAAGTCAACACCTGAAGCAGGCCACAACCATGATTTTGCACCTGTTAAACTGTCATTGTCAGTATCAAACAGATAATCGTTTTGGTAAACGTCAGCAATGTTTCCTTCAAATGAAACATAGCAATAAATAAATTTGGCATCATAATCAAATTTTGCGGCAACAACAATACCTGAATTATCGCCAACATTTACAACAAATGCATCACCGGTAACGGCATCCCAGTCATCGAATGAGTCATCAGTAAGACTGATACGTGTGGCTTTGTCAACCAAAATTTTTGTTGAAACCGGGTGTGTTCCACCGTCAGCATCGGTTACTGTTAACTTAACAGTGTACTCACCTTTTGCAGCATAAGTGTGAACAGGGTCAGTCTCGGTTGATGTTTCGCCATCACCAAATTCCCAACCATAAGTTACAGTTCCGGTAACGGTTGACTCATTGGTGAAAGTTACTGTTTGCCCATCTGCAGTGTAAGAAAACAGAGCTTCCCCTGTAATTGGGTCTTTCGGGTCATCTTTTTTACAAGATGTTGCAAAGCTGATTGCTATTACAAGCAATGCCATTGCTACTAAATTTAAATTTTTCATAAGCTAATAATTTAATGTTTGTTAATGAATAAATGATTTGGTTATAATTTAATCGTTTTGAATACACAAATTGTTTGCCAAAATTTCATCCACGGGAATATAATATATAATTCGTGGGTCGTTCCAGTCAACTTTCAGGTTATCGTAGCCTGTTGGCGGGCTCGATAAGTCAATGTCATTACTGTTTAGGTTCTTGAGATGATATCCCCAATATTCCCGAATCATGTTTTGTTTATTTCTGTAAAGATCCATTGCACGGTGGCCTTCGAAAGCCAGTTCGATGCGCCTTTCGTTGAGTACCACTTCTAATATCGTACTGCCCGAAGGAACACCGGTAATTAATGCTCCTTCCAAACCCCGCTGCGAACGGATTTCGTTTACATCGGCAAGGGCATTTCCTTCGTTACCCATTTTTGCATAAGCTTCGGCCCTGTTTAAATACATTTCGGCCAGGCGGAACATAACAGGAGAACTCAGGTTGGGGTCGCCATCCTGAAACGAAAATTTGGTGATATAATATACTTCAATTCCGTTTTTCTTCCGAACATCCCCATTGTCACTAAATGAAGTGTCGATATAAGCCCAGCGCACATCTTCTAAATGGTCGTCCATTAAATCCCTAAGCGATTGGGAAGCAAATTCTTCACCCCAGCCTGAGTTTCCGTCTGAATACAGCATGGAGGCAATGGAACCAAATTTCCCCCTATTGTCGGCAGGTGTAAATGCAATTGAGAAAATGGTTTCATTTCGCGAAAGCGCATTGGGAAAATAGTCAGGGTAAGTGGATGAAGATTCGAGGGAAAACCGTCCTGAGTTAATAACAGAATCGGCATAAGCAATGGTTTTGTTGTGGTCTTCCATGTAGAGATATAACCTTGAAAGTAATGCCCAGGCTGCTTCCTTTGAAGCATATTGTGAGCCCCTGTCGATGCTCATCAATGAAGTTGCCCGGAGTAGGTCTTCGATGATAAAATCGTAACCCTCTTTGACGGTAGCCCTTGCTTTGTTGCCATCTTCGGATGTAGATTTCCTAAGGATGACACCGAGGTTGGAATTCGGGTCGCCATGGGTATAAGGTTTGGCATAAAACTTCAATAAGTTAAAATGCATCAAAGCCCTTAAAAAGTAATTCTCTCCCAACAGTTGAAGAATCATTTCATCTTTATCGTCTTTGTCGTTAATGATTTCAATGACTGTATTTGCACCATTCACAATTTTATAGGATACATACCAGAAAAAACGTGAATTGGCCTGGTCGGGCGAATGTGTAAGCGTAAAACTGTAATACAGTGGGTCTTCGGTTTTTTGGCCGCAAACAATATCATCGGCTGCAAAACCCGACATTTGAAAATACTGTCTTAAATATTGATTGTTGTCATCGACAAAACCATTGAAAACAACCTGGTCTTTAAAAAGGGCGTAATTACCATTGGTTACATTGATGATACCATCGGTTGTATTTCCTATGGAGCCTGTATTAATTTGGTCTGAAGGATAAACATCCATTTTGTTGCACGATTGAAGCAGTGCGAAAACCAATATTGCAGAGAGTAGAGCTATTTTATATTTCATGGTTTCGTCTTTTAAAATTTAACTTCAACATTAAAAACAAATTGTTTGCTGTTGGGGTATCTGAAATCTGATACGCCGGGCATCGACCAGTCCGCCTGGTTTAAGTTAACTTCCGGGTCTTGTCCCCAGAAATTTGTCCAGGTCCAAATGTTGTCGGCCCTGAACGAAAGTGCCAATCCTTTTAATACGGGACTCACTAGGTGTTTTGGAAAATCGTAACGAATTGAAATATTTCTTAAC
>QMPA01000246.1 GCA_003650365.1 Bacteroidota bacterium | reverse complement strand
TCGTGAAAAGAAAAATTAATAATTGAGAATAAATGATAACATCTGAAAACAAGATACAAATCCGCTATGACGAAGTGGACAAAATGGGTTACGTCTATCATGGCAACTACGCCAAATTCTTTCACATCAGCCGAACAGAATTACTACGTAAAATTGGGTTTAGCGATAAAGAACTGGAGATAAAGAACATTCTTCTCCCGGTTATTGAGATGAATATAAAATACTTGAAACCTGTATTTTATGATGACGTAATCACCATTAAAACTTTTTTACAAAAAATTCCATCCAGTAGAATGTGGTTTAAACATGAAGTATTTAATGCGAGTAACGAAGTGATAAATCAAGCAGAAAGCACAGTGGTTTTTGTAGATATGCATACACGCAAACCAATGAAAGCCCCCGGGTTTATTGTTGATAAAATAGAATCCTATGATGAAACGTACAGACTTGGTATTATGCATAAAATGAAGGATTAAAAAACCCCGTGTCATTGCATCATCATATGAGCCACAAATCAAAAACGTTGCGTCTTTGCCCCGATAGCTATCGGGGCTGCGTGAAAAAATAAACACATGAAGGAAAAAACCAAAATCGGAATCATCATTTGCGACCGTTACCGGACTTGTGCCGGGGGCAAATGTTTCAGGGCACTGCAAAACAGGGAAGGCGCATTTGATATTTACAAAGAAGATGAAGATGTGGAATTGGTTGGCTACACTAACTGTGGCGGCTGTCCCGGAGGCAATATTGAATACGCCCCCGAAGAGATGAAAAAGAACGGCGCCGAAGTCATTCACCTGGCCACTGGTTTTGTGGTGGGTTACCCACCCTGTCCGTATATTGACCATTTTCAGAAGTTCATCAAAGAAAAATACGGGATGAAAGTAGTTATCGGTACCCATCCCATACCCGAAAAATACAGAATCACCCATTCAAAACTGGGTACTTGGGATACGCCCGAATGGGAAGTATTTATTCAACCAACAATGGCTGATGAGAAAATAAGGTTGGATTATGATTAACCCCACCTAAATCCTCCACCAAGGGGAGGACTTCACACCCTCCCTACAGGAGAGGGCCGGGGTGGGGTTTTAAAAATCAATCAAAAACCACTACATATCGGTATTCCCTATATATTTAAGATATCCTATTTTTGCAGGATTATTTCACCTTTACAAACCATTAATCAAATGAAAAAAATCCTGGCAATAAGCTTGCTTTTGTTGGCTTCCTATTTCGGATACGCACAAAATAACAATGCAATTCACCATGTTTTAGATGTTCAGATTACACCCGAAACATCACAAATTTCTGTCATCGACTCCATTTTCAATATCGATGTTGATGAAATGGTTTTCAGTCTGAATGCGGCACTCACCCCGACTTCATTTTCAAAAAATGTAAAAGTTGAGCAGTTGGCTGGTGAGGCAGAAGCAAAAGATGTGGGAATGGACAGGGAAGACAACGAAGGAAGTAGCAGCCTGAAACTCAATAAATGGAAAATCAAATTGAAGAAGGGAAGTGACCATTTCGTTCTTCAATACAGCGGGAAAATCAGTGCGCCTTTTTCGGAAGCAGAAGAAAACTACCAACGCGGATTTGCCGAATCTCCGGGAATTATCAGCGAGACCGGAATTTACCTCGCGGGTTCAACTTATTGGATTCCTACCGTTGATGAAAAACTGTCCACTTATCAGTTAAGCACCACTTTACCCGATGGCTGGAAAACAGTTTCGCAAGGGGAAAGAACCGTTGAAAAAATGATTAGCGGCCAGCATTTTGACACTTGGTTTTGCGACAGGCCACAGGAAGAAATCTTTTTAATTGGGGCAAAATTTCATGAATATTCACACAGCATGAATAGCGGAATCAAGGCAATGGCTTTTTTACGAACACCTGACGAAGGCATCGCTAATAAATACCTTGAAGTAACCGAACAATACATGAAAATGTACCAAGATATGATTGGACCTTATCCTTATACCAAATTTGCCCTGGTCGAGAATTTTTGGGAAACTGGTTATGGTATGCCATCGTTTACACTTTTGGGCGAAAAAGTCATTCGTTTCCCTTTCATTCTACACTCCTCTTATCCGCACGAATTACTGCACAATTGGTGGGGAAACAGTGTTTATGTCGATTTTGAAACAGGCAATTGGTGCGAAGGAATTACAGCTTATGAAGCCGACCATTTGATTAAAGAACAACGTGGTCAGGGCGAAGCTTACCGCCGTTCTACCCTGCAAAAGTTCACCAATGTTGTGGACGAAACTAACGATTTTCCGGTGAATACATTTCTCTCTCGCCACGATGCAGCCAGCGCATCCATTGGTTATGGAAAATCTTTGATGATGTGGCATATGCTCCGCCGGCAATTGGGCGATGAGGATTTTAAGAAAACATTTGCTCTTTTTAACAAAAACTTCAAATTCAAAGTCGCTTCTTTTAACGACATCAGGAGGTCTGCCGAAGAGGTTTCAGGAATGGATTTATCATCATTTTTCACCCAATGGCTTACACGAACCGGCGCACCTGAAATTGGCATTAAAGAAATCAATGTCATCAAATTCAATAACCAATACCGTGTGTTTCTCACCCTCGAACAAAAGCAAAATTCCGATGCATTTACGATTGATATTCCGGTGGTAATAGCAACAGAAAAAGGCCTTGAACATCAGGTTGTAAACATGAGTCGAAAATCACAGGAATTTCAATTCATGCTGGATGAAAAACCTTTGAAACTAGTCATCGATCCCCAATACGATGTGTTCAGGATTTTAGATCCCATGGAAGTTCCGCCCGCCTGGTCGAAAGTTCTGGCAAGCAAAAATACCCTAATTGTCTTGCCATCAAAAGCCGAAAAAAATCAAGAGCAATTGTACCAGGAATTCATCAAACAATGGCAAGCTGCCGATAAGGATAAATTTGAAATTGTATTCGATGACAATCTGAAATCCTTACCAAAGGACAGGGCAATCTGGATTGTTGGGTTTGAAAACGAATTTGTTTCCAACGTCAATTCAGCTATTGAAAACTACATTTCATCGATGCATGGCGATTCGGTCAGGTTTGAAAATAAGATGATTATCAAAAAAAATCACAGTTTCATTGTAACTGTTTTTGATGAACAGAATGTCAACAACAGCCACGCTTTTATTGCCATCGACAACAAGGCATCCATTCCGGGTTTGATACGAAAACTACCCCATTATGGAAAATACAGCTACCTCGCTTTTGAAGGCGATGAGCCCGTGAATGTAGCCAAAGGGCAATGGCCGATACTTAATTCACCCTTAGTAAAGGTGTTTGAAAGCAGTGCACAAAACACGAATATGATTGAAAAGCGGGAAGCTTTGGCAACACTCGCCCCTGTGTTTTCTGAGAAAAGAATGATGAAGCATATCGAGTATTTGGCTTCAGAAGAATTAAAAGGACGCGGTTTGGGAACACCAGAACTGGATGCCGCTGCTGATTATATTGCCGGTAAATTTAAGGAATACGGATTACAACCAATGAACAAATCCTACTTCCAGAAATTTGCACACACTTTTGCTGATAAAGGTGAAATGCAAATGAAAAACGTAATCGGGATTATTCCCGGAACCGATGAAAAACTAAAAGATTCACCCGTTGTGCTTTCCGCCCATTACGACCACCTTGGGTTGGGTTGGCCCGATGTGCGCAAAGGCAATGACGGTAAAATCCATTACGGTGCCGATGACAATGCCAGCGGTGTTTCCATAATGCTCGAATTGGCCAAATCGATGGCCAAAACAATTCGCCCGAAACGCACAATTATTTTTGTGGCATTTACTGCAGAAGAGGCTGGCTTAATTGGTTCCCGCTATTTTGTGAGCCAGATAAAAAAGTATTACACTGGAGATGTAATTGCCAATATTAACCTCGATACTGATGGTCGTTTATTCGATGGAAAACTAATAGTAATCAACAGCAATTCGGCCAAAGAATGGAAGTTTGTTTTTATGGGAACCGATTACACAACAGGCGTAAAAACCGAATTAATTACCCAGGATTTGGATGCCAGCGACCAGGTAGCTTTTATCGAAAAAGGAATTCCAGCGGTACAATTGTTCACCGGAGCCAACGAAGATTACCACCGGCCCTCAGATACTTACGACAAAATTGATGGTCCGGGATTGGTGAAAGTAGCCACCGTTACCAAAGAAGTTGTTGTTTATCTCGGGGAAAGAGATTTACCTTTTGAGTACACCGGCAAAGCAATGACAACGACAAAACCTGTTACAAAGCCAACAAGTGGAAAAAGAGCTTCAACCGGTTCTATTCCCGACTTTTCTTTTTCCGGAGAAGGTGTTAAATTAGGTTCTGTAATGAAGGATTCCCCGGCTGAAAAAGCAGGTTTATTAAAAGGGGATGTAATTACCGCTTTTGACGGCAAGAAAGTAAGCAATTTAAGGGAGTATTCCGAACTGCTGAAACAGCACCAACCCAATGATGTGGTTGAGATGACCATCCTAAGGGAAGGAAAAGAAAAAACAGTTTCGATTACTTTGGGAGAAAGATAAAGAGCCCAAAGACCTTCCAGCGTTCGCAGAACCTGGAAGCGTCTCATACAAAACGCTGTACCGTTGCGCCGTTGCGAGAAAAAAACAAAAACATGAAAACCAAAGATAAAAAACATATCGTCGTACTTGGCGGTGGATTTGCCGGTGTTGAATCGGTTTTTCGCCTACGAAAACTGGGACATAAAGTAACCCTCGTTTCTGATCGGGATTATTGTTTTGTTTACCCCATTTCCATCTGGGTTCCTGTGCGAAAAATCAATTTTGATGATGTAAAACTCCCCCTTGCCGATTTACAAAAAGTACATAAATTCAATTTAATTATTGATAAAGTCAAAAGCATTGTTTCCAAAGAAAACAAAGTAATCCTTGCCAATCAGACCATCGAATACGACTACCTGATTGTCGCCTTCGGCGGAAGTAAACTGCCACATCCGGGTCTTGAGCACACTTTTTCTATTTGTGGAAAACCTGAACAATCCTTAAAAATCAGGGATAAGTTTGATGAGCTTTTAAAGCGGGGCCACGGAAAAATAGCCGTTGGTTTTGGCGGCAATCCCAAATCACCGACAGGAGTAAGAGGCGGCCCGGCATTTGAATTATTGTTCAATTTTATAAGTACTTTAAAACAGAAAAAACTCTACGATAAGTTCGAGATTACCTTCTTTGCACCCATGAAAGAACCTGGTGCACGTATGGGAGGCGAAGGCTTGAAAATGCTTGACAAGGCCTATAAACGACATGAAGTAAACGAACGGATTGGAATTAAAATCAAACGCTTTGAATACG
>QMPA01000245.1 GCA_003650365.1 Bacteroidota bacterium | reverse complement strand
TACATATTGGGATGAAGATTTTTGGTGGGGAGTTGGCCTGGAAGCTATAGCTGCCAACCCTGTTTATAACTCCGATCATCTTGGTGCTTACGACCGTACTTTCCACGATAACGGGGAAGTTCTGGGAGAGTGGTATGTAACACAAGGGCAAATGCCATCTGCTGGCAACCTTGCGGTAACACAGTCTGGCTCAAGCTTAGAAAATTATTACTGGGAAATATATCACCTGATGGGCGACCCTTCACTGATGGTTTATTTTTCACAACCACCTGATGCCACAGCCAATTATCAGGCACTAATGCCTCTTGGCTCAGCTACTTTTACAGTAAATACAGATGCTTACGCCTACGTGGCAATCTCAAAAGATGGTGAACTTTGCGGTTGTGCCATTGCAGACGCAACCGGCCTTGCAGAAGTAACTATGTTTAACCCAATTGCTGTTCCGGGTGAAGCCGATGTTGTTATTACCGGTCAAAACTTAAAACCATTTATGGGAACAGTAAATGTTGCTTCCCCAAATGGCGCTTATATTTTATTTGATGAATATGTAATTGATGACAGCAATGGCAACAATGACGGCATTGTAGATTACAACGAAAATGTTTTATTGGATGTAACCCTCGAAAATATGGGAAGTGCGACCGGTTCAAACTTATCGGCCACAATTTCCACAACTGATGTAAACGTAACTATCGACAACGCAAGCCACGACTGGCCAAATATTAATGCCGGGGCTTCTGCAACCGAAATAGGTGCTTTTGAATTTACGGTAAATGAATTAATAGAAGATCAGCATGTGGTACAATTTAATATTGATGTTACCGATGGTACCGACACTTGGAGCTCAGGATTCAATATTACGCTTAATGCACCTGTTCTGGAAATTACATCTTTTTTAATTGATGATGCTTATGGAAACAACAATGGCCGACTTGATCCGGGTGAAAATGCCGACATCATTATAATGAATTTGAACGCTGGTTCAAGTGATGCCCTCAATGCCATGGCTTCTGCATCAACTACAAGTAGTTTGATCACCATTAACAATTCCAGTTTTGATTTGGAATCAATTGCTGCAGGCGAAACCGAAAATGCCGTATTTAATATCACCGTTGATGCCAATGCACAAGTGGGCGATGTTGTTGATATGGATTATGCTGTTGCTGCCGGGGTATATTCTGCTAATTTAATGCTATCACTTAATATCGGGATGATTATAGAAGACTTTGAAGCTGGTAGCTTCGACAGCTATGAATGGGAATTTGAAGGAAATGGCGATTGGACAATTGACACATCTGACCCTTACGAAGGTAGTTATTCTGCTAAGTCTGGTGACATTAACGACAATCAAACGTCTGCCCTGACGATTACAGTGAACGTTACCGCTGATGATGAAATCTCATTTTTCAAAAAAGTATCTTCTGAAAATAATTGGGATTACTTAAGGTTTTACATTGACGGTGTACAAAAAGGGGAATGGTGTGGTGATGTTGCCTGGACAGAAGAATCATTTCCTGTAACAGCTGGCGAACGTACATTTAAATGGTCTTACGAAAAAGATGGATCAGTATCCAGTGATGACGATTGTGGATGGGTCGATTATATTGTATTCCCTCCATTTGCTGCTGGTGCCGCACCATTGGCGGTAACTGCTTCGGCAAACCCTGCTGATTTATGCTTGGGCGAAAGCTCACAACTAAACGCATATGCAGCCGGGGGAAATGGTGGTTACAGTTATGTATGGAACCCTACAAACGGTCTTAGTAATCCAAACATCTATAATCCAATTGCTAACCCTGACGAAACAATAGTTTATACTGTTACCGTAAGTGATGGCAACACATCTGTTTCGGATGAAATTACGGTTACGGTAAACCCTGTACCTGAAACCCCTTCTATAACACAAAATGCACAAACACTTACCTCTGATGCTGTAAGTGGAAACCAATGGTACGATTCCAATGGAGCTATTACAGGTGCAACAGGACAAACTTATATACCAACAGAAACAGAAACCTACTACGTGATAGTATCAAATGAATTTGGCTGTGAATCAGAAATGTCAAATGAATTGTACTTCATATTTACAGGTATTATTGATATTGAAGATGGAGAAAATGTAAATGTTTTCCCAAATCCATTTAACGATGAATTCTCATTGGACTTCAACCTTTCTAAAGGATCAAGTGTGAAAGTTATAATTTACAATACCTTTGGACAGCAAGTTGCCGTTATCGAAAACGATAGCCAGAAAACTGCCGGAAACCACAGGATTCGGTTTGATGCCTCTAAGCTCGAGCAAGGCGTTTATTTCCTCCATTTTGAAACTGAGGAGTATAAACTTGTGAAACGAATAATACATTCCAAATAATATTTAACATTTAAGCTCTCCGGCGTAAAACCCAGAGAGCTTTTTTTTAACCTATAACTTTCAAAAGATGAAAA
Source organism: Bacteroidota bacterium (assembly GCA_003650365.1). Taxonomy (GTDB): domain Bacteria; phylum Bacteroidota; class Bacteroidia; order Bacteroidales; family F082; genus B6-G9. The sequence goes on along the minus strand of QMPA01000245.1, from coordinate 2,908 downwards.
AAATCGTACTATCTATTGCATTTGGGTTCTTCTTTGCCGGGCTTTTTGCGTCTTCCGGTTTTGATGTAACCTTTGACCAGCCTGTTGCTGATCAATTTGAATTGAATTTCGAACTTGGGAATTATGAACTCAGCCAGATTACAATTGATGGCAACTCATACTCCAAAATCCTGTTTGATGGAAGCGTATTTACAAAAAAGAAGGGCTTTGCTGAATTGCCTTTTATCCATGCTTCGGTAAAACTATCTGCCAATAAGAATGTGAGTCTTGAAATAATAGAAGGGGAATATGAAGAGTATTCACTTGATTTCCCTTTGCTCCCTTCACGTGGGGTTATTTACCGAAATCAGGATCCTTCAACCGTTCCTTATGAAATTAGTGAAAGCTCCTTACGGGATAATTGGTACCCTCAAAATCTGGCTACACAAACTTCACCGTATATCCTGAAAGATTTAAGGGGAACAAATGTTTTCGTTTACCCTTTCAGCTATAATGCGGTTCAAAAGACACTGAGGGTTTATAAATCAATTACCATAAAGTTGATTGAAAATGACAGTCCGGTAATCAATCCTTTGCAAAAAAAACCAACTTCGGTTTTGAAAGAAATGAACTCTATTTATAGCTCCATTTTCATTAACTATCCCGATGCCAAAGATGATCTGACCATAGGTAACTATGGGGATATACTGGTAATTTGCACCGATCGTGATGAAGATGCCATCCAACCTTATATGGATTGGAAAATGGAGAAAGGCTACAATGTATCAATGGAAGTGGTAGCAACAAACACCAATGTAAAAACTCTTGTCCAGGATGCATATAATGCCAACAACAACCTGCTCTATATTCAATTGGTTGGTGACTGGGCAGATATCAAAAGTGAAACGCTATCATCTGGTTCACCAATGGATCCACAGCTTGGTTGTGTTGTAGGAAGTGACGAAGTAGTGGATATAACAGTTGGACGGATTTCTGCAAATTCACCATCAGATGTAACTGTACAGGTTGATAAAATTATTAATTATGAAAAAAACCCTGAAATAGGGGGCAATTGGTACGCAATATCGACCGGAATTGGTTCTGACCAGGGATCTGGTTCAGGTGACGATGGTGAAATGGATAAAGATCATGTTCAAGTTATATTTGATGACAAACTTGATCCATATTCATATGATTCACATAACCCAATTTACGACCCAAGTGCAAATATAACAATGGTATCAACAGCTGTAAATAACGGTACCAGTATAATTAATTATTGTGGCCATGGATCACCTACTTCCTGGGGAACCACAGGATTTAGCAATAGCAATGTTTCCTCGCTTACAAATGGTGATAAACTCCCATGGATTATTTCTGTAGCATGTAACAATGGTGATTTTCATACCGGCACCTGCTTTGGTGAAGCTTGGGTGAAAAAATCAAATGGTGGTGCTATAATGTTCCTCGGTGCTACAATCAGCCAACCCTGGCAACCACCAATGCGCGGACAGGATTATTTTAATGACATTCTTACGGGAGGTTATAATTATGATGATCATCCCGGCCAAAACGGGATAAACACAACGGAAGGAAGGACTACCCTCGGTGCCATCGTATTTAACGGCCTTGTCCTAATGACGGCCGAATCAGGAACTCCAGATGATTGGGAAACAGCCAAAACATGGACAATGTTTGGTGACCCTTCCATGCAACCCCGGACAACAGCTCCCGGAAGCATTAACCTTTCTACTGATGTGGTAATGGCTGGAATTCCTTTTACAACTACCGTAAGCGGTCCCGATGGCCCTTTCGAAGGGGCAATGGTTTGCCTCTCCAATGGAAGTGACTTCTTTAGCGGGCTTACTGATGCAGGTGGAAACGTAACTATTGACCATACACTCACACCAGGAACGGCAACAATGGTTGTAACAGGATTTAACCTGGAAACAATTTATCAAGATATTACTGTAGCTTCTTCTAATCAGGCATGGATCGTAATAGATGGTTGTGTTGTAGATGATTCGGATGGCAATAACAACGGACAAGCTGATTATGGCGAAACTGTTTTGCTAGACGTTTCTGCCTCAAATGTGGGTTCTGTTGATGCAACAGGAATAAATGCAGTAATTTCTACTTCCGATGCTTATGTTACTATTACAAACGGCTCTTATAGTTTTGGTGACATTGCCGCAAACCAGACTATAAACGGCGAAGGTGCCTTTGCCATCGAAATAGAAGAAGATGCGCCTGACGGACATACAGCAATTATCGATGTTGAATTTACCGATGGTAACAGCAAAGAACTGTGGACTTCAACTATGAGCGTTACTTTACATGCTCCTGTTATGGACTTAGGCTCATATTCAATTGATGATGCAACTGGAAATGGAAATGGAAAAATCGATCCGGGTGAAACAGTTAATATTACTGTTCAAATCTTAAACGAAGGCTCTTCAGATGCTTATTCTGTAAATGGATTACTTATCTGTCCTGATCCTTTCATTAGTATTGATGAAGACACAATGGATTATGGTGATATGGCGGCAAATACCAATGGAGAACAAGTTTATACAATTACTGCTGATGCGAATACGCCTGTTGGACATATGGTTACTTTTAATGTGAATATTTCTGCTGATATGGAAATTACCGGAGAAGGTTCTTTCATAGAGGTTGTAGGTCATATCCCGGTTTGTATTATCGATCTGGATGACAATAACAACTCAGCACCTGCAATGCTTGCTGCGATGTCAGCAAATGGTGTAACTGCCGAAATCCTCACTTCTATTCCTGATGACCTGGAATTGTATTCATCCGTATTCCTTTGCCTTGGAATTTTCACTGACAACCATGTATTAACTTCCGGCGAAGGACAACAATTCGCCGATTACCTGAATGCAGGAGGAAATCTTTATATGGAAGGTGG
>QMPA01000244.1 GCA_003650365.1 Bacteroidota bacterium | reverse complement strand
TAACAAGATAACCCAAAATTATGTATGCTTCCAATTTTGTAGAAGGCGTCGATTTTTCCCTTTACCTGATTCTTGCCATTTCGGTATTTTTCCTGGTGGGCATCACGGCGGTAATGATTTACTTCCTGTTCAGGTACAGTAAGAAAAATAACCCGGTTGCAACAAATATCACACACAACAATACCCTCGAAGTTATTTGGACTGTAATCCCAACTATCCTAGTCGTTATTATGTTTTGGTATGGATGGACAGGCTATAAACCCATGCTGACCGCCCCTGACAATGCCATGGAAATTGATGCCATTGGCCAAATGTGGAAATGGAGTTTTGAATATCCTAACGGAAAGGTTTCCGACACTTTGGTGGTTCCGATTAACGAGCCGGTGAAACTGAATCTCTTTTCAAAAGATGTATTGCACAGTCTTTATATTCCAGCTTTTCGCATCAAACAAGATGTGGTTCCGGGAAGTGAAAAAATGATGTGGTTTACCGCCCAAAAGTTGGGTTCTTACGATATTCTTTGTGCCGAATATTGCGGCCAATTACATGCCTATATGCTCAGCACCATCACTGTAGTCGAACGTAGGGATTACGAAATCTGGCTCGAAACCAAAGCCGTTGCTGGTGATGAACATCCGGGATTGACGCTATTGAAAAGAAACGCCTGCCTCTCCTGCCACACACAAGACGGAACTCGACTGGTTGGCCCAAGTTTCAAGGGGCTGGTTGACAGAAAGGAAACTGTTGTTCTGGAAGATGGCACTGAAAAAGAAGTTGTTGCTGACAGGGCTTACATTGCCAATTCCATTAAAAATCCCAATTCAGAAATTGTAAAAAGTTTTCAAAAAGGATTGATGACAAATTATGCCGATATTTTATCGGATGAAGATATTGAGCAGATTATTGATTTTATTGAAACGATGAAGTAAGACCTTCCAGCGTGCGCAGCTCCTGGAAACGTCTGACTGATGAAAAAATAAAGAGTACTTCTGAAAATTTGATTAGAAAATGAAATTAACAAACGGCCTAAAAATACTACTCGAACTCAACAAAGTTCGCATCACTGTATTGGTTACTTTGACAACCCTGGCCGGCTATGTTCTGGCGAAAAACACCATTGATGTTGATGTTATTTTACCGCTTCTTGGCATATTTATTCTCGCCTGTGGCGGAGCTGCATTAAACCATTTTCAGGACAGGGACAAAGATGCGCTGATGGAACGCACAAAAAACCGTCCCATCCCTTCTGGAAAAATCAGCAGCAATTGGGTGTTGTTCATTGCTGTTGTTGAAATTGTATTAGGTACAACACTCATTTATCTTGGCAGCAATTTCCTTGCTGCACAATTGGGATTACTGGCCTTGCTTTGGTACAATGGATTTTACACTCCCCTCAAACGAAAAACAGCCTTTGCTGTTATTCCCGGAAGTGTAATTGGTGCTATTCCGCCAATGGTTGGCTGGGTATCAGGCGGAGGCAGTCTGGCCGACCCCCATGCGCTCATCCTTGCCTTTTTCTTTTTCATCTGGCAAGTCCCCCATTTTTGGTTGCTCATGCTCAAATACGGCCGCGAATACGAAACTGCCGGATATCCTTCAATTACTGCAAAGATTGGTGAACGACAAATTAAAGTCGCTACTTTTATGTGGACGGCTGCAACTGCAATTTCTGCGTTGATGATTGCCGTTTCCGGATTGGTTACTTTAATGTTTTTCAAAATTTGTATTCTGATTGCAGCCATCTGGCTTATTGCCGTTTTCTCCAAATTGCTTTGGGATAAAACCGAAGACTTCAAGCCCTTCCACTATTTTATGCGCATCAATTATTTTGTTTTGGTGATGATTATTGTTTTGAGCGTGGAGCCCTTGTTGAGGTAGGTTCTTTTTTTGCCACGAATGCACGAATAAAAATTAAAAGAAAAACTATTCGTGCATTCGTGGCTATTATTTTATCTATGTTTGAAAAAAATTAGAAGCCATGATCTACAAACAACCCATGTTCAAAAATGAGGAACTGAAAGACAAAGTAATCGTCGTAACCGGCGGTGGTTCCGGCCTCGGTGAATCCATGACCCGCTACTTCTTGCAATTGGGCGCCAAAGTGGTAATTACTTCGCGGAAGTTGGAAAAATTGAACGCAACTGCAGAAAAGCTAAGGCTGGAAACAGGCGGCGATGTGCTCACAGTTGCCTGCGATGTCCGCGAATACAAAGCCGTAGAAAATGTATTGGCTGAAACACTCGACAAATTTGGTAAGGTGGATGTATTGGTAAATAATGCTGCTGGAAATTTCATCAGTCCGACCGAGCGCCTTTCGGCAAGAGCCTTCGATATCATTATTGATATTGTATTGAAGGGCAGCAAGAACTGCACCCTCGCCTTTGGCAAACACTGGATTAAAACCAAACAAGCATCTGCTACAGTCCTGAATATTGTTACCACTTATGCCTGGACTGGTAGCGCTTATGTAGTTCCATCGGCAACTGCCAAAGCAGGGGTTCTGGCCATGACACGCTCGCTGGCTGTGGAATGGGCAAAATACGGCATCCGGATGAATGCCATCGCCCCAGGACCTTTTCCTACGAAAGGTGCATGGGACCGATTACTCCCCGGTGAATTGAAAGAAAAATTTGATATCAAGAAAAAAGTCCCTTTAAAGCGTGTTGGCGAACACCAGGAACTGGCCAATCTCGCTGCTTACCTTGTATCCGACTATTCAGCTTATGTCAATGGCGAAGTCATCACAATTGATGGCGGCGAATGGTTGCAAGGTGCCGGTGAATTCAATATGCTGGAAGCCGTTCCGCAAGACTTGTGGGATATGCTGGAAATGATGATAAGGTCGAAGAAGAAAGACTAAAGAAACAACAAATCTCAAAAAACAATCCCGATAGCTATCGGGACAAATAAATTCCAATTACTAAAAATTCAAATTCCAAAACCCCATGAACAAAGCCTCAATATTATACAACTTACAATACGGTGAACAAAAGCCAGATATCAAACTTTTATTTGAAAGCGATTCCACAAAAGAAATCAGAATTGTCTTCCGCGAAGGACAACTGATGAAAGAACACAAAACCGGTTTCCCAATTACTGTAGAGATTTTTGAAGGTGCCATCGATTTTGGTGTGGAGGGTAACGTCCATAAACTGGTAAAAGGTGATATTGTTGCCCTGGCGGCCGGCATTCCCCATGACCTGCTCGCAATGGACGACAGCATCGTCCGGCTTTCACTTGCCAAAAGTGATACCGTACAACGAGTGAAGAGTGTGTTGGAGCGCTAAGAAAGTTAACGCATTAATTCATTTTCTTACTCAGCCTTTTAGCGATATACCAATAATTGGTATATTTGTAAAAAATAATAATCCATGGGAAAAAACACATCCATATTATTGGGTAGTCATTTTGAAAATTTCATTAACGGAGTCATTTCTACTGGAAGGTACAATTCAACAAGTGAAGTCATTAGAACAGCACTGAGGCTTTTAGAAATCGAAGAGCAAAAAACAATTGCATTAAGAGAAGCGCTCGATCTTGGAGAAAACAGTAAAATGGTTAAAGACTTTAATCCGAAAGAGCATTTACAAGCACTTCACAGCAAACATATATGAAAGCGCTTGCTTACAGTATCAGTGAGAAAGCAATTGAAGACCTTGAAAATATTTGGACTTATACGCTTCATAAATGGTCATTGGAGCAAGCAGATAGATATTATGGTTTAATCATCAATGAGATTGAGTTCATTGCAAAGAACTTTACGGCTGGTAAATCAATGGACCATATTAATGAAGGATATCGTGCTTCGATCGTTAAATCGCATTTGATATTTTACAGAAGATCGGAAGCCAATCAAGTTGAAATCATTAGAATACTTCATCAAAGAATGGATTTGGACATAATTAATGCGTAAAAACTACCCGTAAAAACATGACCAAATCGACTAAAAAGCGAATATCATTTATTGTGTTACTGGCCATAGTATTTGGTATTGCTTTTTACCCCCTACCCCAACAGCCCCCCATAAAATATGTGGACAGGGAAACGGGAACGATTAAAACCGAAAAAGTAGCCGGAGAAAAATGGTTGATGTGGCTCTATAATAACCCATTGGGGGAAGCGGCTTTATTTACACTGGCAAAGCGAAAAATGCTTTCTTCCTTTTATGGCAGATTGATGGACAGGCCATCTTCATCAGAAAAAATTCAGCCATTTGTTGAAAATTTTAATATCAATCTAAACGAGGCTCAAAAACAAGTATTCAATTCATTCAACGATTTCTTCACACGAAAACTGAAAGCGGGAGCACGATCCGTGGACACTGCAACTCGTATTGTGGTTTCTCCGGCTGATGGGAAAATCCTGGCTTATGCAAATGTCACAAATACTGACTTTATCATCAAAGGTTATCGTTTCGATATTTATTCATTTCTGGATGATTCAATCCTTGCACAGAATTATATTGACGGCAGCCTGATTGTCATTCGCCTTGCCCCAAACGATTACCACCGTTTTCATTTTCCCTTCAGCGGAAAAGCATCTCCCATTGTCAAAATTGAAGGCGATTATTATTCAGTCAATCCCATCGCTTTGCGAAAAAGGGCTGAAATTTTTTGCCTGAACAAAAGGGAGTTCGTCATTATTTCAAATCCTTTATTCGGTGATGTAATTATGGCCGAAGTGGGTGCTACGATGGTTGGCAGCATTATCCAAACTTACCGTGGGGATGAAATTGTTAAAGGTCAGGAAAAAGGTTATTTTAAATTCGGCGGATCTACGGTGGTACTTCTTTTTGAAAAAGGTAAAATCCTTGTTGATACTGATTTGTTGAGAAACACCAAAAATGGTTTTGAAACCGATATCCTCATGGGGCAACGGATTGCGGTAGCACTACAAGAATATTAGTTGTTCCTTCTTTGTTCAAACCAAAGTGTCCATTATTTTCCGACCTTTGCCACTCAATAAATCATGTCATGAAAATTGCTGCATTGGTCTCGGGTGGGCTGGATAGTTCGGTTACTATTCCGTTGTTGAAAGCGCAAGGATACGACCCGCATATTTTTTACATCCGTATTTTTTGGCAATCCAGGTGGTAATCTCGATGTCTTCTTCAGCAGGACAATCCATAAAAGCATCTTGTTCTTCCATCCCAATACGGATATAGAAAATGTGTGGGTTGTATCCTTGCGCTTTTAAAAGAGGAATAGTTACCGAACTATCCACCCCACCCGAAACCAATGCTGCAATTTTCATGGAAATATTTTGAGTTGGCAAAGGTCGGAAAATAATGGACACTTTGGTTTGAACAAAGAAGGAACAACTAATATTCTTGTAGTGCTACCGCAATCCGTTGCCCCATGAGGATATCGGTT
>QMPA01000243.1 GCA_003650365.1 Bacteroidota bacterium | reverse complement strand
GTGCGCGATGCATCCAAAGTAATTGGTGTGGTCAATAAATTACTTTCAGAAAAAGAGAAGCAGCCATTTGTTGAGGAAATTGAAGAACAATACGAAAAGCTTCGTGTCAAGAATCTGACTAACAAAAAACAGAAAGATTACATCTCGTTAAGTGATGCACGAAAGAATAAATTTTCACCGGAATGGAAGACAGACAACATCCGAAAACCTGATTCTACAGGTGTCAAATATTTGATGGATTTTGATTTGACAGCCATCAGAAAATACATCGACTGGACATTTTTCTTTCATGCCTGGAAACTGAACGGAAAATATCCTTCCATTTTAAAAGACCCCATAAAAGGTGAGGAAGCACAGAAACTTTTCGATGATGCCCAAAAAATGCTGGATGAAATCATCACAAAAAAATGGCTGACCGCCAATGCTGCTTTTGGTATTTTTCCGGCACAAGCCGATGGCGATGATGTTGAATTAAGTGATGGGACCCGGTTTCATTTCCTGCGCAACCAGGAACAAAAACCAGTCAACATTCCGAATTTATGCCTTGCAGATTTTATTGCTCCCAAATCATCAGGATTAACCGATTACATCGGAACCTTTGCAGTAACTACTGGTATCGGAATTGAAAACCAAATCAAACAATTCGAAGCGAATGATGACGATTACAGCGCTATCATGTTGAAAGTATTGGCCGACCGCCTTGCAGAAGCCTTCGCAGAATTGCTACATAAAAAAGTGAGAAAAGATTTTTGGGGATATGCCGCATCCGAGCAACTGGAGCTCACAGAAGTTTTGCGCGAAAAGTATAAAGGAATCCGCCCCGCACCAGGTTATCCTGCCTGCCCCGAACATTCCGAAAAAGCAACACTTTTCAGTTTATTAAATGCTGAAAATAAAATTGGCGTAAAACTGACTGAAAACTATGCCATGTACCCGGCAGCTTCGGTCAGTGGCTTTTACTTTGCCCATCCCGATGCACAATATTTTCAGGTTGGGAAATTACTGCCTGATCAGGTTGAGGATTATGCAAAACGTAAGAAATTAAATGTGGAGAAAATAGAAAAATTGTTACCGATGAATTTAGTATAAAGAATCAATGTAAAAAATCAGCAAATAAATTCCTTAAATCCCCTTTTGGAAGGGGTGCAGGGGTAGGTAAATAGAAAAAGCCATTTATTTGCTGATTTTTATTTGAAGTTTTAAAATGCAGTTTCTTTGATGAAAAGGCGCAATAATTATTATCTAAAAATTCAAAAAAATGAATGAATATTTTAATTTGACCCACCCCTACACCCCTCCAAGGAGGGGATTTATAGGAATTCATTTTTTTGAATTTACAGATATTACAAAAAGGTGTTTTGTAATTAAGGGTATAATACCAGTGAGTACAAAATGAAAAATCATCAATCTTATAACGAAAAAACACAATGGACAAAACAGTAATAGAACACATCCAACAATCAGATAAAACACTCTTCTCATTCGAGTTGCTTCCCCCATTAAAAGGGCACAATTTTGATGGAATTCAGACGGCAATCGATCCCTTGATTGAATTTAAACCTTCGTTTATTAATATTACCTACCACCAGCAAGAAGTTATTTATGAAACCGTCTCCAAGGACCTAATGAAAAAAAGGACTGTGCGAAAAAGGCCCGGTACTGTTGGCATTTCGGCAGCCATTAAATTCCGTTACGGAATCAATGTTGTTCCCCATATTATTTGTGGTGGTTTCTCAAAAGAAGACACAGAAAATGCCCTGATCGACCTTCAGTTTTTGGGCATCAATAATTTATTGGTTGTTCGTGGAGACCCCCAACCCGGAACCAGAGTTTTTACTCCCGAACCCAATGGCAACGAACATGCCCTGGATTTGATTCATCAAATTGCAGACCTGAACAATGCCAAATACTTAGATGATAGTCTGGAAAATACACGTGCTACCAATTTCTGTATCGGGGTTGCCGGTTATCCTGAAAAGCACAGCGAATCACCAAATATGGACAGTGATTTATTTTTCCTGAAAAAGAAGATCAAAGCAGGCGCATCCTATATTGTTACACAGATGTTTTACGACAATAAAAAGTATTTTGACTTTGTTGCAATGTGTCGTGCTGAAGGTATCACTATCCCTATCATTCCGGGCTTAAAACCAATTACAACAGAGCAGCAAATACGGTCAATTCCCAAAACGTTTAATGTGGATATTCCTGCGGCACTTGTTAAGGAAATCATAAAATGCAAAGACAATAAACAAGTTCGGCAATTGGGAATTGAATGGGCTATCGCACAATCGAAAGAACTGATGGCACAAGGTGTTCCGGTACTGCATTATTACACCATGGGCAAATCTGACAATATCCGAAAGATTGCGGAGGAGGTGTTTTGATTTGGTTTTAAAATGATTTTTGAGGAGGCTTCTACTGATTCAATACTTTTAATAAAAATTTTTGGCTGTTAATGACAATCATAAAACCATTTATACAGCTGGTATCGCTTTCTAATTTCCCAACATAAGTTTTCTTCAATGAAGAATTATATGGCACTGAATTTGAGCGTGTTTGATACGATTTAATTTCCGTTGATTTTCTGAAAAAATCATGGCCATCCCTGGATAAATACAATGAATTGTATTTGTTTTCCCCATCTTTTCCGGAACTCAAAAATTTACCTTCACTTCCTTTGCTTATTATTATTTCATAGGTCCCTTCAAATCCAAAAGGATTACCCAACATATCATGACATATGTATTCAAAATGATAGATACCTGTATAAACCCTATAAAACTTTTTCATAATTATGGTATCTGGTGTATCTGAATTGTCATCCCAATATGCATCAACATAAGGGTCCCACGAGATTTGTAAAAAATTCTTTCCTTCATTTCCATCTTTGCCACAAGCAGTAGTAATAAGCATCAAAACCAGCGTTATCATTAAATGGTTTTTCACGGGAAATAGAATTAAGAAACGAAGTGTATCAAAAGTAAGATAAAATTTTGGATTTGTGAACTGGGTCCTGCCGCTCTTTTTTCTGCAAAATAAGAATTGCTTTTTATTGAAATAGACTACCTTCGCTCAGGCGAAATTTAAGCATGAACACAACTGAAAAAAAATATTATTCGCTGCTGGAAATAACCAGAAGCCTGGAATCGGTTATCCGTAAAACCTATACCAAATCGTATTGGATAAAAGCTGAAATTGCCAAACTGAATTACTATACCCATAGCGGACATTGTTATCCTGAGTTGGTTGAAAAGGAAGGCAGCAAAGTATTGGCTCAAATACGATCGAATATTTGGGCAGGGAACTTCGACAGGATTAACAAAAAGTTTTTGGATGTTACCCGCGAAAACCTCAAAGACGGAATGACTGTTCTGTTGTTGGCGAAAGTTGGTTTTCATCCGGTTTATGGTATTTCGCTGAACATTACCGATATTGAGCCAACTTTTACGCTTGGCGAATTGGCCCGCGAAAGAAACGAATCTATTTTGCGTCTGCAAAAAGAAGGCGTCTTTCACAATAATAAATCTTTAGCGCTCCCGCTACTGCCACAACGTATTGCAATTATCTCGGTAGAAACCAGCAAAGGTTACCACGATTTTACCAAAATCATTGCTGAAAATAATTGGAATTACCAGTTTTTTTATATACTGTTTCCTGCCTTATTGCAGGGCGAAGGAGCTGTAAAATCCATTAAAAATCAACTCTCCCGAATAAAAAAAGCCATTGCTCATTTTGATGTTGTTATCATTATTCGTGGTGGGGGTGGCGACATCGGTTTGAGCAGTTACGATAATTACTCACTAGCAAAAGCTGTGGCGACTTTTCCCATTCCGGTACTCACTGGAATTGGCCATGCCACCAACGAAACAGTCGTTGAAATGATTGCGCATGCCAATAAAATAACACCCACCGATTTGGCTTATTTTCTGATTCAAACTTTCCATAATTTTTCGGTTCGAATGCAGGAATCGCTCAAAGTAATTCGTTCTGAATCAGAAAATTTGATTCTAACAGAAAATAGGCGGATGGCCGAAATCAGCCGCTCCTTTAATTTTGCAAGCCGAAATCTGGTCAACGCAAATAAATCATTAATCAATATATTGGTTCATCAACTTGAGAAGCATTCAATCTCTGTTTTGAATAACAGGAAAAACTTTTTAACCGAAGTCACGAACCGATTAAAATACAAACCATTGCAATTGCTGTTCGAGAATAAATCAAGGCTTTCAAATGTTGAAAAAGAATTGGCAATTTTCAGCCATCACAAAATAAAAACTACACAAAACCATTTGGCATTACTGAATGAAAAAGTAAACTTATTGAAACCGGAAAACATTTTGAAACGGGGTTACAGTATTACCACGCTCAATGGGAAACCGATTAAAAATACAGGACAACTATCAGAAAACGATATTGTTGAAACCAACGTATTCGAAGGAAAATTTAAAAGCAGAATAGAATCAATAGAAAATGAAAAATAAAACCACGTACACCCAGGCCATTTCAGAGCTTGAAGAAATTGTAAACGAAATTGAAAACGAAGATATCGGTGTGGACGAATTGTCGGAAAAAGTAAAACGCGCCTCCGTACTCATTAAAATTTGCAAAGACAAATTGCACAAAACCGAGGAAGAAGTTGGTGCTGTTTTGAAGGATATTGAGGAATGACAGTCGAGAGTCAATGGTCGTCCGACCACTATACGCCAGATCAAGATGTGGTCAGACGACTAAAAGCGAACAATTGGCTCAAGATTGGTATTGGATTTGGACTAAAAGTCACGCGTTATAAAACGCGCGCCAGTCATTAGTTGGCAATTCAAAACCTCACCAAAATCCTTTTCACCGATTCCAAATAGCTGCCGCCGAACAAATTTACATGTACCATTAAAGGGTAGAGGTTGTAGTAATCCAAGCGCTGCTGCCAGCCATTTTCAAGGGGGAAATTCCGCTGGTAGGCATCGTAAAAAGAAGCATCGAAACCACCAAATAATTGCGACATGGCCAAATCCATTTCGCGGTGGCCATAATAAACAGCCGGATCGATAATTACTGCCAAACCATTCTGGTTGACCATAAAATTGCCACTCCATAAATCGCCATGCAAAAGTGCCGGGGGTTCTTTGGGGAACAATTCATCGAGCTTTGCATAAAAGCGTGAAAAGGTATTAACCATTTCCCTTCCCATTCGTCCATTGTCCCGTGCCAATTTTACCTGCGCTTCCAGTCTTTCTTCCCTGAAAAAATCTGCCCAGCTTTTATGGAATTTATTCGACTGCGATAAAGAGCCAATGTAATTATCGTGGTCCAACCCAAAATTTTTCTGACTGTGTCTGTGTAAACTGGCCAGTTTCTGTCCAAAGTCATCCCAAAACTCATCCTGCATTTCGGCACTTTGGATGAAGTTCAAAATAAGAAATGATTCAT
>QMPA01000242.1 GCA_003650365.1 Bacteroidota bacterium | reverse complement strand
TATTTTTTGTAAAACTAATCAAAAGATAAATTAATAAAAATCTGTGAATCTGTGGCTTATTGTATTGTTTACTATTGCGAACTGTTGCAATCAAAGAGTTAAGAAGTTATTTGAACACCTCAATTATTGTAATCAAAAAAAATGAAGCAATTCCTCGTAGAGGATTGAAACAACATCATTAATCGGGCACAAATAAAATTGACAAAACCATGAGAACAATTACTTCCAAAATAATCATTGCCGGCCTTCTGATTTTATTGTTCGGCAAAGCCGAAGCCCAATCCTCAAGGGATGATTTTATTGACATCCAAATCGACACCCTTATCACACAGGTGCAGCCCATGACGGGTATTGTTTTCTGGCAGGGACAATACAGCGATGTTGCAGCAGAGGCGACTTCATTGGAATACTCTTATATGTTGTTTAATGATGTTGTTGACGAAAATGCAGTATACAACTGGGATGCTGTTGAAAATAAATTGAATGCCATCGCATCGCGCAAGCACCAGGCTATTTTCAGGTTTCGATATGTGTATCCGGGTTACGAAACTTCGGTACCCGATTACCTCAAAGCCATGGACGATTACAACGAAACCGAGGGAATTTCGGAAGGAAAAACCACCTGGTTTCCCGATTGGACAAATGCAGAATTACAACGCTTTAGTCTGGAGTTTTATACCAAATTCGCAGAAAGATACGACAACGACCCGCGCCTTGCATTCGTACAAGTTGGATTTGGGTTATGGGCAGAATACCACATTTACGATGGACCATTTGAGTTGGGGGTTACCTTCCCGAGCAAAGCTTTTCAGGAAGAGTTTTTTCGTCACTTAGACAGCACTTTTGTGCTAACCCCATTCAGTTGTTCCATTGATGCGGCAGACGATACTTATTCCCCTTTCGAAGAAAAACCAGAATTGCTGGACCTTCATTTCGGTAATTTTGATGATTCCTTTATGCATAACGGATTTGGTGAACCAGGTGAATACAATACCGAAAGCTGGAATTTTTTTGGCAGGGAACGTTATAAAACTTCACCGGCAGGTGGCGAATTCAGCTACTATTCTGATTACGACCAGCAGCATGTACTCGACTGGCCCGATGGTCCTTATGGAAAGCCCTGGGAGTATTTTGCCGAAGATTTTCATATGACCTACATCATTGGAAACGACCAACCCAACTACCAAACAACTGCCCGCATCAAACAGGCCAGTATGGCTTCGGGTTATCAGTTCAAGATAGTTTCGTTTAAAAGCAAATCTGATTCTTCAGTGCTTGTTATTAAAAACAGCGGCGTTGCACCCATTTATTACGATGCATACGTTTCGGTAAATGGTGTTCGTTCTCCGCAGTCATTAAAATTATTAGTAGCGGGAGAAGTACTGGAATGCAGCGTTTCTGCCGGAGGCGACGACCCCCTTTTAACCATAGAATCGGACAGATTGGTGCCCGGACAAACAATTGGTTATCTGGGAACAGAAAATTATGCAGATGTTGATGAAAGTACGATAAACCAAAAGCCCTTTCGTATTTTTCCGACCGTATTAAAACAAGGGGAGAGCATTCATATCCAGAAGCAAACTGCAGGAACTGAAACAATGAAAGTTGAAGTATTCTCCCTCAGCGGGAATAGGATTCAGACCCTTGATACAACGCAGAGAAATATGCAAATTCAAACAAGCTCACTCAATCGTGGTATGTATTTCATCCGCATCAGCGGGAAAGATTTCCCTTCGCAAACACAAAAAATAATCATCCGATGATTAAAAAAAAGAATCCGTTTCTGGCAATATCCTTTGTTCTTGTTTCACTCATTTTAACATTGGGTTCATGTAATGAGAGGAAAGTTCATCAAATCGAAAGTGGCAAATTAATTCTTGAAATTGATGGAAAACTGAATACACGGATTCTGTCAGAAACTAAACCGTCAACCCCTTTGAATTCAGTATTTCAAAACTCGGAATACATTGTTTTCCGCGGAAAGGCACTGAATGATTTTTTATTATCATCAACTACAGAAAAGGCAATTTCTGATAAGCTTGGAAATGGGGTACAATACACTTTTAGCGGAAATTATCAGGAAGGAAGTTTTGCCTTTGAAAAATTGCTGACAATTAAAACTTATGAACTTTTCCCGGGGATGCTCTTTTTCCGGGTAGCCTATAAAAACTCTTCATCACAAAGCCTTGAAGTTAATCAATGGACAAACAATCGCTACTGCATTAATCAACTGGACAAGGACAGCACGTTCTGGTCTTTCCAGGGCAGTTCTTCCGATGCCCGCGCCGACTGGATTCTTCCTGTTAGCGAAGGATTTTATCAGAAAAATTATATGGGAATGAACAATTCGGATTATGGCGGTGGTATTCCTGTTTTAGACATTTGGCGATCAGATGAAGGCATTGCAATCGGGCATACTAGCCTCCACCCTGAATTGGTTTCGATGCCTGTTGACATGAAATACAAAAAGGACAAAGTAGCTGTTGGAATTGAAAAAAACCTTGGCGATGATTTTTCGCTTGCCCCCGGCGAAAGCCTCGAAACACTGGAAACTTTCGTGATACTACATAATGGTGACTGCTTCAATTCTTTGCGTCGTTTTGGCGATTTGATGCGTGCAAAAGGGATGCAATTTGCTGAAACCGAGGATGCCGCGTTTGAAGCTGTTTGGTGTGCATGGGGTTACGAAAGAGGTTTTACCCTTGACGAAATTATTGGAACACTGCCCAAAGTGAAAGAACTCGGTTTTAAATGGGCCGTACTTGACGATGGCTTTCAAATTGCCGAAGGCGACTGGGATGTGAACAAAGACAAGTTTCCTGGCGGCGACCAGCAAATGAAAAATCTGGTAGATAAAATCCACTCATACGGATTGAAAGCCAAGCTATGGTGGGCACCACTCGCTGTTGACCCCTGCACCAATTTACTGGAAGAAAGCCCTGATATTATTCTTTTCAATGCAGATTGGTCACCCCGATTTATTACCTGGTGGGATGCTTATTATATGGCCCCGACTTATTCCAAAACCATCGAGCACACCAAAGATGTCCTTTCTTTATTTATGGATGAATGGGGATTTGACGGGCTGAAAATGGATGGACAACACATGAATGCGGTTCCCCCTGACCACCATCCCGACCATGGACTGGATTATCCGGAACAGGCAGCAGAGCAACTTCCTGAATTTTATAAAATGGTTTACGAAAATGTGAGGGAAAAGAAAGCCCATGCCGTTATCGAGAATTGCCCTTGTGGTTGCTGCATGTCGTTTTACAATATGCCATTTATGAACCAGGCAGTCAGTTCCGACCCTTTGAGCAGTTGGCAAATCCGTTTGAAAGGAAAGGTTTATAAAGCTCTCATCCCAAAAACAGCCTATTACGGCGACCATGTGGAACTGAGTGACAATGGTGACGATTTCGCCAGCTCGTTTGGGATTGGTGCCGTGCTGGGAAGTAAATTCACCTGGCCAAAGGACAATCCTACAGCCGGAGCATCTTACCTGCTTACTCCGGAAAAAGAAGTCGTATGGAAAAAATGGATTGGGCTGTACAATAAGAAAATGCTTTCCAAAGCTGAATACCTGGGACATTTATATGACATCGGATTTGATAAGCCCGAAGCTTACGCTATTCAAAAAGGGGATACACTTTTCTATGCATTTTATGCTGATGAGTGGAACGGAACGATTGATTTGCGTGGTCTTGATACGTCGAAAGAATACACAATCAACAATTATTTTGAAGATAAGAATCTCGGCTCTATCGCTGGAAACAATCCTGTACTTGAAACAAGTTTCAGTGGTTTTCTATTGATTGAAGTATTTCCAACAGTTGATTAAAATGAAAAAATTCGGACTGGCATTGTTCATCGCCATTCTTATTCTGGGCAAACTCTCCTTTGGGCAGGATAATTTAGAAACAACAAATAACATGAGTGATTCAAGAATTATTTTTCCGAGGCCATTCGCATTTGCGATTGATGATTTGGGTTGGAATATTGGAAATGATGAGGGTTATGATGACAATCAGGGGCCCTATCGGATTGGTGTCGATAGAAAAATGGATATCAATGATTACAAATGTATGGTGGCAGTGGCAGAAGAAGTCGGTGTAAGATTACAGGCCTTATTTATTATGGGAGAAATGGACCGTGAAAATGTTTTGGCTAAATGCCCCGGTTCAAACAGATTTGGCGCACAGTGGGATAATTCTGTCCATGTAAATAACAGTCAGATAGAAATAATGGATTATGTGACGAACAATGCCGCTTATTTAGAATTTGGCATACATGGACTGATGCACGAATACTGGTCGGAACCAGAAAAAAGAACAAGGGCCGAATGGTATGATATTGACAATAACAAAGCTCGCTCCACCGAAATAATGCAGGACCACATTCAATGTTTCAAAGCAATAATGGCACAATATGGCATCACTAAACAAAATGGTCATTCATTCCCTCAAAGTTTTGTCCCCTGTGCCTACGCTTATCATTGGAATCCTGATGGAGAAGTGAGCACCGGCCTTTTAATGCATAATGAAGGTGTAAAATATGTGAATACTTTGTTCAGTGAAATTCCGGAATTGAACCCGCCATCTGAAGCAAACGGGGGTGGGATTGACCACGGGGTTTTGGTTTTAAATCGCGTTAATTATGGGAACGAATGGTTTGACCTGTCTGCACTTCCGAGTGTTCCAATCGAAGAACAGGAGTCGGATGTTATTGAAGCCCATTGGTCAAACTGGCTGGCTCAGGATGCATTTTTGCAAGAAGAAACCAACAACAAATGGATTGAATATTACCGCATGGTGCAGCAACAAAAGAATAGGTATGTTGCTAAAAACACCGAACAGTTTTATGCCCAGTGGCTGTATAAAAAATACACAATTGTTACTGAAGAAGAACCAGGAACTGTGATAATTGACAATGCTGTCATGCCTGATGAAATGTATCAAAATGAGTTATTGGGTAACCTGGTTTTAAAAGTGAAACTGACAGACGGGCAGCATATTTCCGGTGCAAATATCGATGGCAACAATATGGCTGCGTATTTTGAAGAAGGTGGTTACGGCTTTATTTATCTTTCTGAATTGGCGCAAAAAAGATATGTTCTTAAGTACAAAACAGGCCCTGCTCTTCCTGAGAAATACATCTGGCACGATGGCACTTTCAATGTGTATAATTTCTATTCTGATGAGAATGAAACGAGAACCGAAATTCGTCTTTATGGAAAACAAAAGCTGACTTTTAATGGGGTTCGCAATCCGGATGAAATCAAAATCGAAAACCCGGACATCAAACTTTTAGAAACTAAATACAATACCGAATTAAAAAAATTAACACTTACTTTGTCAGCCAAAGACATGCAGGGAGAAACGAGTGAAATTGTTTTATTTTACAGAAAAAATCACTACTGACCGACTAAAAATATTGAAGCCGTTATAACAAATATAATATCAAACCTCTACGAGGTATTTATC
>QMPA01000241.1 GCA_003650365.1 Bacteroidota bacterium | reverse complement strand
CATTGCTATCGAAGCTGGTTTTACTGGTAAGATTGAATTTACAAGCAATCAGATAAAAAGTTTTGATGCAGTAATTGCCACGGGCAGCGACAACTCCTCGCGTTATTTTGGATATTATTTTGGGAAGTATCCAAACATTATCCGTAAAAATAGAAACGGGGTTGCCATAATAAAAGGAGACGAAACGGATCAGGATTTGGAAGCACTTGCCGATGATATTTTCCAATATTATGGACTGGGCTGTCGCAATGTGTCCAAAATATTTGTTCCGAATGACTACGATTTTAATCCGCTACTGGATATTTTAAGTGAGCAAAAAACAATAATCGAAAACAACAAATATTTCAATAATTACGAATACAACAAAGCAATTTTTCTGGTAAACAGCCGTGAACATTTCGATGCCGGAACAGTTTTGTTGGTTGAAGAAGAGAAAATTGCTTCCCCGGTCAGCGTATTGAATTTCGAATACTACAAAGAAGAAAATGTACTGCGCAATCACCTAATACTTGATGCTGATAAAATACAATGTGTTGTTTCCAACTCAGATTCAATTCCTGATAAAGTAGCTTTTGGTAAAAGCCAACAGCCCGAACTTTGGGATTATGCGGATGGTGTCGATACGGTGGAATTCCTTTTGGGATTAGCTGAATAAAGCCGACCTTCCAGCGTTCGCAGAACCTGGAAGTGTCAGCTTGGAGGGATTAATAATTTACTTAAAAAACCATCAAAAAAAATATTTTCAATAATGCTTGCATATTTAGTTGAAGCATTCTATTTTTGCAGCCCCGAAAAAAGAAGTAAAAAATACATTGCAATGAAAAAAGATATCCACCCAAAAGACTACAGACTTGTTGTTTTTAAAGACATGTCAAACGATTATGCCTTTATCACAAAATCAACAGTTAAGACAAGAGAAACAATTGAATGGGAAGACGGTAAGGAATACCCATTAGTGAAATTAGAGATTTCGCACACTTCGCATCCTTTCTTTACAGGAAAGATGAAGCTTGTTGATACAGCAGGACGTGTTGATAAATTTAAAAACCGCTACAAAAAACGTTACGAAGCAAAAGACTAACTTTAGTCAGTTTAATAATAACCCTTGCCATTACTATTGTATTGGCGAGGGTTTTTTGTTGGAACAATTAGTATCATAACTCGCGCTCTTCCAGATTTGTAATCTGGAAGTAAAAGGATAGGGGTTTGAAATCCGCTTGCAACAATCAATAATTTTCAATAAAACCAAATATTAAATCTTACTTTTCTGTAGTTTTGTATGTAGAAAAAACTCACAAACAATAACAATGAATTACATTCTTTTTGACAGTTTCAGGCGCGATAACCTATTGCCATTTGTTTACACCAGGCCGGTGGCCGATATCCGTGTGGGTATTTTGACAATCCGGGAAAAATGGGAAATGATGCTTGGCGTCAAAACTTCCACCCTGACAGAAGATTACCTTGGAAAAAAATATCCGCTTGTTAAAACCGGGGATAATATCTTAATCAATGGTTCTGTCTTGCCAACAAAACAACTTATTGAACGCATCGAAAAACTTGAATCAGGAGAAACCCTTGCTAAAGATGATGCCATTCTTGCCATGCGCCTCAGCGCCGAAGAAATTGACAGACTGGAAGAAAACGAAGATTTAATCGAACATTTGTTTGAAGGTGATTTCCTGAAGATAAACAACAGTTGGGATATTTTTTCGCTTAATGCACAAGCTATTCAGGATGATTTTAAGTTGCTGACAAAGAACAGGAAATCGGTTGCTTTGCCAACCACCAATTTTGTAAAAGGCGATAAAAAGAATATTTTCCTTGAGAAGGGTGCCAAAGTCGATTTTGCTTTTCTGAATGCAGAAAATGGCCCCATATATATCGGAAAGGATGCTGAAGTATGGGAAGGAAGTAAAATTCGCGGACCTTTCGCTTTATGCGAAAATGCTATTCTAAAAATGGATGCGAAAATATATGGTGGAACTACTGTCGGTCCCCATTGCAAAGTAGGTGGCGAAGTAAATAATGTAGTATTCTTTGGCTACAGCAACAAAGCCCACGATGGTTTCTTGGGCAATTCAGTAGTTGGCGAGTGGTGTAATTTCGGGGCCGATACCAACAATTCGAACCTGAAAAATACTTACGACAATATCAGAATTTATTCGATAGCCGAAGAAACCTTTGTAAATACCGGCCTGCAGTTTTGCGGCTTGTTGATGGGCGACCATTCCAAAACTGGTATCAATACCATGTTCACTACCGGGACTGTGGTTGGGGTTTCCTGTAATATTTTTGGATCGGGTTACCAGCGCAATTTTATTCCTTCTTTTTCATGGGGTGGGGCACAAGGCCTGAAACCATTTAATATGAAAAGGGCCTTCGAAGTGGCAACTGCTGTTTTTAAAAGACGGGACAAAAAATTTGATACTGTTGAACAATATATCCTGACCCATGTTTTCAATCAGGAACACCGCTAAACTTTCTTATTGGCACATTAATTGAAAGTATATTCTATCATAAAATTTTAATTGAGGCGGACAGAAGGTGTCCCGTCTAAATTTCAGTTAATCAAAGCATTAGATGATCGCTGCTTATTTGCAGTTCTCGATTTTCTGACAGATTGACACAAAGTGTAGAAAAATATGAATGAATTTATAGGACTGGCAGATATAGTAGATCAGGAAACAGAATTTTTTCCATTGCTTTCTTCCGAAGACGAAGAAATAATGCAGGCCGAAGAAGTGCCTGAAGAATTACCGATTTTACCATTACGAAATACAGTATTGTTTCCAGGTGTTGTTATCCCGATAACGGTAGGAAGAGACAAGTCAATAAAACTGATCAGGGAAGCTTATAAAGGTACAAAAACAATTGGTGTTACTGCCCAAAAAGTTGCTGATGTTGAAGACCCGACGGTTAATGACCTGAATAAAATCGGAACTGTTGCAAGATTGATCAAAATCTTACAGATGCCCGATGGTAACACTACTGCCATTATCCAGGGAAAGAAACGTTTTGAGATTAACGAAATAACACAGGAAGATCCTTATTTCAAGGCAAAGGTCAGTGCTTTTGAAAACCTGGAAAGCCATCCTGAAAATGAAGAATACAAAGCACTGATGTCTTCGGTAAAAGATTTGGCGATACAAATTATCGAGAAATCACCGGCCATTCCCTCAGAAGCAGTTTTTGCAATTAATAATATTGAGAGCGAAATCTTCTTGCTGAATTTTGTTTCGTCCAACCTGAATGTTGATAACGACACCAAACAGCGCTTGCTTGAAATGTCAGAAATTGAGCCCCGTGCAAAACTGGTACTCGAACTGCTGACCAAGGAATTGCAAATGCTGGAGTTGAAATACGACATCCAGAAAAAAGTAAAAGTTGACATGGACAAGCAGCAGCGCGATTTCATGCTCAACCAACAATTAAAAACTATTCAGGACGAATTGGGTGGCGGCCCGCACGACGTTGATATCAAGAGCCTTAAAGAAAAGGCTGCAAAAAAGAAATGGACCAAAGAGGTCAAAGAGAACTTCGAAAATGAGTTACGCCGCCTACAACGGATGCACCCTTCGGCTGCTGAACATTCCATTCAATTGAATTACCTGGAATTGGTGGTTGAACTTCCATGGGGCGAGTTTACGAAAGACAACCTCGATTTAAATCATGCGAAAAAGGTTTTGGAAAACGACCATTACGGATTGGAGAAAATCAAGGAAAGAATTATTGAATACCTTGCCGTACTCAAGCTTAAGAACGACATGAAATCGCCCATCCTTTGTTTTGTTGGCCCTCCGGGAGTTGGAAAAACTTCGCTCGGAAAATCTATTGCCAATGCATTAGGGCGGAAATACGTCAGGATGTCTCTTGGTGGTGTGCGCGATGAATCGGAATTGCGCGGTCATCGGAAAACATATATCGGTGCCATGCCGGGAAGGATTATCCAGAACCTGAAAAAAGTGAAAGCTTCCAATCCGGTTTTTATGCTGGATGAAGTGGATAAAGTAAGTGGAAATACATACAGTGGAGATCCGCAGGCTGCACTACTTGAAATACTGGACCCCGAGCAAAACAGTACTTTCTACGACAATTACCTGGAGATGGAATACGATCTTTCCAGTATCATGTTTATCGCAACGGCAAACACGCTTTCAACTATTCATCCCGCTTTACGCGACCGTATGGAAATTATCGATCTGAGTGGTTACCTGGTGGAAGAAAAAGTGGAAATTGCCAAAAGGCATTTACTTCCCAAACAACTTAAAGAGCATGGCGTAAAAAAGAGCCAGGTCCGTTTCAGCAAGCAAATACTGGAATCTATTGTTGAAGACCATACCCGTGAAGCCGGTGTACGTACACTCGAAAAGCAAATTGCCAAAGTAATCAGAAACAGGGCGAAATTTATTGCTACAGAAGAAGAATACAACGAAAAAATCAGCAAGGAAGATTTACAGAAAATATTGGGCCCGCCCCAATTTCAAAAAGACAAAGCCATTAGTAATGATGTTGCCGGTGTGGTAACAGGACTTGCCTGGACGGCAGTAGGAGGGGAGATTCTTTTTATTGAAGTCAGTCTGAGTAAAGGAAAAGGCCTGTTGAAACTCACCGGAAATCTGGGCGATGTGATGAAAGAATCGGCAATTATTGCTTTGGAATATTTGAAATCACATTCAGCACAATTGGATATTGATCCAGATGTTTTTGAAAAATGGAATGTGCATATTCATGTTCCGGAAGGTGCTACGCCAAAAGATGGCCCGTCTGCAGGAGTAACCATGCTCACCGCATTGGCATCTGCTTTTACCCAACGAAAAGTAAAAGCAAAACTGGCCATGACAGGAGAGATTACACTGCGTGGAAAAGTGCTTCCCGTTGGTGGAATCAAAGATAAAATGCTAGCAGCAAGGCGGGCGAAAGTCAAAGATATTTTGCTCTCGAAAGAGAATGAAAAAGACATCGGCGAAATCAAAGAGGAATACATTAAAGGACTTAATTTTACCTATTTGGACAATATGACCGAGGTGTTCGATCATGCTTTACTTAAGGAAAAGGTGAAGAACCCGCTGAAGATTGAGGAGTAGAATTTATAGTAGAGACGCAATGCATTGCGCCTCTACTATAAATTCTGTCAAATTCAATCCATTTTACAAAGGGACTTTAAATAATCAAGATTCAATACCCTGATTGCTTTTCCTTCAAGGGCAATAATATTGGTTTTCTCAAGATCGCCTAACACCCTGATCACCGTTTCATAAGTAGTGCCGGCCAGGCTGGCAATATCCTTTTTCGTAGGGGTGAATTCCAATAAAGTAGTATCATTACTGTCGAAGCCAAAAGCGTTCACAATAGTCATAATCGAAACGGCGACTTTCTCTTTGGCCGAATAAGAAGCCATCATTTTCATGCGTTTTTCAGTGGCTTTAAACTCATCTGCAAAAAACATCATCATATGGAAAGCCAATTGGGAATTGGCCTTTACT
>QMPA01000240.1 GCA_003650365.1 Bacteroidota bacterium | reverse complement strand
GTTATGAACACTGTTTTTGTTGAATATTCTTTTAATAGCAGCATCCTGTTTTCACTTTATTATTCAGATGGAAGCCGCGTTGCCGAAGGAAAAATGAACAGGGGGAAATCCAGTATTGATATGGCATCTGTGGTAAATGGATTGTATTTACTGGTTTTAAGAGATGAACAGGGAAATATTGTCCAACAATACAAACTCATCAAAAACTAAGGATGAAAAAACCAGCACTCATCAGGATTACCAAAGAATTCAAATTCGAGATGGCACATGCCTTAAAAGGATACGATGGCCCCTGCCGGAATATTCATGGCCATTCCTACGAATTGAAAGTTACTATTGCGGGCCATCCTATTACTGATGAAAATAATCCCAAATTGGGAATGGTAATGGATTTTGGCGATTTGAAAAAGATTATCAGAAAAACAATTGTGGATGAATTTGACCATGCTTTGGTGTTGTACAACAAAATGCCGGAAAAACTTGTTACCGAATTGAAGGGGAATTTTGAACGAATCCTCATCTTAGATTACCAACCCACCAGCGAATTAATGATTGTTGATTTCGCTGACCGCATTAAAGCCGAACTCCCCAAAGGTATTTCACTAAAATACCTCCTGCTTCGGGAAACCGTTACCTCCTATGCCGAATGGTTTGCTGAGGAAAATTAAACTCCACCGTTGGTGTCCCACCAACGATTTATTCAACATATTTAAAATTGAGTTTTTAAATTTAGTAATTGTTGGTGAGGACACCAACAACGGGATAGTTTATAGCAGTTGTTACTAATGATATACAACCTGTAATACGCTTCTTTATAGCTGTTTATATTAACGGCTAAAGCCGGGTGGTATTTCAATTTAATAAGCCCTGCCCTAAAGGACAGGGCAAAATCTTTTTCCGGCAAAAAAGTTTTACCCGGTGCTTTAGCATCGGGATCAAAAACAAAAAGTCAAATCGGCTTTAGCCATTAATTGTCATGTTGCTATTTTGGCCTTTTTTTCTCTCGCCATTGTTGGTGTCCCACCAACGATTAATTCAATATAATTAAATTGAGTTTTTGAATTTGGCAGTTGTTGGTGAGGACACCAACAATGGGTTTTTGTACAGACAGAAAAGCCAATTTTTATTCAGTATAAACTGCGCTGTGAATTGTTAACACATTAACAGCTTTCTTATTTTTGCCGCTCAAATCAAAATAGAAAATACCATGAAAAAGTTAACCCTCATCCTTATTTTAGTAAGTGGATTATTTGTCATTTCGGCAACTGCACAGGAAGAAGTTTCCCCCTATTTTAAAGTGGCTGAATTATCAGGAAGCCTGACTGATGCCAGCGCACAAGTTAAAGAAGTAATTACCGGCAACGGTTTTCAGGTGATTGGTGAATACCATCCTGGAGAAAACGAAGGACTATTTGTGATTTGTTTTACCAGTGATGAATTGAAAAACCTCAGTCTCCAGTTTAAAGACCGTGGTGCTTTGGCCAGTGTGTTAAAGGCTGCTTTGGTTAAGGAAAATGAGAAATATACCCTCAGTATTTTAAATCCTGAATATATGTTTTTGGCCTATTGGGGAGAACAGTTAGATGGTCAGGAAGCTAAACTGACTGCAATGAGTGAAAAGGTAAAAAATGCATTTAGCCCATTGGGCAAACTGACCACTTTTGGTGGCTTTGAAGAAAAAGAAGACCTGCCCGGCTACCATTATATGATGGCCATGCCCTATTTTGACGACCCCGAAGAACTAGCTACTTTCAGCTCTTTTGAGGAAGGATTAAAAATCATTCGCAAAAACCTGGAAGCAGGAAAAGGTAGTACTGTTAAAGTATATGAGCAATTGTTTAAAGGAAAAAAAGTTGCTGTATTTGGTGTTGGCCTCTGGGACAAAGAAGAAGGGGAAGCTGATTTCCTTCCCATTGTTGGTGAAAGTCACATTGCCAATATGCCTTACGAAATTATCCTGCAAGGAAAAGAAGCCACGATGCTACACGGCAAATACCGCATTGCCCTTTTCTGGCCCGAATTAAAAATGGGTACTTTTATGAAAATCAGCAGTACGCCCGGCGATATTGAAGATATGCTGGAGGGTTTGACTGAGGAATAGCCACTCGCATTCCCTGTTCTTATCAGTTGTTCATACCCCAATGCTGAAGCATTGGGTAATTGATGATTTTCTATTTTTGCTCAATGCAAAAAATCTGGAATAAACGATTACAAGTCGGGTGGGATGAAACCAACCTCAATGGAAAACTTAGTCTTACAGGATTGAGTCTCATCTTACAGCGAGCCGCTGTTGAACATGCCGAACAGCTGGGTTTTGGCTATTCTGAAATTAGCAAAGACAATGTTTCATGGGTTTTATTCCGCTTGAATATTGAACTTGTTCGGCTTCCCGAATGGAAAGAAAAAATCAGGATACAAACATGGCCACGAGAGATTATCGGGTTGGCAGCATTCCGGGATTTCATCCTTCTTTCAGAAAAAGGAGAGGTGCTTTGTAATGCTTCATCCGAGTGGTTAATCATTGACCTGACAAGCAGAAGACCACAGCGCATGGACAGGTTCAAAGAGATGGCACACCTCAACACTGCCACAAAAGCCCTCACATATAAACCTCCGCCATTAAATACCAAATGCGATTTTACACCACTTTTTAATGTTACAACAAGGCATTCGGATATCGACCTGAATGGCCACACCAATGCACGAAAATATTTCGATTGGCTGGACGATGCCATTTACCAGGTTCACAAAGAAAAAGAGATTTCATTTCTGCAAATGAATTATTTAAACGAATGTCATTTGGGTGAAGAAATCACTATTGAGTTCTGTGAAGAAGATAAAAAGACTTTTCGAGGATTGAAAAAGGAAAATGGGAAAACGGCTTTTATTGCACAAGTGCAGTTTAAATAATATTATTAAGTCAAGGCTTGACTCAAAAAGTGAAAGTGACATCTTTTGCTGGCAAATTCTAGTTAAACCTTGACTATTTAGTAGTGGTCGGACGACCTTCTGTCACAGAGAATAGTTATCTGCCCACTGTCAATTAGCTTGTTTTCCGATACCGGACGGTTGAGAAAACGAACATGGCAACCGCATAAGCAACCAATATCCAAAACTCTTTCTGGAAATCAAAAAAGCCCGATCCTTTCAGCATGATCATCCGGTTGATTTTGATAAAATAAGCGACCGGATTAAATGAGACAATTACCTGCGCCCAATCGGGCATACTTTCAATAGGTGTAAAAAGGCCGCTCATCAAAATAAATATGACAAGAAAGAACCAGGAGATAAACATGGATTGCTGCATGGTGTTGGTCAGTGTAGAAATAAACAATCCGAAGGAAAGGATAACTACGAGGTAAACAGAAGCCACAAAAAAGAGAAGAAAAATACTGCCTTCAACCGGGATGTGAAAAACAAAGTAGGCCACCAGCAAACCAATTCCCAAATCAATATTGGC
Organism: Bacteroidota bacterium; assembly: GCA_003650365.1. Taxonomy (GTDB): domain Bacteria; phylum Bacteroidota; class Bacteroidia; order Bacteroidales; family F082; genus B6-G9. Next base: position 2,068 of record QMPA01000240.1, on the reverse strand, counting down.
AATCACCCAAAAAGGAATTAATTTTCCTGCAATAAACTGGTATTTTTTAATCGGGGTAACATTGATTTGTTCGATAGTGCCAACCTCCTTTTCCTTCACCAAATTCATCCCAGATAAAAACATGCCAATTATGGTAACTAGCAATACCAAAATACCGGGCACCATAAAAGTAATGTAGTTGAGTTCGGGATTGTACCAATAAGTAGGCTTTACCTGGATAGGAATACCCAAAAACTTTTGTGGCATTTGTTCAACAATAATTTCTTTGTTGAAATCGGCAACAATATTGTTTGCGTAGGCATTCATTAAGCCGGCGGCACTACCATTGATGGCATTGGTGACAATCTGAACTTTGGCTGTTTTTTCAAGATTCAGGTTTTTTTCAAAGTCTGGTTCAATAATTAGAATCTGATCGGCAAGATTACTTTTTATGGCTTGTTCGGCTTCTTCGTAACTTGCAGCATGTCCGATATAACTGAAAAATGATGAGCCGCTAAATTTCGCTACCAACTTTTTCGATTGTACAGAATTATCGTGATCGAGTGTTACAAAGCGGGTATTCTTTAATTCGAAAGTAGCTGCATACGATAAAATAAGAAGCTGAAAAACAGGCATAATAAAGATGATGGGCAGGATGGCCTTGTCCCTGAAAACCTGGGTAAACTCTTTTTGCAATATGTATAGAATTGTCCTCAATGTGTTATCTCTCGCAGCAGCGCTGCTCTTCATTTTTTATTCTCGCGCCGCCACTACGACGTAGTGTTTATTGGTTTAATTTATTCTCGCAACGATGCAAAAACGCAGCATTTATTTCGCAGCGGCGCAACGACGCAGTATTTGTTTTTTATTTAACTCTATATTTTTTTACTCTAACCTTACTTTAAATTTCTTCACACTCATCCCAATAAAAAACAAGGTAAATGCCAGGATGAATAATGTTTCTTTCCAGAAATAGGCGATGCCAACTCCCTTGAGCATTATGTTTTTTATAATGATTATAAAATATCTCGGAGGCATAATATAACTGATCCACTGTAATATAGCGGGCATGTTTTCGATGGGAAAAATAAATCCTGATAACAGAATTGTCGGCAACATCAAGGCAAACATGGAAAGCAACATGGCTTGCTGCTGTGTTTTACTAATAGTAGAAATCAATATTCCCAAAGCAAGCGACATCACAATAAACAGGATGCTTTCCAAGAGTAAGAGCGTCATGCTTCCCTGTACGGGCATTCCAAAAACGAAATTGGCAAGTAAAAGAATAACCAGCAGGTTAATGAACGAAAGTAAAACATAAGGAATTACCTTTCCAATAATAATATGGATGGGTTTTAAGGGGGAAACCAAGAGCGCTTCCATGGTTCCCATTTCTTTTTCGCGGGTGATTGAAATGGATGTCATCATGGCTGAAACCAGCATCAGCAAAATGGTGATTACACCGGGAACAAACATATAAACACTTTTCAATTCCGGATTGTATAGCATCATACTTTCGGTTTGAATCGACAAGGGAATTTTATTGGCTGCTTGCATTTGTTGCAAACTGTAGGTGTTAATTATCCCACTCGAATAGGCACTCAACATACTGGCTGTGTTGGGCTCGGTAGCATCCAGGATTAGCTGAACATCGGCTGTGCCATCTCTTTCAAGTTTTTCAGCAAATCCCTGCTCAAAAACTATTACTTCCTTGATGTTTCCTGATTGAAAAGCCTTTTCAATTTGATTGTTGCTTTGTAGGTTTTCTTCAAGAATAAAATACTTTGAGGATAGTAGTTTTTGTGTCAGCTCACGGGTCACCGGATCTTTTGAATGATCGAGAATGGCAATCTTCGCATCGTTAATATCGGTGGTAATGGCAAAACCAAAAAGGAGCACTTGCACGACCGGCATCCCAAAAAGGATAAGCATCGACCGGTAGTCGCGGAAAATGTGAAAAAACTCTTTTTTAATAAATGCGTACATGATAGTTAATGTCTTTCACCTTGCTATTTTAATAAATACATCATCCATTGTTTTCACATTGAATTTTTCTTTCAATTGTGCTGGGGTTCCAATGGCTTCAATT
>QMPA01000239.1 GCA_003650365.1 Bacteroidota bacterium | reverse complement strand
TTGATTATTGATTTACCACTAAATTTCCAGCAGAACCTTTTATTTTTGCAATACCATGGCCAATACAACAAACACCGTCCTTCTTTCAACAGCTTACCTTCCTCCGATTGAATATTTTTACTATTTGTTCAAATCAGAACATATTATTATTGAGCAGCTTGAAACCTATCCCAAACAGAGCTACCGCAACCGCTGTGAAATTTTGACCGGGAATGGAAAACTTTCGCTGTCAATTCCTGTCAGAAAAGTAAATGGAAATCATACATTAAGCAAAGACATCGCACTTTTCAACGAAGACAAATGGCAATTGAATCACTGGCGTGCCATTCAGGTAGCTTACAGTGCTTCCCCGTTTTTGCTCTACTATGAAGACGAACTGGAATGTTTTTTTACTCAAGAACAGAATAATCTTCTTGAATTTAACCTTGGCATTACCAAAACACTTTGTAGTTTAATTGGCTTCAAGCCTGAAATTTCATTGGCAAAAACTTTTGAAAAAAATCCAAACAATTGCCTCGATCTACGAAACAGTATTTCCCCCAAAAAACCATCCACTATTGATCATTTTTCTGCATATATACAGGTATTTTCTGACAGGTATCCCTTTATTTCAAACCTGAGTATTATTGATTTGTTGTTTAATCTGGGACCGGAAACTGGGGAGTATCTTAGGAAGCTTCAGTAGCTAAGCGTTTATTTCTGCAAAATCTGTAACCTTAGTTTTTCGAACTTTTGTGAGCAAGGCCATCCGAAAAGTCAAGCGTAACTACCGAAACGCTGACATTAGCAGCTCAAGGTTTTGGGAAGGAATATCGAACATTTCACCAATGTGCTTGTTGGTGAGGATACCATTGTAAATGTAAACACCCTGGCAGAATGCCATATCCTGTTTCAACATTTTCTCGATACCACCTGCTTCAGAAATATTCAACAGCATTGGTGTCAGGTAATTGCTTAAAGAAAAAGAGGCCGTCCGTGGTACACGCGAAGCAATATTTGGCACGCAGTAGTGGGTAACTCCATGTTGCTGGAAAACCGGATCGCGATGTGTTGTAGGCCGGGAAGTTTCAAAACATCCACCCTGGTCAATACTAATATCAACAACAATGGCTCCCGATTTCATTTGCTTTACCATATCCTCCGAAATAAAACAAGGAGCAACGCCAGAAGCCGCATGTTTAGCAGCAATTACCACATCGGCTTCCTTTAATGCCCGTAACAGTACTTTGGGTTGAAGGATGGATGTGAATATACGTGTGCTCAGGTTTTTCTGAATATCGCGCAATTTATAGATTGAGTTATCAAAAACCTTTACCAATGCCCCCATTCCCAATGCTGTTCTTGCAGCGTATTCAGCAACTGTTCCCGCCCCGATAATTACAACTTCGGTGGGTTTAATTCCAGGAAACCCACCCATCATGACGCCTTTGCCATACTGCGGATCACTTAAATATTCAGCAGCAACAAACACCGACATATTCCCAATAATCTCGCTCATTGACTTAATTACCGGAAATGCACCGGTTTTATCCTGAATGTAATCAAAGGCAACTGCAGTAGCTTTCTTTGCCATCAATTCCTGAAACAAAGTCTTATCGTTAGTACGAAGGTTGATTGCGGAAAACACCGTTTTGTATTTTTCAATTTTTTCTATTTCGGGATGGGTTGGGGCAGCTATTTTAACAATCAGGTCAGCCGCAAAAGCCTCATCAGCCGATGAAACAATTTTCGCACCTGCCTCTGCATACTGCTCATCAGTAAAATGGGCAGCAGCACCAGCCTTTTCTTCAACAATTAGATGATGGCCATTTTCAACCAATAAATTCACCGCTTCAGGGACGAGTGCAACACGGTGTTCATTTTCTGAAATTTCTTTGGGGACACCAATACTCAGTTTGTGTTTCTCATTCAAAGTAGCCAGTCTTTCCTCCTGAGGAAGCAATTGCTCCTTTTGCGAAAACCTGAGAAAATTTTTCGATTCATCGTTCATCGGCTTGTATTAAAAGAACGCTCTGACATCAGGCTTTTAGCTTAATTCCGAACCACCTTCCAGGAGATTAACCGTTCGTCTTTGTCGTTCACTTCAATGGTGACATATACGTATGATTCGGGCAAAAGTTCCAAAACCATTTCCGGCCATTCAATAAAGCAGTATTCATCACTGTAAAAATATTCTTCGTAGCCGATGTCGAAAACTTCTACCACTTTATTTATCCGGTAAAAATCAAAATGAAAAACCGAATGGAAATCTGCGGCTTCATATTCATTGACGATAGAAAATGTAGGGCTACTAACAGTTTCTTCCACACCCAAAATCTTACAAAGCGCCTTGATAAAGGTCGTTTTACCAGCTCCCATTTTAGCTTCAAGAGCAAAAATCCTGTCGCCTTTTGTATCTGCCAACATGGCTTTGGCAATGGGAAGAAGGTCGTCTACAGTTCGCGCTATTTTTGTTTTCACTTCCGTTTATTTTGATGTCAGTGAAATGATGGGAATAAGTACCTCCTCCATCGAAAGTCCACCATGCTGAAAAGTATTGCGGTAGTACTTAAGGTGGTAATTGTAATTATTAGGATAGACAAAGAAATCGTTCGATTTTCCAAAAACATAGGCCGTACTCACATTGATTTTTGGAAGAAAATACTCCTCCGGATCTTTCACTTCAAAAACTTCTTTCGCATTATAAGCAAGACTTTTACCAAATTTATAACGCAGATTATTATTCACATTCCGGTCACCAACAATCTTTACCGGGTCGGTTACCTTTATCGACCCGTGATCGGTAGAAATAAATAAGCTAATGTCTTTTTCAGACAGATATTTAATAATATCGAACAGCGATGAATGTTCAAACCACGAAACCATTAGCGAGCGGTAGGCCGGTTCATCATCAGCCAGCTCGCGGATAATTTCCATTTCTGTTCGCGCATGCGAAAGCATATCTACAAAATTATAAACGATTACATTGAAATCATTTGTCATCAGATTCGAAATGTTCTCGTAGAGTTTTTTTCCTGCATTTAGGTTTAAAATCTTATTGTACGACATACGTTTATTAATTCCAAAACGTTTCAATTGTTCTTCGAGTAGTTCTTTTTCGAAACGATTTTTCGTGCCTTCCTCACTTTCATCAATCCAGTAGTTCCGGTAGTGTTTCCTGATCTCATTGGGCATCAATCCCGAAAATATTGCATTACGGGAATACTGTGTGGTCGTAGGCAAAATGCTATAGAAAACTTCGTCACTTTCCACTCTGAAATAGCGTGAAATTAGTGGTTGAATTGCTCTCCACTGATCGTATCGCAGATTATCGATAAGTAGAAAAAACACCTTTTTATCTTCCTTCAAGGCCGGAAAAACCTTGTCTTTCATCAAGGTATGCGACTGTGTAGGTTTGTCGTCCCCTTTTCCATACAGCCAATCGTGGTAATTGTCTTCGTAAAACCTGGAGAAAGCATTGTTAGCCTCACTTTTTTGCATATTCAAAACTTCAAGAATTCCGGAATCATCCGATTTCTCAAGGCTCAATTCGTAGCCCACAAGTTTTTTATAAACATCCACCCACTCGTCCGTATCCAGTCTGTCCATAATTCGCATACTGAGTTCACGAAACTGCTGCTGATAAGTCATGGTTGCTTTTTCTCCTGCCAGCTGTCTGTGCTCCAGGTTTCGTTTAAGCGAAAGCAGAATCTGACTGGGCTTTACCGGCTTAATTAAATAGTCAGCAATATTCGATCCGATGGCATCTTCCATGATGGTCTCTTCCTCGCTTTTGGTAATCATCACCACAGGCAAGTTTGGGAAGTCGGCTTTTAAACTTTCCAGCGTTTCAATACCGCTCAAGCCGGGCATTTGCTCATCCAAAAAAACAATATCATAATGATTTTCCTTTAAAAGGTCAAGTGCTTCATCACCACTGTTTACGGCATCCACATCATAACCTTTTTCTTTCAGATAAATAAGGTGCGGCTTCAACATATCAATTTCATCATCGGCCCAAAGGATTCTAATTTTACTCATTGTAATTATTCTTTTAATCAGGTTTATCTCAATCTATAATTCAAAGCACCAATTTTCAATAAAACAAATGACAAATAATTTCCAAAACTCAATGTTCAAAATTTAATAATCATAATTTACCTTGAAAAATTTGGGGTTTGTTCATTGAGATTTATTTGTATTTTGCTATTTGTATTTTGTTATTTTTATAATTCAAGCTTTTATTCATATTATTCATTGCTAATTATTAACTTTGTCTGATAAATGCAAGAATCGGACTATTATTGTTCTGCACAAGTCAACTTTTACAAATTTAACAAAAATTATGAGGGGAGTTCAAATCAACAAACGGAAAATATTCAACGATCCGGTTTATGGGTTTATCACCATTCCTGACGCGTTAATTTTCGATCTAATAGAGCACCCCTGGTTTCAGCGTTTGCGCCGCATCAAACAATTGGGATTGACACATCTTGTTTATCCTGGGGCCTTGCACACCCGTTTTCACCATTCGCTGGGTGCAATGCATTTAACAACAAAAGCCATCAACGAACTCCGGCTGAAAGGGCATGCTATTTCTGAGGATGAGACCAATGGGGTTGCTGCAGCTATTTTATTGCACGACATCGGACACGGCCCCTATTCTCATGCGCTTGAAAATTCGATAGTGACAGGAATCAGCCATGAAACCATTTCCCGAATTTTCATGAGCCGTTTGAATGAACAATTTGAGGGTAAGTTGCAATTGGCCTTGCAAATTTTTGAAGACAAGTATTCCAAACATTTTCTACACAAACTGATTTCAAGTCAGTTTGACATGGACAGGCTGGATTACCTGAAAAGAGACAGCTTTTTCACCGGTGTTTCTGAAGGTATTATTAATTACGAGCGGCTGCTGAACATGATTGATATTTTTAATGATGATTTGGTAATTGAAGCCAAAGGTATTTACTCGGTTGAGAAATTTATCACGGCCCGCCGCCTAATGTACTGGCAGGTTTATTTGCACAAAACCGTTCTCGTTTCAGAGTTTATGCTCATTCGTTTGCTGAAACGAGCTAAGGAATTGCACATGGCCGGAGAGCAATTATTCTCCACCCCTGCCCTCAATTTTTTCCTTAGCCGGAATATTTCAGAAAAGCAATTTATCGATGAGCCGGAAGTTTTGGAGCATTTTGCCCAGTTAGATGATTATGATATTTTTTCAGCAATGAAAGTATGGACGTCCCATCCTGACAAAATTCTAGCCACTTTCAGCAAGAGCCTGGTGAACCGCCGTTTGTTCCGCATTGAGTTGCAAAACAAAGCTTTCGAGCCTTCTTATATTGAAGAAATAAAAAAAAGGACACAGCAGAAATTCGACCTTGATTCGTACGAACTGGATTACTTTGTTTTTCACGACCAGACCACAAATTATACCTACCAACCAGGACAGGATAATATCAATATTCTTTTTAAAGATGGCAGTGTGATGGATATTGCAGAAGCCTCAGACGAATTGAATATTTCGCTGCTATCAAAAGCTGTTACCAAGTATTTTTTGTGTTATCCGAAGGGGATCGGGCAATTTTCGTAGATTTGTTCT
>QMPA01000238.1 GCA_003650365.1 Bacteroidota bacterium | reverse complement strand
GGAAAAAAGAAGGGCTACAAATAAAAGTGCATATTTAATCATGAATAAAAGTCTAAAGTTTAAAGTTATTTATCAATATTTCTAAATCTGAAAAGTGTCTATCGCTTATTGCAACCATTGGTAGCCGAAGATTGTTTTTGCAGATATTCAGTATAGCCAGCGCAGCCTTTATCCCGGCAGGATTACCATCGGCAAACAGCTGATGAATGATTTCCAATAATGCGTAATGAATTTCTTGTGCCTTGGTGTAATTCTCTTCAAGGGAAAAATTTACCATTTTTGAAAATTCGGTAGGAAATGCATTGGCAACAACAGAGATTACTCCTTTCGCACCCAATGCCATCATTGGAAAAGTAAGGGCATCGTCACCGGAAAGTACATTGAAATTTTTTGATTTGTTTTTTATTATTTCCATTACCTGCATCAAATCTCCCGAAGCCTCTTTTACAGCAACAATATTTGAATGTTTACGTGCCAACTCCAATACAGTTTCTGCCGCAATATTTGAACTTGTTCTTCCCGGTACATTGTACAAAATTATAGGCACTGGTGATGCTTCTGCAATCTGGTCAAAATGTTGATAAATCCCCCGTTGGTTGGGTTTGTTATAATAAGGGGCCACAGACAAAATGCCATCAATTCCTTCAAAATTTGTTGATTCAATTTCTTCGACAACAGCCGCTGTATTATTCCCTCCCATTCCCATTACAACAGGAACTCTGCCGTTTACTGTATTGATGACAAAAGCCATCACTTCTTTTTTCTCAGCGGAAGTTAAAGTCACGGCTTCGCTTGTCGTGCCAAGTGAAACAATAAAATCAACTCCATTGGTAATAATATGTTCCAGTAAATTGCTTAATGAATTAAAATCGATATTGCCATCAATTAAGAAAGGGGTAACAATGGCTACTCCTGTTCCCTGAAAGTTTGTTTTCATCTGCGATATTTTTTACAAAAATAATAATGTAAATTTCCAAAGCTTCAAACTATGGAAATTTTAATCCATCAAACGCTTTTCCCCTGTCAGACTTCTTATTTCAGAAACATCCTGGCTAACTTCTAAAGTGCCTTTATAAACACCCTTTTCATCACGCAAAGCAAAATATTGAATCAGGATAAATTTCTTTCCCATTTGAATCCAGAAGCTTTCTTTATCTTTATTCCCTGCTTTAAATTCATCTAGTAATTCTGTTACAATGTGCACGCTTGAAGGGGGATGGCAGTTTTCAACCTTGCGGCCAATGATGGCTTTTGAGCGGGGGAAGATGCGGTGGCCCGGTGTTGAAAAATAGCGGACTTCGTCATTTTCATCCACCAGGGTCATGTCAACGGGTAGGTGGTTCAGCATCATAATGGCCTGTTCGATATTTACCAAACCGGTTTCAAAATCAAGGAGAGCCCCGGACAATTCAGCTTTGCCAAATATTTTTTTGGAAGATCCCGATGGCTTTGCCGGAGTGGGGGAGGACTGTTTCTCAATCTTTTTAGGGGTGTCGATAAAAGCAAAGCCCTCTTCAAAGGACTGTTCCATCATTTCTGTCCAGTCTGTTTTCGGAATCAGGTCGAAAACCACCGGAAACAAAATATACTCTTCCCGAAAGCGGATGGCGTACATCGTAAAGAAAAGGTCGCCAAGCAGCCGGTTGAGTCGTTTCATATCAATCTCACCGGAATCAATCATGGCTACAATTTCCTTAGCAAAACCTCTGATGTCGTCGTGGTAGGACCACATCAAAGGCAAGCAACGGTATTCCTTCAAATGTTTCTCCACATAAGGGAAAAAGATATTTTCTTTTTTGATGTAATGAACTTCAAATTCAGTCAGCTCGTTTACTTTATTTCTAATGCTTTTTAGGGCGAGATTTTTCTCCGTTTCGCCGATGTATTTGCTGTTGATTTCCTTAATAAAAGGGCGCAGTGCAATCAGCCGGTGGTTGAGTTCTGCATTTTCGTCTGCCATCGATTTCAGAAAAGGGACAGTGTTGTAATCAGGAATCGCTTTTGCAATCAACGCACTGTAAAACATATTCAGTGTTTTGTTGATGCCTGTCTTAATATCAGGCAGTTCAACGCCTTCTTCCATCAGGCGGTCAACTATTGTAACCACATCAAAAGCCTTCACATTGTCGATGGCTTCCTGGTACTTTTTTACCAGCAGGCTACCTTTTTCTTTACTGATGATACCTTTGGTAAAGGCATACAAATCGTTGATTCTCTTTTCGGTATTGTTGATGAATTCTGACATTTGAGTGATTTTTTAAGATGCTCAAAAGTAAAGGAAATTTGATAAGTTGGCTTGCAGTATTGTGCTTTTATACAATGCTGTCTTTTTTTACACAGACATCACATAATCCGTTTTTTATGTGTAGGTATTTGTTCCTTAAGTAATAATTACGAGTTGCATACTTTAAAGTTTGATGGATGAAATTGTGCCATCTGTTTCATCGTCAATAGTGAAGGATACAAATTTTAGAGGTATTTCAGGATAGGTTTTTATGAATTGATTGTAGCTGTTCCGCCTAAGGTTTGATAAACTGAACTTTATTTCGAGTGCAAAAGAAGGACTCAATAATGGGTTGACCACAAAATCCACTTCGTTTTTGTCTGCTGTCCGCCAAAATTTTATTTCATCATAATTATATTTTTCCAACAGCCTGATTAAAACATAGTTCTCAAGAAGACTTCCTTTATCAAGTCGTATAGAGGGACTGTTGAAATTTCCACAAAGTAAATTTCGCAATCCCAGGTCGTTGAAATAAACTTTGGGCATCTTCACCAATTCCTTTTTTAAGTTTTTATAGAAAGGTGTAATCAATGTTATGTGAAAGCATTTTTGCAAAACATAAAGATATTTATCGACAGTTTTAATATCAATCCTTAACGATTTTGACAGTTCATGTTTGTTTAAGAGGTTGCCTGTTTGCAATGAGAGCACTTGCATAAGCATATAAAACTTTTGCTCGTTGTCAATCCTCGATTCTAAAACATCGCGTTTAATGTATGAGTTTTTAATCTCGTTAAGTATATTGATTTTTTCTTCCACATTGTCTGTTTTGGCAACCTCAGGATAGCCACCAAACGTAATAAAATCTTCAAACTGCTCCATGAGCTGGATGTTCTGAAGTGAAATATAATCAGGCAGTTCTCTTATCAGTACCAACTCATCGAATAATTTTTGTTGGTTTTTAAACAAAAGAAATTCCTCAAAACTAAGCGTTCTTAAAGTAAATATCCTTTTTCTTCCTGACAATGAATCTTTAAACTTTTGGTCAAGATAAAACGAACTGCTTCCTGTAGCTATTATTTTTAAATTGGGGCTATAAGTGTCGTAAAGGTATTTTAGAAAATTTGATGGGTTGGCAGCATATTGAATTTCGTCAATCAGCAAATAGAATATTTTGTCCTGGTTTTCATGCATCGGGTTTTTAGGCCGCTCTACAAAACGGAATATGTTTTCGGGGTTCTTGTTTATTTCCCGTAAAATGTCTTCTCTTTCAAACGAAATAAACCATGCCTTGTTTCCCCTGTATTCAATATACTTGAGCAGATATTTTAAAACAGTGGTTTTCCCTGTTTGTCTTGCGCCATTTATAATTGTAAACGCCTTCTTGTCCAGGTGTTCAATTATTTGCGGAATGATGGTTCTTTGTATAAACATCAAGATTCATTATTTGTAATAAGATACAAATATACAATATTATCAGATAATATTGTGATAATAGTCCTAATAATATCGAATAAAAATAGGATTGATACCCCATAAATATCGAAAAAGTACTGGTGCGTTTTTAATGTTCATTTGAAATCCACCTTCTTTGATGGTGCTTATGTTCTTTTTGTTATACATATTATTTCATAACTGGAAGGATGGAAGGGTGGAAGAAGTCACTAAATCATCCATCCACCCTTCCATCCTTTTTTCTTCCATCCTTCCAGTCGTATTTCGATGAAGCGCCCTATGGGAGCAATGGTTTTAAACAGGTATTCATCATCAAGGTGTTTTTTGTAATAATCACGAAAAAGTTTTGCTATTTCGTTTAATTTGACCTGTTCCGTTTTATTCATAAGAATTCTAATTATTCAACTGTAAACTGATGCAAAAACAAAAAATGGCTAATAATTATTTCCTAAGCCATATCAATATTACAAATGTAAAACAAACATCAAACCCCATAATCTACAAACTCTGAAGGCTCAGGTAATTTATCAGAAGGCTTATCAGATAAAATAGGTTTCATCAGCCACTCCCTTATTTTATCATCAAAATGCCGCGCGAAATCAAGTTTATGAATGGGCGTTTTCATTCCCCTTTCTTTATGAAGTGCCAGTGTTTTTGTTAAAAGTGCACCCACCACATCAACGGGTTGTAACATTTTGTCATCCAAAACAAGAATGTTGTCGGTCATGCTTCCATCAGGAAACCTGACATTTACAGCTGGTGTTTGTCCTAAAATAGGACCGCCATCCAGTTCCACTGTTAATTGGTGGATGGTGAGTTTGGAGGTTTTGGCATCGCGGTCTATCAAATCCTGGAAAGGTTGTGGCCCGGCGCCATGTCCGGCAAGCAGGTCGGCAGGATGAAAATTGTAGATGCCGTATTCAGGATAATTGATGATGGGTTCGTCGATAAGTTGTCCGAAAACACAAACAAGGATGACATCGGGCTTCCATTTTTTCAGCAGTTTTCTGAAGTATTCAGTTTTCACAGCACCGGTATAAACAGGAACGCCACTTTCTAATCCGGACTCAATCATGGCAGTTTCCAGCGCAATTGTTTTCTCCTCATCGTACTTTCGCCAGATTCTTCTTTTTACAGAAATTTTTGCAGAAGGACTGGCCGGATCATCTGTAATCAGACCCACAATATTTAGTCGGGATGGATTACGTCTTTCAAATTCATGTAGGGTTTCCATTAACAAATAACCAAGCAGATAACTTCCCATAACCATCACACGCATGCCCTCATCTGTTTTTTTTAGGCTTTCTGCTGGTGAGGGATAAATGAGTTGTCCCCATCTAGAATCGCCAATATTGTCGTGAATAGTTCTGCCTTTGTCATCCTTCAGTAGGTTTTGATCGACAATTTTTTCCGGATTAATGGTCATGGTTTTAGCTTAAATGTTCATGATGGTAAAAGTAATAAATATGCCATTCAATTATTATTCTGTAGTACTGTTTTTGCAACTTCAAGCTTCGGCTGTACGTTAAAGAATGGATAATATTCAGCCATATTTATTTTCCAAAAAGACGTTTGATTATATGATTATGACTATTTTTGAAAGGAAATAAAGACCAGCCGTTTTTGGTGGTTTTACCATAACTTAATAACCAAATTATTTTGTAAAGATGAAATCAGACAATTACAATCCTTTCCGCGCTGCACAACAGCAGTTTGACAATGCCGCGGATATGCTTGACCTGGATCAGGCAACAAGAGATTTATTGAGAAATCCTATCAGGGAATTCCATTTTCAGATTCCTGTAAGAATGGATGATGGAAAAGTACAGGTATTTCAAGGCTACCGTGTTCAGCACAATGATGCGCGTGGGCCAGCAAAAGGCGGACTGCGTTTTCACCCGCAGGAAACCATTGACACAGTTAGGGCACTTTCGATGTGGATGACCTGGAAAACTGCAGTTGCTGATCTGCCATTGGGTGG
>QMPA01000237.1 GCA_003650365.1 Bacteroidota bacterium | reverse complement strand
CAATTTCTTATTGCTAAACGGAACTTCAACTGTTAGTGTTTCTGTATACAAACGATTGAAGCGTACCATACTCAAGTGGATAGAAAAATTCCCCCGATAAGTTTCCTCCACAGGAATTTCGATGACTTTCTGCCCTTTATTCAGGACAATCCAGTTTCTTTCAATCAGCTGTTTTCCGTTTATAATTTCGTACATCAGCTTTGTTTTCTTAGCTGCTGAACCCACAATCAATTGAACCGTTTCTCCCGGCTCGGCCACTTCTTTGGAAAGTGCTGACCAGAAAATTTCGTTTCCTGCCAGTTTCTTGCTGTCGCTATCATATAAAGTAAAAAAATGTTCGGCCTTCACCGTATCACCATATTTATCAATGGCAGAGGCTTCCACAAAATATTCACCAAGCTGAAAACTGCTCATTCTATCAGCAAATAACTTTCCTTCACCTTCCACCAAAACGGTTTCGGAATACAAAATTGTTTGCTGCCAAGACATTTTATCAGCTTCATTTTTGTAGATGGCATGAGGAAAATCTTTTTTAAATTCGGCTTCGGAAATGGTATATAAATCGGGGTTCATCCAATCGCGCTTATTCAACAAACGCTCTGGAGGACTCAATTTGAAAACCGTAATTGTAACAGAAGCATCAACCGGGGCTCCCGACAAATTACGTACACCAATTGTCATAGGAACCGGTTGTTGCCGATCAATGGTTTTATCCAGGCTAATAGAAAGTTTCATAGAAGCTGCTCCAACCTGAACGCTGGTTTCTGCTATTTGCACCTCGCCTGTAATGTCGGTAACTTCAGCATAAATACGGTAGTGGAATGCAGGGGATAATTTAGCGGGCACCCTCAAATCGGCTAAGGCCTCAAAGGGGATTTTAAATGTTCCATCAGACAGCGTTTGAGTAGTGCCATGCGCAATTTCGGTTTCCGTTTGAAAAACAGGCCAGGGCAATTCAAAACGCTGATAATAATAGTAGGGTTTTGGCAAAATACTCTGCCGTGTTACCCTGTATTTTACATTGGCCGATGAAAGTGCACTTCCGGCAAAATCTTCTGCCTTACCGCTAAGTGTAATTTCATCATTGATTTTATACTGCCCTTCTACGGTGTCGAACAACACCTGAAAAGTAGGCCTTTTGTACTCCTCAACCTGGAAGGTAATCGAACCGCTTTTGCTTTTGATGGTCATTTGGCCATTGAGCCCACCAACAGGAATAACAAAAGAACCGTGAAACGAACCAAATTCATTACTCTCAAAAACGCCGCTACTGACTTTCTTTCGACTGGCATTTAAAAATTTAACTTCAGATGTTGTTTCCGTTTTTCTTTTCACATCCTTTCCCTGGATTTCAACTACTAAGCCTTTGAAATATACTGTTTGCCCGGGTCGGTAAATTGCCCGGTCGGTAAAGAAATAAGTATGTAATCGGGGCTTACTGCCTTCAGTTCTTTGGTGAAAATTCAAATAATTTTCTGAATACAACTGGTCTCCATTTTTCTCCAATGCAAGCATATAAGAACCATATTTTTCTCCATCAAAACTTGTGATGTTTACAAAACCATTTTCATCGCTAAGCAAGTGGGCAACTGTTTTTGTTCGGTATTCGCGCTGCCTCCTTTCATAAACTTTCTGAAAGACAGTAATTTTCACATCTGCAATCTTGTTGCCGGTTTCACGGTTAAGCACAAACAATTCATTGTTTCCTTCTGATTCATTCGCTCTTGTTATATAACTCAAATTAGTAACCCAAACCGGCTGGTAACCCAGGTTACTGCTTTTGGAAAAAGTGGAATCATCAGAAGCAAAAATCATATAGTAGCCCTTTTGTAATTTTGGCATACGAATCTCGGTGCTGTGTACCTGGTGATCTTTGGTATCTGGTAAATCAAGTGTCCAATTTTCAACTGCTTCGCTGGACAAGTAATCGAATGCTACTTCTTTTTCCTTTTTCTTTTCACGTTTTTTCCTGTCTTTTTCAGGATCAATCTTTACGATCTTAAAATAAAGCGTGCTTGTATTTCTAAAGTGTAGCAAAGTCAAAAATGGTTTTTCGGGAAGTGTTGCCTCAGCCGTTTGAAAACTGAACCAATCACGGCTAATTTCACTCAACATACTTCGACAAACATCCGATGATTTTTCGTTGGGATATTTTGCTAATACTTCCTCGCAGGTTTTCTTTGCTTTGTTTTTCTCCCAACGATGCTCGTCACCTACCAAAGGTGAATATTTTCTGGATTGATTGAGATACAATTGAGCCAGCTGTTTCGATATATTAACGAAGACCGGATTGTTGTTGTATTGCTGTCTGAGATCTTCAAGTGCTTCAATGTAATCGGCTACTTCTGCTTCCCGGTCTGTTGCATGATTGTAAATAAATTCTAGGCGCTTTAATTCCAAATCTACCAATGCTTCGGTGTGATTATTCTTCAAATGAAAAGCCAGTAAATGCTTGTAGAGGCTGAGGGCAATATCCATATTGGAAGAATCTGTTGCACTGCTTTTGCTATCCAGAAAATCGCGAAGTGAAAGCGAGTAAGTCGTTGAAGAAGTGAGGTTGGACAATTCGGTCAATACGACATCTTCACCGGTAAAATAATCTAAGGCACGGTTTGCCAGCAAGTCATAAAGACTTGGCCACAAAGTAAATTCAGAACTATCGGCCTGCTGTAAAATTGCTGTATAATCTTTTAGGAGGATGGCCTTTAAAACCGATTCATCCTTTAAGGATTGCAAATAGTATTTTTTGATTTTCTTATTCAGTTTCACTGCATCCCAGGTATGGATGTCGTTATCATCAATGCCTTCAACAGTACTTCGTCCGTTAATTGCCCAGGAATTTTGCCGGTAGTATCCCTGGTATAATTCGCCAAGTAAAGATTGTATAATTTGTTTTTCGGGTGTATTGGCACTGTCAACTTCCGTTTCAAAATATTGAATAGCATTCACCAAATGTTCTTCCTGAAACTTGCTTTGCAGGCTAACGCGATAAATTAATGCTTTGATAAATTGCGGTTGGTTGCTTTCTGATTTCGCTTTGCGATAAACCTCGTCAACGATTTCAAGTGCCGATTTGGGCAGGCCTTCTTTGACATATTTTTCAACTTGTTTCCAGCTTTTGTCGTAATCATTGCCAAGAGAATTGGAGTCGTTAGTTTGTGGTATGACCAAGAATCCACTGACGAAAACAAAAAGAATGAGAACCAATGTCGTGAATAGGAATTTTCTCATGATGTATTTTTTGGGGTTTTTTTAATACTTGCAAAGATAGTGCCTAAGTAGAATCCTTGCTAAGAGGAGCTGACAATATAAAATGGCACATGTATTTTAACTGGTGCGCGCATTTGCGCGTGACTGAAATTTGAAGCACGCGAAAAATCCGCGCGCTATTACAAGTTTTTACTTAACCCACCACCACATTAATAATCCTTTTTGGGACCACAATGATTTTGCGGACAGTTTTACCCGCTATCCATTTTTGGGCTTCTTCGGCTTCAATGGCAGCTTTTTCAACTTCATCTTTTGGCATGTCGGCTGGAAGGCTCAACTTAAATCGCATTTTACCGTTGAATGAAACCGGGTAGTCAAAAGTATTTTCAATTAAATACTTTTCATCGTATTTCGGAAAAGGGACTTGACTGATGCTTGGTGAATGACCCAAAGCTTTCCACAATTCCTCGGCAATATGCGGTGCATAAGGGGAGAGGATTATGGCCAAGGGTTCCAGTATTCCGCGTTTGTGGCATTTGAGGTCTGTTAATTCATTGGCACAAATCATGAAGGCACTCACACCGGTATTGAATGAAAAACGCTCGATGTCGGATTGGATTTTTTTGATGGTCTTGTGAAGTGATTTGAATTCCTCATCACTTGGCTTATCATCTGTTACAATCAAGTCATCATTGTCATCAAAATACAATCGCCACAGTTTTTTCAGGAAGCGGAAAACACCTTCAATCCCATTGGTATCCCAGGGTTTGTCCTGCTCCAGCGGGCCCAAAAACATTTCATAAAGACGCAAGGTGTCAGCCCCATATTTTTCTATCAGTTCATCCGGATTTTGCACGTTGTGTTTCGACTTGGACATTTTCTCGACTTCGGAACCACAAATGTATTTACCATCTTCCAGAATAAACTCAGCATTGTGAAATTCGGGCATCCAGTTTTTGAAAGCTTCAACATCCAAAACATCATTATCAACCATGTTGATGTCGGCATGCAGTCTCTGGGTTTTATACTCTTTCCGAAGGTTGTAAGAAACAAACTGATTGGTCCCCTGAACCCGGTAAACAAAGCTCGATCTTCCCTGAATTTTTCCCTGGTTAATCAATTTTTTAAAAGGTTCTTCTTCGCAAACCAAACCCAAATCAAATAAGAATTTATTCCAAAAACGGGAATAAATTAAGTGACCGGCAGCATGTTCATCGCCTCCAATATAAAGGTCAACATTGCGCCAGTATTGATTGGCTTCTTTGGAAAAATAGGCTCCTGAATTTTGTGGATCCATATACCGGAGATAATAACCACTCGAACCGGCAAATCCTGGCATAGTATTGGTTTCCAGAGGATAACCGTCAGTAGTCACCCAATTCTCGGCCCTGGCCAATGGTGGTTCACCACTCTCTGTTGGTAAATATTTATCTACAGCAGGTAATTTTAAAGGAAGGTTTTTTTCATCCAATGGGTAAGGCATTCCGTCTTTGTAATACATGGGAAACGGTTCTCCCCAATAACGCTGACGGCTGAAAATGGCATCACGAAGCCGGTAATTAATTGTTCCGTATCCAATGCCCATTTCTTCAATCTTCTGAATGCTTGTGCTGATGGCTTCCTTGACATTTAATCCGGTAATAAATCCCGAATTAATCATGATGCCTTCTTTTGAATCGTAGGAAGTTTCCCAGCTAGTGGGCTCTGTTTGCTCTTCGCCTTCACGGGTTACGACCTGAATAATGGGCAATTCAAAATGACGGGCAAAGGCAAAATCGCGGCTGTCGTGGCCCGGTACTGCCATAATAGCCCCGGTACCATAGCCCGCAAGTACATAATCGGCAATCCAAATAGGGATTTTTTGATTGTTTAAAGGATTGATGGCATAAGCTCCTGTAAATTCACCGGATATTTTTTTGACCTCTGTCATTCTTTCACGCTCCGAACGGTTCTTTGCCCATTGCACATATTCCTTTACTTTCTCTTTACGATCAAGTGTAACAATCTGTTCCACCAATTCGTGTTCGGGCGCCAACACCATGAAAGTAGCACCGAAGAGGGTATCGGGGCGGGTGGTGAAAACTTCGACCCCACCTAAATCCTCCCCCGAGGGGAGGACTTGGGGGGTTGCTCCTAAATCTTGGGAAGAGTCCTCCTCCCTCCCCTTGGGGGAGGGCCGGGGTGGGGTATTTTCTTCCTCAAAAACCTTACTGTCAAGATAAGATTTTATGCCCCCAATAACTTTTTCAATATCTTCAAATACCTCCTCATTTTTAAAACGAATTACCGTAAATCCATTCTTTTCAAGTGTTATAATCCTATTTTTATCATCTTCTTTTTGATAATCATGAATTTTCCCATCAATTTCAATAACGGTCATTTTTCTGATACACACAAAATCAACAATGTAATTCTCAATGGCATGTTGTCTACGGATGCGGTGTCCCGTTTTGTTTTTGCGAAGGTTTGCCCAAAGCAGTGCTTCAGCTTCTGTTGGATTTTTTCTGAGTTCCCT
>QMPA01000236.1 GCA_003650365.1 Bacteroidota bacterium | reverse complement strand
GAAATCTAAGTTTTGATCTTGGCAAATATGAAGAATCAGAACAACACATTGAGCAGTTTTTAAGTTTTTCTGAAATAAGCCTTCACCTCAGGCAAGTGGGAGAAGTCGCCCTTGAGAGCGCCCATTTTGCAACACATGCCATTCAAAATCCAAGCGGTGTTTCTCCCGTAAATATGGGCGACTCTATTAACAGTACTTCCGATGAATACATCAATTTTGTGAAAGAGACAACAGATCAAATCATACTGACACGAAAAATTCCACGGGGAACTGTCCGGGAAAATGAAAGAATATTCGCTGAAGGTTTTTACCAATCGGTATTGAAAAACGAGAAGTGGAACCGTCCTATTGCAATACCGCTTAGCTGGCAGGAAAACCTTGATTTGGGTGGAATGAGCATTTCGGTGGATGGCCGCAAGATGTATTTTACAGGTTGCCATTGGCCCAACAGTTATGGGAATTGCGATTTGTATGTTTCATTCCGAAAAGGTTCAATTTGGGAAGCACCATCCAATCTTGGGACATTTGTAAACTCGCAGTGGTGGGATTCGCAGCCCGTAATATCGGCAAATGGGAAGTCTTTGTTTTTTTCATCCAAACGCAGTGGCGGAAAAGGAGGGGCTGATATTTGGAAATCGATTAAACTTGAGAGTGGCAAATGGAGTCCTCCGATTAATCTGGGCGATAGTATTAATACACCGGGAGATGAAATGGCACCATTT
Source organism: Bacteroidota bacterium (assembly GCA_003650365.1). Taxonomy (GTDB): domain Bacteria; phylum Bacteroidota; class Bacteroidia; order Bacteroidales; family F082; genus B6-G9. Next base: position 5,071 of record QMPA01000236.1, on the reverse strand, counting down.
CTTCATGCTGATGGCAAAACTTTGTTCTTTTCCTCGAACAAAAGGTTTGGCATGGGTGGTTTTGATTTATTCATCTCACGAAAAGATGTTGTTGGCCAGTGGAGCCGGGCACAAAACCTGGGCTACCCTATCAATACAAAGGACAATGAAATCAATATTTTTGTCAGCCTTGATGGGGAAAAGGCATGGATATCTTCGGATAGGGATGATGGAAAAGGTGGATTCGATATTTATAGTGTTCCAATGTATGAACAAATCAAACCCGAAAGAGTATTGTTTGTCAATGGTGCAGTAATGGATGCGAAGACTGACAAATTGCTGGAGGCAAAAGTTGTGCTGACAAATTTGTTGAACAACCAAATTGCAGACTCAACAAGCTCAGACCACTTGACCGGGGAATTCCTGATGGTGCTTCATCCCGGTACAGATTATGCTTTTAACATCACCAAAAAGGGCTATCTTTTTTATTCCAGAAACCTCAATCTTAAACAAGTCGATAGCACGAAAACTTTTCAACAAATATTCAAATTAAGTCCCATAAAAACGGGAACACAAATTACCCTCGACAATATTTTCTTCGATTTCAACAGTGCCAAACTAAAAACATCTTCGTCTGCAGAATTAAATAAGCTGCTTGAAATGCTTTTGGAAAACACTGAATTACGCCTGCTTATTGCTGGTCATACTGATAATATTGGTGATGCGTCATACAATCAAAAGCTGTCAGCTGACAGGGCATTTGCTGTTTATAATTTCCTGATTTCTAAAGGAATTAATGCCATCCGACTTGATTACAAAGGCTACGGTGATTCAAAACCTATTGCTTCTAACGCAAGCGAAACAGGCAGGAAGAAGAACCGACGGACGGAGCTTAGGGTATTGTAGTTTTTTTAATCAACAAACTCACTTCAATCTGAAAAGACAAAGACCCATCCATCTCCCAAACAGTCAATCCGTACAGTCAGAATCCATTACTTACTCAATATCCACAAGTTCCAAATCGAAAACCAAGGGTGTGTAAGCGGGCATGTCCCTATTTCTGTCCTTGCTACCGTAAGCCAGTTTGGAAGGTACAATAATTGTAGCTTTCGATCCTTTTTTCATAAGCCTGATGGCTTCTTCCCAGCCTTTGATAACCTCACCATTACCCAATTCAAAACCAAACGTTTTGTTTTGATCGTAGGATGACTGAAGCTGTTTACCTTCGGTAGTCTGAAGTATGTAATGCACTTTTACTTTATCGCCATCGCCCGGATAATCACCCTCCCCTTCCTGGGTCAGGATAAAAAACAAGCCGGATTGGAGTGGAGTTGTCTGAAGATTATTGCGCTGTAAATAAGCATTAATCCTGTTTTGCTCCTCATCCCTTCTTTCCTGATCTTGTTGTTCCTTCATCTTTTTCTGTTCAGCACGATCCTTTTTGACCTCTTCAACAGTTTTAATCTTGTCCAGTTTTACTTCGTAAACAATGGTAGTAAAAGGTGGAACGCCGTCTTTTCCACCAGGCCCAACTCCAATTTCGGAAGGTACAATCAAGGTGGCTTTACCACCCTCGTGCATCATGCCCAATCCTTCCATCAAACCTTTTGTGTCAAACTCTTTCCCAAACTCGATGGCAAGTGGGTTTTCTCCGAAATTCGTGAACAATTCTTTTCCATCCAAATGTTTCACCGTCAGAAAAACGCTGCACATATCTCCATTAACAGGTTTCTTTCCTTTGCCTTTTTCAATGTCAATTACATACAATCCGGATGCTGTTGGTTGAGTTTTAATTTTGTTTTCTTTCAGGTACGCATAAAGCAGGTCAAATTCTTCTTTTAGTTTTCTGTCACCTTCTTTTTGGGCTTCTAATTGATGTTCTTCTTGCGTGAATATCTGCAAGAGTTTAACATCATAATACATTGGACTTCCCGGCTTTATGTTGGGTGGAAGCTTTTCCAAATAAACTGTTTTTAAGAAAAACGAATCGGCCACCACGGCAAATGTCATCGAATCGCCAATACCCATTAATGAAAGTCCTGCATAAAGATCTCCCTCAAACATAGGTTCAATTATTGGGAAACGCAATGGTTCATCAAGATCGGTACTGCTAAACATCAACGAATCTTCAAGACGGTAATCCATATTAATGATAACCCAATCAGAGGTTTGCGGTCTTTGAGCATCTGTACCCTGGTAATGTATTTTATAATAAACACCATTGTCTGCTCTTTCAAAGCCGGGAAATTGTTCTATGCATCCGCTAAGAGAAAGTCCCAGCACTATGATTACCAGCAGTTTTTTCCAATAATTTTTCATGACAGTATTGTTTTAAAAAAAGCCAGTGACCATCTTTATCAAACAGTCACCGGCCATTTATTTTATTTAAGAGACGAAATACTAATTCTCAAAATCGACCAATTCGACTTCGAAAACCAGTGTTGAAAATGGAGGAATACCTCTTCTACCAGGTCCATAAGCCAGCTCTGAAGGAACAATTAAAATACCTTTTTCACCTTTTTGCATATTGGCAATACCTTCGTCCCAACCTTTAATTACCTGACTTTTTCCCAAAGGAAACTCGAATGGCTGTCCCCTGTCAACAGAACTATCGAATTTTGTTCCATCTAAAAAAGTTCCGGTATAATGTACTTTTACTTTCTTCCCCACTTCCGGTTTGCTTCCACTACCTTTTTTGGTCTGTACATAATACAATCCGGTAGCACTGGGTTCGGCATTGGGGTAATGTTCGTCTAAATAAGTATTGCGTTTTACGGTTTCCTCATTTCTTGCCATCTCTGTTTCGGCTTCCATTGCTGCCTGCATTTCGGCTTCGGTTTTAATATCCAACATCTTTACATTAAAATAGATAAAGTCTAGTGAATCAAGCCCTGGAGGTGCTTTGGGGATACGGAACAACTTGATAAATACTGAGTCAGCATTACACTTAAAAATAGCACTGTCGCCAATATGCATTAACTTCAGCCCTTCATAAAGGTCTGCCTGATGAACAGTGGCTACCACAGGAATTTCCATTTTCTGGGGTAAATCCGCGCTATTAAACATGACTGAATCGGCAGTGCCATAAGTCATATTTATTGTCACAAAATCTCCTTCATTGGGAGTTTCAGTATTGTCGCTCCTTTCTGCAAAATTGTAAAAAAGACCAGATTCTGTTTCCGAGAAACCATCAGAACTACCTGTTTGGCACGAAACGGTAAAAAGGCTGATTACAGCCAACATCAATGTAAATAAGATTGTTTTTTTCATTTGAATAAGATTCTATTATTATTTAAGATCAACTAATTTAATTTCATAAATCAATGTGGAACGGCCAGTGATTTTATTGTCATCGCCTACAAGACCATATGCCAAATGTGATGGGATGATCAATCTTGCGCTATCTCCCACTTGCATATGCAATACGCTTTCTTCCAATCCACTTTCAACACCGCCATGACCGATTACAAAGCTTTTTAAACCGGTTTCGGCTGATGAATAAATGAGCTCGCCAGTAATTAAACGGGTAGTATAAGACAAAACAGCTGTTTTTCCAGCTTCTGCCTGCTCACCATTCCCTTGCTCAAATATAAAATACCGAAGGCCACTTCCTGTTTCATCCATCTCCCATCCATGCCTGTCGATATACCTTTCAATTTCTTCTTTTTCCTGCTTCACCAACTGCCGGTTCGCCTTCAATAATGTTTCTTTTGAAGGCTTCTCCGTTCTACCATCATCATTGCAAGCTGCCATCAGGATAGCTATGGCGATAAAAAAAAGCATATTTAATGCTAACTTTCTCACTTCAATAATCAATTTTATAGTTCAGGTCTTCCTTGCATTCGCTCAGAATATGTTTAATGGCCTTAATGGTTTCCGGAACAGATTTAAAGTAAGTACCACCTGCCGCGTTTTTATGCCCGCCACCATTAAAATACTGTCGTGCCAATTGGTTTACTGAAAAATCACCTTTTGAACGAAATGACATCCTGATCTTTTTATCCCGCTCGGTTATCAATATCGACAAATTGATTTTTTCCATCGACAAAGGAAAATTAACAACACCTTCGGCATCTCCAACCTGGTAGTTGAATTCTTTTAAGTCATTCCTGTCAAAATAAATTAGTGCTGTTTTCAACTCATCCCAAACCACCATCCTGTTACTGATGGCATGACCCAATAAACGCAGCCTGTCTTCTGAAAAAGTATCATAAATCAGTCTGTGGATTTTTAAAGCATCAAGGCCATGGTGGATTAGCTCAGCAGTTACACGGTAGGTTTTTTCATTGTTTGCCGAAAAGCTAAACGATCCGGTATCGGTAATAATTCCCGTATAAAGGCACTCGGCTATTTCCTTGTCAATCAAATCTGTATCGCCCATCAATTCCATAAAATCAAAAACCAACTCGGCAGTTGATGAAGTATTGGTCGTTGAAAAACAATATTTAAAACTTGCCGTTTCAGGATCGATGTGGTGATCAATTAATATGCGTGGAGCTTCTGTTTTCTTTAATATATCAGTGAGTGTCCCTACCCTGTTCAAAGCATTGTAATCTAAACAGAAAACCAAATCAGCTTCTCGCAATGCCAGCTGACAGGCTTTTGCTTTGTTCTCATAAGTCAACATTTCACCAACACCCGGAATCCATGACAGAAAACCAGGAAACTGATTGGGGACAATAGCTATAACATCATGACCCTTTTTCCGCAAATAACGTGACATGGCCATTGAAGAGCCGATGGCATCACCATCCGGATTGGTATGGGTTGTCAGTACAATCCTACGCTTTTCAGAAAGCAGTGATTGAATACCAGAAACTTGATCTAAAGTTAGTAAACTCATGGTAATTTTAACAAGCGGCAAAGATAAAAATATTTTGGGTTGGAAGAAGAGGATTAAATTAGTCAAGGTTTGACTTTGAGTCAAGCCTTGACTACGGTGGAAGTATGTAATTTAGAAGTCATCCAATTAGATTATTCGTTATTTTTGGAGACAGGCTAAAATTAGATGTGACACCAAGAAAAAAAGCGATCCAGTTTACACCAGACCGCTTTAAATGTTTTCACAACGGAATAATCCTTATTGTGAATT
>QMPA01000235.1 GCA_003650365.1 Bacteroidota bacterium | reverse complement strand
TTCCAAAGAAAAACTGGAAGAAGTAAGGCAATGCTACCATAAGGAATGGTTTAAACAAGCACCTCATATTTTAGTCGTTGTTGGCGACAAATCAAAATCGTGGGTAAGGGGTTATGATAATTACAACTCCATAGAAACCGACCTTGCCATTACGATGGATCACATCATTCTTGCTGCTGAAAACGAAGGGGTCGGCACCTGCTGGATCATCGCTTACGATTACAAAAAACTGGCAAAGGCCATTGGCCTGAAAGAAAACGAGGTAATTTATTGCATTAGCCCGCTGGGTTATCCGCATGATGGTTTTCAGAAGAAAGGGAATAAAATCAGGAAGCCTTTTGAGGAGGTGGTGAGGTTTGTGTAAAATTCAGAAGTAGTATTTCTTTTAATAAGATTAGAAATCTTAATCTCAATGCATCCAGATTATAAATCTGGATGAGCGCGGTTTAAAGTCACTCTTTGCCTTGATATTTTGTAATTTATATAACATCTTTGCCTTGACTTTTGGTTATTTTTGCATTATCTTTGCCCCTATATTTAGTACAATCAATTATTGACATGAAAAGATTTATTGAAATTCAATTCAATATCTGGAAATAAATTTACATTTTCAAAAGCATCCAATACTGCCAATCAAAAACAAATCAAAGAAACGCTCCAACTACTTGTAATGGCAGGTCTGGCTTATAAAGTCCAACACAGCTCAGCAAGCGGATTGCCACTGGGGGCAGGTGTCCGTCCAAATAAGTTCAAAGTGATCTTGTTCGACCATGGAATTTTCCAAAGAATACTGGGCCTCAATCTTTCGAACCATTTGCTGGCTAATGATTTTTCAACAATAAATAAAGGCAACCTGGCAGAGCAATTTGTTGGAATGGAATTCATAAAATACTTCTCGCCCCATGCCAGACCCCAATTATACTACTGGCATCGCGAAAAGCGTGGCAGCAATGCAGAAGTAGATTATCTGTTACAAATAAATACAAATATAATCCCCGTTGAAGTAAAATCAGGAACACAGGGAAAAATGCAAAGTTTATTTTTATTTCTGAAAGAAAAGAATATTCCCCTGGGAGTCAGGATTTCCCTGGAAAACTTTAGTCAATACGACAAAATACATGTTTACCCATTGTATGGAGTTGAGAATTTATTGAGGTTTTATGCTTAATTGGATGAGGTCAAAAGTTTAAACAGTGATCGGCTGACTTTTTGCAGCGAAAAAGAGTCAGCCGATCACTTTCCAGAAATTAGTGCAATTCCCTACTTTTGCCCCATGCAACTCTTCCACCGCAAATTTGGCAAGCCGGGCAATCAGCCCCTTCTTATCCTTCATGGATTATTTGGTATTTCTGATAATTGGGTAAGTTACGGAAAACGAATTGCAGTCGAAGGATTCGAGGTTTTCATCCTTGATATGCGCAATCACGGGCAGTCTCCGCAAAGCGATAATTTCAACTATTTGGCCCTTACGGATGATTTATTTGATTTTATTGATGAACAAGAAATTGACGAACCAATTATCATCGGACATTCGATGGGAGGAAAAGTTGCCATGCGATTTGCACTGGAGAATCCTTTTATGGTTAAGAAACTCATTGTGGTTGACATTACCATGAAAACATACGGACCGAGGCCCCATCATCGAAAGATAATTCAAGCCATGAAATCAGTGGATTTGTCAATAGTGAAAAACCGTAGGGAAGTTGAAGAGGAACTCGCAAAATATATTCCCGAAATACGCATCCGGCAATTTATTTTAAAGAACCTTCACCGCAAAAGCGACAACAGTTTTGAATGGCGGATTTATCTGCCGGGAATTGAAACAAACCTGGATTCCATGTTCGATGCCATCGACACCATTATTAAGTTTGACAAACCAAGTTTGTTCATCAAAGGTGGCGCTTCCGATTATATTTTACTGGAAGATTTTGAGCAAATCAGGTATAATTTCCCGAACGCCGAAATTGTTACCATCGAAGGTACTTCGCATTGGGTACATGTGGAAGCTGCCGAAAAGTTTTACTTGCTGACTTCGGGTTTTATTACCGGAGACCCGACATGGTACAATGAAGTGGATTACAGGGGCATCACATCAAGGCGGCCTTTATAAATCTGGGTTGTCGGAAATAAGGGAAATAGGGTATTAGGTAATAAGGGTAATTTGAATCCAAATAATCAATTTCCTGACCCCCACTTATTCCCCCTATTTCCCTTAGCCTTATTGCCCCTATTTCCTTTATACCCCTTATTACCCGTATTCCCTATCACCCTTATTCCCCCTATTTCCCATATGCCCCTTATTGCCCGGAATCCCCCATTCTCCACATTCAAAACAAGCCTCCCGCAATAAAGTTTCATATTGTTATAGAGCTGATTCCGAACAAATGTCCTACTTTTACGCTCCTTAAAATCACTTAATAATTTTAAAAATTCAAAATATGTTTAAAAAAGAAATTTATACCAACAGAAGAAACAAATTAAAAAAAGAGCTCGGCTCGGGAATCGCCCTGTTTTTGGGCAATGTGGATGCAGCTTTTAATTATCCTGCCAACCAGTATCATTTCCGCCAGGACAGCCATTTCCTTTATTTCTTCGGTCTCGACCATCCAGGTTTTGCTGGCGTAATGGATGTGGATAATGACAAAGATTACATCTTCGGAAACGACTTTGATATTGACGACATTATTTGGATGGGTGAGCAACCCAAAGTAGCCGACATGGCTACTGAAGCCGGAATCACAAACACAGCTCCTTACGGAGATCTTGCCGGATTTATAAAATCGGCCATGGACAAAGGACAAAATATTCACTTCCTCCCCACCTACCGCGGCGAAACAGTTATTGAGTTGACTGCACTTCTTGGCATTCCGAATGCAAAAGTCAAAGCAGCAGCATCTGTCGATTTAATTAAAGCCGTTGTCAAACTGAAAGAAATCAAAGACGAATTTGAAATTGCAGACATCGAAAAAGCCGTTGATATTGCTTATAAAATGCACACCACTTCCATGCGGATGGCTATGCCGGGTGTTGTGGAACAGGAAATTGCAGGAACCATCGAAGGTATCTCACTGGCTTTGGGCGGACCGGTTTCTTTCCCGATTATCCTCAGCATGGACGGGCAAACTCTGCACAACCATTATCACGGTAATACATTAGAAGAAGGCCGTATGATGGTTACCGATGCCGGTGCTGAAACCCAATTGCATTATTCGAGCGATATTACCAGAACAGTTCCTGTTGGTGGGAAATTTAACGAAAGGCAAGCTGAAATTTACCAGGTTGTTTTGGATGCAAACATGGCTGCCATCGAAGCCATCAAACCCGGAATTAAATACCGCGAAATTCATTTTCTTGCTGCCCGTACCATCATCGAAGGACTGAAAAAAGCAGGTCTCATGAAAGGCGATACAGATGCTGCCCTGAAAGCTGAAGCACACACACTGTTCATGCCCCACGGATTGGGACATATGATGGGAATGGATGTACACGATATGGAAGGCCTTGGCGAAGATTATGTAGGCTACGATGAAAACACCAAGAGAGCCACTACCTTCGGAACAGCCTATTTAAGGTTGGGGAAAGAACTGAAACCCGGATATGTACTCACCGTTGAACCAGGAATTTATTTTATCCCCGCACTGATTGACCAATTCAGGAATGAAGGTAAATTTATGGATTTCATCAATTATGATAAAGTAGAAACCTACAAAGATTTTGGCGGTATTCGTATTGAAGATGATATTTTGGTTACAGAAACCGGCTACCGTGTTTTGGGAAAACACATTCCAAAAACCATTGAAGAAGTAGAAGCGGTGATGGCGAATCCTATTCGTTAGCAGCGTTTATAAGTTGAGACCTTTGCAAAACATTGAATTTTGTCTTTCTGAGTGATAGCGAAGAATCTTTAATATCTGAATTCCTGAACGTTAAGATTCTTCATCCCGAGGCCTCGGGATTCCGAAGGACAGTTTGTTGAGGTTTTGCAAAGGCCTCAACTTAAGGGCATATTACAAAAAAAAGGTGCTGATTTCAAACCAGCACCTTTTTCATTTAACACAAACTATTTTACCTCTTCCAATGTACCGTTTATGGTTATTGTTGCCCCATTCTCAAGGGTAAGGCTGTAACATTTGGCATTAACACCTGATTGAATTACAGGAAAACTTCCATGTACCGGGGCAGTAGGAATTACAACCTCATAAGATGAATTCGGAACAACACCATTTGGCCAGTTGTCAGAATCGTTCCAGTCTGTGTTGGTTCCATTCCAGGTAGTACTGCCAGGCAGAACATTAATTGTATAATCTTCTACTTCACCATCATAAGCTGTCTCACAGGATGTAGGGTCGGAATTAAATTTTGTAGAAACCCTCATAATAGTGCTGCCTATCAATGCATCAACCGGAACCGAAGTACTAAGTGGGGACAAGTTTGTTAATCCGTCTGTTACATTCGTTGCTGTTCCCAGATCAAAAGTTTCACCAGTATCGTCAAAATCGCAATCCTGATTCCAGTCTATCCAGACCTTGGTATGTACGGTGTAAGGGCCGTCTGTATTTACCCTCACATTTAGATTGTGAGTACTCCCAACTTCCAAGTTTGTGGATATTGCTGTGTAATCACTATATGCAGCAGGTTTTGCCGATGCCTTACTCAGCGTGTTGATGCCAACATAAGTAGTGCTGGTCTGATAAGCCGTATTTCCATCGGAAACACAAGGCGTACACCCACTTGTAGTGGCATTTGCTGTTAACCTGGGAATAGCATAACAAACTCCTGAATTGAAATATTCATAAATTGAAAAATGATAATTCGTTCCTTGCTCCAGTGAATTAATAATCACCGAGGTTCCTGCTCCATTATAAACCACAAAATTACCCACACCTATTTCATCACCTGTACCAAATACTGTATTGGCAGTATAGGTATTTCCTGAAATAGGGTTTGCGTTCACAGGATTTCCCTCCCTTGCTACAACAAGTACAGCATCACCATTCCCCCTGTTCCATGAGATTTCTAAAGAATTATCTGATGCACTAACAAGTGAGTAATTACTTGCCTGAGTGGTTGGTGTTGTACATGAAGCCGGGAAAGTAATCTCAGCTATCCTTGTGCCATGCGAAGAACTACTTTTATACTCATTGGTATACCAAAAACCAGTACCACCGGCAGGGTCAACGCTGATGTTGCTGTAGTCGCCCCAGCGATTGATTCCAGTTTGTGAATAAGCACCCGTCCAGATGTTTGTCTCAGCTATATCCATAATCCCTGATGCAGCGCCTGCTGTTTGTCCACAATACCTAATGCCGGGATAAATTGAGCTATTGGCAACTGAATAACCCATCGCAATTTGTCCGGCATCGTTCATGGCAATACTTGCATTCCAGCGGCTTACATTATCAGGGTTGTATGTTCCCTGTTGAACAATGGCCCAACTGCTGCCTGTATTTTCCAGTTCATACCACCTGAGGACAGCTTCGGTTGAGCTCTCGGCAATGGTATGTGTACATACAATTTTTTGCGTTCCGTCAAAGTTTCGGTACTGTGCCCGATACATCAGCACTGTAGAAATTCCATCTAGTTTTTGGGGAGTACCGGGTTGTGGAATATTGTTCCAATCGCCACTAAAATTTCCACTAAAAGCATTAACACCCAAATTTTGCACCTTCGAGAAAGTCGAATTTGCAGGTGTTGCCCAATCCGTATCCAATTCATAAATCCGAGACCTTTGCAAAACCAGCCAATTTATTCTTTGATCAATTTTTTATTCATTTGATGCCCATTTTCTGATTTTTGAGCAGTATTTTTGCTATTTTCTTCGTTTTTCTTTCGTCTTAAAGGCT
>QMPA01000234.1 GCA_003650365.1 Bacteroidota bacterium | reverse complement strand
CTGGTTTAAGTCCCTGAACTAGCGCGCGGATTTTCCGCGTGCCAACAAATATTGTACACATCTCTGGTTTAAGTCCCTGAACTAGCGCGCGGATTTTCCGCGTGCCAACAAATACTGTACACATCTCTGGTTTAAGTCCCTGAACTAGCGCGCGGATTTTTCGCGTGCCAACAAATATTGTTTGCGTCCCTGGTTTAAGTCCCTGAACTAGCGCGCGGATTTTCCGCGTGCCAACAAATATTGTACACATCTCTGGTTTAAGTCCCTGAACTAGCGCGCGGATTTTCCGCGTGCCAACAAATATTGTACACATCTCTGGTTTAAGTCTGTGACTTAAACATTCAACAAATACAACAACGTATTAGAAGGGTTAAGTTGCAAACTTAACCCAGTTTGGTATTAGAAAGGTTAAGTTACAAACTTAACCCAGTTTGTGTTAAGTTGCAAACTTAACCCAGTTTATAAACAAACTTAATCCAGTTGTTTTTTTCACTACGTTTGCTTTTCAATGCAAGAAAAATCAAATAAGAAATCAAAAGCCGCCAGCCTTTCCATCTGGTCAAATAGCTTTTTGATCATTCTTAATACCGCCGTTGGCCTTTTCAGCGGATCGGTGAGTATCCTCTCCGAGGCTGTCCACACCCTTATAGATTTGCTGGCAGCGGTGATGGCGTATTTTTCTGTTAAAATTTCTGAAACCCCCGCCGATGAAGGCCATCCTTACGGGCATGGTAAATTCGAGAATATTTCTGCTGTTGTAGAAGCCCTTCTGATTTTTGTTGCTTCGGGATGGATTATTTATCATGCAGTCAACAGATTAATTGACGGTAGTCAGGCAATAGATCACATGGGATTAGGGCTTGGTTTTGTGGTAATGATGGCATCGGCACTGATTAATTTGTTTGTCAGCCGCCGCATTTACAAAGTTGCAAAAGAAACCGATTCGGTTGCATTAAAAGCAGATGCGCTTCATTTAAGCACCCATGTTTATACTTCGGCCGGTGTGGGGATTAGCTTGTTGGTAATCTATTTTACCGGCTGGCATTTCTTAGACCCGGTTGCCGCCATTGTTGTCGCCTCTTATATTTTAAAAGAAGCCTTTGAAATTCTTGTCGAAGCATTTCGTCCGCTTACCGATAATGCATTACCTGCGGAAGAAGTGGGCATCATCAATAAAGTAATTCAGAAACAAATCAATACTACCGGGATGGATTTTCATATGTTGCGCACGCGCAAAGCCGGTTCGAACCGTGAGGTTGATTTTCATTTGGAAGTTCCCGGCAATATGACCGTTTCTGATTCCCACGACCTTTGCGACCGTATTGAGGAAGAATTAAAAGAAAAGTTGCCCAATTTAAAAGTAACCATTCATGTTGAGCCGCAGGGTTATCATGAATAAAATTTGATAATTTGGAAATGAAAAGAATTGAAAATCCCCCTTTTATCAACTCTGGTTTAAGATACTGTGACTTAAACATACAACAAAGTTTTAGAAGGATTATTTGTAAACTTAACCCAGTTACAAACTAAATCCAATTGTAGTCATTTGACCAACAGTTGAAATTAAAAAAACATGATAACCGGAACGACCATGAAAAGCATGAAAGCATTGGCCATAGCAATAATTGCTGCATCACTCTTCTCATTACAGATTAAGGCTCAAACCACTGACCAGACTGAAATAGAAACCACAGATAATCAAACCGAGTGGACCACGGGTCAGATTCAACGGCCCTGGGTTAATGACATTAGTGCGGGGCAAGTTACGCAAATCAAACTCAATGATGTGGATAATACCACTCAGAACGGTTATTGGCATGCTGTTGATTATTCTGATAATATTGCAGCTTTAGATCCAGGGATGTGGGGAAATGTTTTTGGAACACTGCAAGTAGTTCCCGACACCATGGGTGAGCAACCAATCAAAGTCCACTATATGCTTTCTAGTCAGCAGGACGGTCACCATGGTGTTATGGGGGAAATTGACCGTAAGTTTGACAGGTATGATATCGAGTGTACCATCGCATATACTGATACTGCGACCAATCAACCTACTTCAGTTACTTTCAAGATTCCTAATCACCTTGCTAAATATATTATGGACTGGGATACAACTGCACCCACGCCTTTCGATCCAGGTTTTAGTTATACTACTGCTGCAAATCCTGAGAAAGTTGACAGCATACTCAATAACATTTACAATGTTCAGGTTAATCCAGATTTTGCTCAAAATAAAAGGAACCAAGAAGAAATGAACGAGACTAGTCCCTATTCTGGTTCTGGTGCTGCAACTAACACTACCTTAGAAAATATTAGTGATGGTGGTGTGGGCAATCCGTGGAATCCTGAGATTATCTCGATGTTTATGGAAGATCATTTTAAGAAGAAATCTGGTTACTCTGCCCCAGAAAACACTGAAGGTTCTAGTCCTCCAGATGACGACGAAGATTTAGATCGGATGGTTCTAAAGACCGCCAATGGTGATGTCGTAATAGAAAACTTCATGCCGGAGTCAGTAGTTACTCACACGGGTGCCAAATGGGGCAATAAGTACAAAATGACTATATCTGACCCCAATCTGGTTCCAGATGTTTCTGCTGATGGGGTGGGTTTAGAAACTGAAGTTCTTGTTCATCAAGTTAATGATTCAGTCTACAATATTACAGTCACTGCACAAACTCCTACAGGGCAGTCTTCAACCTACACTCTTGATGTAGATCTAGGTACTATGGTCGGCACTCCAGAAATTCCCGCGCCTCCAGATTACGAAGCAACCAACTTCCCCAATCCTTTCACGTCTAACACTACTCTCAAATACACTCTCGAGAATAAAGGTCTCGTCAAGATAGCACTCTACGACATGAACGGTAAACAGGTAGAGAATGTTTTCGAAGGTCAACAGGCAGCAGGAACTCATGAATTCTCCATCAACGGATCTAATTACAGTAGTGGAATGTATTTCCTTAAGATTGCAGGCGGAGAGGGCGTTCAGACGCTTAAGTTCCTGAAGCAGTAAACCCTGGTTTCTGCGACTTAAACCGGCAACTTAATCATACAACACAGTTTATAGAAGGATTATTTACAAACTCAATCTAGTTGGCGTGATCAACAACGCTTCCAGGTCTTCCAGACTCTGGAAGGTTATTTCTAACTACTACTCCCCAAAAACCAACTCCCCTTCAACATAAGTACCCAAAATCTGAATATTCGGCAATTCCTCAACAGGCACGGTTAAGAGATCTTTTTCAAGTACAACAAAATCAGCCAACTTTCCAATCTCAATACTCCCTTTCTCCTTTTCATCGAAACTTCCTTTGGCGGGCCAGATGGTGATGGAACGTAGCGCCTCTTCACGACTGATGGCATTTTCCATTTGAAATCCGCCCTCAGGCCATCCCTTTTCGTCCATTCGTGCCACAGCAGCATAAAAAGTTTTTAAGGGATGAATAGCTTCAATAGGAAAATCGGTGCCATTGATAAGCCAGCCATTTTGTAACAGCAATTGTTTGTATGCATAAGCCGTTTTGATGCGCCCCGGTCCCAGGCGTTCGTCTGCCCAATACATATCGGAAGTGCAATGTGTGGCCTGTACAGAAGGGATAATTGAATAATCCTTAAAATAATGCAGGTCCTCCGGCCTTACAATTTGCGCATGTTCGACACGCCAGCGCCTGTCATTTTTTTCCTGAAGAGACTGCGCATAAGTTTTTAACATCAAACGATTGCCCGAATCACCAATGGCGTGGGTGTTTACCTGGTAACCCGCTTCGTAAGCCATCTTGCAAACTTTTTGATAATAGGCATTGGGGTGAAGCTGCAGTCCTGAATTTTCGGGGTCGTCGGAATAGGGTTTTAAGAGTAATGCCCCACGCGAACCCAATGCACCATCGGCGTAAAGTTTTACTGAACTTACTGTCAGTCTACCCGTATGAATTGGGCCCTTTGGAAAATAGAAATCAAAATTCTCCTGTGTTGGACTCAACATGGCGTACACACGCATTTTCAATTCTCCTGCTATTTGAAGACTATCAATAAGCTGCACTTCCAATTTATCCAAACCTGCATCAGTAACCGTTGTTAAACCGGCTGCAAAACAATCTTTTTCAGCTTCCAGCAAAGCTTTTGTTTTGTCAGAAATACTAAAATCAGGAATAAAAGTACGAATGAGCCCAATGGCATTGTCAATTAAAACACCTGTTGGCTCTCCATTTTTCAGCAGGATTTCGCCACCATCAACTTTTGCTCGGTAATCAATTCCTGCAATTTGCAAAGCCTTTGAATTTATCAATACAGCATGACCATCAATACGTGTAAGTACAACCGGATTGTCAGGAAATAGCTCGTCCAGTTTTTCTTTGCTTGGCCAGGATTGGTCTTCCCAGTCATTTTGGTCCCATCCCCTGCCGAGCACCCATTCTGAAGGATACTTTTCAAGATGACCAGCAAGGCGTTCAATTACCTCATCGTATGAAGTTGTCCCTACCAAATTGGCATATTTTGTTTTCGTCATTCCATAACCCAGGAAATGACTGTGTCCATCGTTGAAACCAGGATAGATAAATCGGCCTTCCGCATTCACTACCGCATCAGAACTATACTCATCAAGAATTTGATCTGTTGAGCCAATGGCGACAAATCTTCCATTGTCCACTGCAAAGGCTTCTACAGTTTCAAATTGAGCATTGACAGTATAGATGTTGGCATTGTGAACTATAAGGTCAACCTTTTGCTTTTGTGCGAAAGTAGCACTGACAATCAGCAGGAAAAGGAATGCAAAACAGATAGTATTGATATTTCTCATATTGGTTTCGATTACATTTTTAAATAAATCCCCTACGGGGAAAATTTCATCATTCGTTTTTTACAAAAATGAATGCCCTACGGGCAAAATTGAACATAGAATTAATACCGTGTAGCGGGTACAATTATTGTAATAAACGCAAATCTTTGTATTCGCTGTAGGCGATTTATGTTCATCTTAGAGGTCTGACGACTACTCTGCACTATACATTACTTTTTTCAAAGCGCACTGTTTCCCTATTAAAAACAACTTCCTCATTATCAAAGAACCGATTGATACTGCCATTCTTTATAAGTTCCCGCGGCTCACCCTCTTCAAATTCGCCATCAGTTCCAAGCAGCCACAATTTGTCGGCAAAGCGCAGGGCAGGTTCCATATCATGCGTTGTTAACAGGATTCCTTTATCTTGATCGTGAGCAAGCTTTTTCAGTATTTCCATCAATACAACTTTGCTTGGCGAATCGATAAAAGCTGCCGGTTCATCCAGAAAAATCAGGGGAGTTTCTTGCGCAATGGCACGAGCAATCATTGTTTTCTGTTTTTCGCCATCACTTAAAGTAGAAAACAACTGACTGACAAAATTCCCAATCCCAAGCCGTTGAATGACATTCTGAATAATTTGTTTATCAATATCTTTCAGCCTTCCTGTAAAGGAACCATAAGGATAACGCCCTGTGGCAACCACCTCATAAACTGTTAGAAATGAATCATCAATGCGGTCGGTCAGCACCACCGAAACAATCTTCGCCATTTCCCGTACCGACAGTTCCTTTAAAGAACGTCCACTATAATAAATTTCTCCTTTCAACGACTTTTGAAAACCAAGTAGGGTTCTGAGCAAAGTAGATTTGCCCGCGCCATTGGGTCCTAAAACACAAACCAATTCACCCGCCGCCAAGTCCATATTTAATGATTGGTGCAGCACTTTACTTTCCCGCTTTTTTGGAAAATAGCCAGTGCTGAGGTTTTTAGTTTGAAGTAAAGGGTTTGTCATTGGTTATTCGTTATTGATTTCTACCCCCTCTGCCTTCGGCATCTCCCCCCAAGGGGGAGAAAGGGGGTTCCCAAAATTCTTAAAAGCAACCCCCATTCTCCCCTTGGGGGAGATGTCTGCCCAAAGCAGACAGAGGGG
>QMPA01000233.1 GCA_003650365.1 Bacteroidota bacterium | reverse complement strand
TTTTTCTGCCAGCATAACAGCCTTAAGTCCTATGGAAATACACGCATCAAAATCATATGTACGATTTGCTTTAGATAATTGAATCAATGTTTCAATTCGTTCGTCACCAGAAGTTTGAGCAACCCTGGATTTTGAACTGTCGATGCTTTCTGGTTGTGCAACAGCTATTTGGAATGCAATAAGAAGAAAAAGTACTGGTATGGATTTGATAATGTTTCGCATTGCCTACAAAAGTAAAGGATCTAATTCGTTTATAACCGTATTTTATTAGAAACTTAATCCCATATTAAAACCATAATATGAGAAACTGAAAACTGAACAGTTTCCTTATCTTTGTCTAAAATTCAAAAATACAGCATGATCAAATCAATGACTGGTTTTGGCAAACAACTTGTAGAAACCGAAGAAAAAACTGTCACGATTGAAATTCGGACGCTGAATAGCAAGCAACTGGATCTTTATTTTAAGATGCCACAATCCTACCGAGAAAAAGAATTAGAAATAAGAAACATAGTTGGTCGTTCTCTTCAACGCGGGAAGATCGAAGTTGTAGTAAATGTCAACCAAAAAAGTGCCAATCTGCAACCATTGATAAATATTCCTGTTGCTAAACATTACTATTCTCAATTGATTCTTTTGTCAGAAGCATTGGAACAAAAGACAGTGCTAAATGATCTTTTACCTGTGCTCTTAAAATTTCCTGATGTGCTTTCCAGCCAGAAGGAAGAAGTCAATTCTAAAGAATGGGAACAGATTTTAAATGGTATCGGAAAAACAGTATCCGATGTCAATGAATATAGAACGCAGGAAGGAAGAACCCTTGCCGAAGATCTGAGACAACGAATAAAACTAATTGTTAAATTGCTACCAACAATCGAACCTTTTGAAAAAGAGCGTGCTGTACGCATACAGGAAAGCATTACAGAAAATCTTAATGCTTTTTTGCAGGAAGTTCAATCGGACAAAAACAGGCTTGAACAGGAGATGATTTATTATATCCAAAAACTAGATATTACTGAAGAAAAAATTCGTTTGAAAAAACATTGCGATTACTTTTTGGAAACCATTGAAAATGGTGCGGCAGTTGGAAAAAAATTGGGTTTTATAAGCCAGGAAATTGGCAGGGAAATAAATACATTGGGTTCGAAAGCCAACGATGTGGATATTCAAAAAATAGTGGTGTTGATGAAAGATGAACTAGAAAAAATAAAAGAACAACTGTTTAATATTCTATAAATTGGGCAAATTGAAAAAAGGAAAACTGATTGTTTTCTCCGCCCCTTCTGGTGCAGGAAAAACAACTCTGGTTAAGTATTTAATGGGGAAGATTCCAGCACTTTCTTTCTCTGTTTCTGCTGCAAGCCGCAATGCCCGAAAAGGTGAAGTTAATGGCAAAGATTATCATTTTCTGACTGTTGACGAGTTTAGAAAAAATATCAATCAGGATGCCTTTGTTGAATGGGAAGAAGTGTACAAAGACCATTTCTATGGCACACTTTCTTCGGAAGTTGAACGAATTAGAAATCAAGGTCAGCACGTAGTTTTCGATGTAGATGTAAAAGGGGGTGTAAATATCAAAAAGATATTTGGGGAAGATGTACTGGCTGTTTTTATTGAACCTCCGTCTATCGATGCTTTAAAGTTGCGCCTGGAAAACCGGGCAACTGATTCAAAAAAAGACATCCAAACAAGAATTGAGAAAGCAAAAGAAGAGCTTGATTTTGCTCCATTTTTCGATGTAATAATCGTTAACGATGATTTGGATATTGCAAAAAAAGAGGTATTCGAAAAAGTCAGCGAATTTATTGATGGTTGAGAATCAAGATATAAAGATGAAATCAATCCAATTAACATCCTACAACAAAAATATCATCCGGGCAATGCTGGGACTGAAACTTGTAGAAAAAGAAGTTGGCAAACCTGGCGATAACGAAGTACTAGTAAAAATGCACGCCTCGCCCTGCAACCCATCCGATATCGCATTTATTCAAGGGACTTACAATATTGTAAAAAGTCTGCCGGTAGTCCCGGGTTTTGAAGGGTCAGGGGTAGTTGTAGAAGCTGGTGAAAATGCAAAATACCTCATCGGTAAAAAAATTAGTGCTTTTGTACAAAGTGATTCTGAAGGAACATGGGCAGAATATTTTGTTGTGAACCTTAACGATTTGATTGTTTTGCAAGACGAAATGGATCTCGATCAGGCTGCGTGTTTTACAGTTAATCCATTCACCGCATTTGGCCTGCTAGAGATAGCACTTCTGCGCGAAAGCAAAGCTATTATCCAAAATGCAGCCGGCGGTCAAGTCGCGGCTATTGTTCGAAAAATGGCATATGAAAATGGCATTGAAGTAATAGACATCGTTCGCAAAAAGGAAAGTGTCGAACTCTTAGAATCTCAGGGCGCAAAACATGTTTTAATTGAAGATGAGGAAAATTTTCAGGAAAAGCTTGCCTCCATTTCGTTAAACTTGAGAGCTAATATAGCTTTTGACGCTGTCGGTGGAAATCTTTCCGGGTCAATGCTTAATGCACTAATACCAGATGCTGAACTAGTCGTTTATGGTGGCCTTTCAGGAAAGCCTATCGAGAACATAGATGTTATGGGACCTATTTTCCAAAACAAAATTATTTCTGGCTTTAACCTTATCGATTGGAAAGCTGATCTGGAGGATGATGAATTTGAGAAGATTTCGGAACATCTGCAAAATAAATTCATTAGTGGAGACTATGAAACAGTAATTCAGGGAAGTACGACTCTTGAAAATACTGTGAAAGGATTGCGAGATTATATCACAAATATGAGCGCAGGAAAAATATTGATTCGCCCATAAAATTCCATCAAATGAAAAAAACAGGACTCCTTTTTGGTTCATTCAATCCCATTCACAATGGCCATTTGATATTGGCTAATTTTATGGCAGAATTTACTGATCTGGATGAAGTCTGGTTTGTGGTTTCACCTCAGAATCCTCTAAAAGAAAAAAAAAGTCTGCTAGCTGATTATCATCGCCTTGCAATTGTACGGCTTGCTGTAGAAGATCAACCAAATCTCAAGGTTTCCGATATTGAATTTCAAATGCCCAAACCATCGTACACCATCCACACGCTTACCTGGTTAAATGAAAAATATCCCGAGAAAGAGTTTGTTGTTATTTGTGGAACTGACATATTTCCTTCTTTTCACAAATGGAAAAACTACTCTGAAATCCTAAACCAGTACGCTCTTTACGTTTACCCACGCCCTGGGTTTCAATTAGGAAAATACAAAGACCATCCGAAAATAAAACTATTCAACGCACCCTTAATGGAAATATCATCAAGTTTTATACGCCAGGGAATTCATGAAAGAAAAAGTATGCATTTTTGGATGCCTGAGAAGGTGTATCAATACATTTTGGAAATGCATTTTTACGAAAAGTAGAATTTCTCCACCTGTTCACAAATTATGTCTACAACTTCGAGTGGCAACTCATAAAAAAACGGAAGCCTTAAAATAGTGTTAGAAAATCTGTCAGCATTGGCCAATTCTCTGCCATCGTGTTTTGCTGCATAAAAGGGACTACTGTGCAACGGAATAAAGTGGAATACAGCATGTACCTCATTATTATTCAAAAAGTCAAGCATTTCGTCTCTTTGTTCCTGATCGTCAGTCTGCAAATAAAACAAATGCCCATTATTGGTGGCATATTCAGGAAGCCGGGGTAGTTTTACAAGGCCCTTATCTTCGAGGTGTTTAAGTGCACTATAGTATCTTTCCCAAATAGAAACCCTTTTACGTTGAATATCTTCAATGCTCTCAAGTTGAGCAAAAAGTACTGCAGCAATAATGTCGGATGGCGGAAAAGAAGCCCCAATATCAACCCACTCATATTTATTGACTTCACCCCGCGAAAAAGCTGCACGATTGGTTCCTTTCTCCCAAATAATATCAGCCCGCTCAATGTATTTTTTATTATTAATGGCTAACAAGCCTCCCTCTCCGGCACTTATATTTTTCGTTTCATGAAAAGAGAAGGCTGCAAAATCGCCAAAACTGCCCAATGGTTTTTCTTTGTAGAATGAATCAATGGCGTGGGCGACATCTTCCAGCAAAATCAAATTGTGTTTTTTGGCCAACTCAAGTGCTTTATCCATATCAACCGCCACGCCTCCATAATGCATAACTACCAGCACGCGGGTTTTCTCTGTAATCAGTTCTTCAACTTTATCCAGGTCGATATTGGGGTGGCTTAACATGCTATCGGCAAACACAATCTTAGCACCTGTTAATAAAAACGGATTTGCTGTTGAAACAAATGTAAATGAGGGCATTATTACTTCATCACCTTTCTGTAAATCCATCAGCATAACTGCCATTTCAAATGCATCGGTACACGAGGTGGTGAGGAAACATTTTCGAAATCCATATTTTTCTTCAAAAAAACCGTGGCATTTTTGGGTATAAACACCATTGCCCGAAATATGTCCCCAGAGTGCTGCGCTGGTTACATTCTCTATTTCTTTACCCGAAAGATAGGGCTTATTAAATGGTATCTTCATTAAACAGTAATAAAAAATTAGAATGCAAAAGTAAAGATTCTGTAAACAATCGGCTTACGCTTATACTTCAGTAAAAATAACTTTTTCACCCACTTTACTTACTTTGAAATTCATACCTGAATCAAGTATTTTCTTTTCCATTTGAGGGCCAAAGTCAGTTAGGTAATCCTGGGCATGGAGGGTAATTATCATATTTCCTGTTTTGTAGCCCAATGGTTTCATCAACATAAAAAACTTCCAGGTTGTTTTCTTGAACATCACAGGTGTAAGTTCATACAATTGACTTTCTTTACCTTCTTCTCCAGCAACCCTTTTGTAGCCAAACAGTTTATTAAATCTTACTGCCCGTTTATTGTCGGGTATAACGTGAGAATAAAGTTTATTGAGTTTAAATATTCTAAACACGAGCTCACTCAATGTTAGTGCACCCACAACAGGCAAAAATGATGACAAGTGTTGCTTTTCAGCAATAAAAACTCCTGCCTCTCCACTGAGTTCTTCCCAGTCAACATTTTTAATATTTCCCAAACCAATCTTTAAACCTTTATACCGAAGAATGAAATAAAAGTTATTGAAATTGTCGATGGAATGAAACCATTTGAGCTGCATTTCAGGTGTAATCTGCTCCCTAAAATTCATATGCTGGCGCACGAAAGCTGAGTTGCGCCAATTGCGTACCAACTCGATATCTGTTTCCTGCAAACGCTCAATTTGGATGCTGTTGGTCTCAATTTTCATTTAATCATTTGAATATTGAATATTGAATATTGACCATTGAATATTGAATATTGAATTGAAATATTAATCCGCATTCAATATTTGTTAATCACTATTCACTATTCTGATTTTATTTTTCTCAAGAATTAGTAGGATAACCCAGACATTTATTTCATTCTTCTAAATCCTCGATAATATAAGGCGGTTTCTTGTTCTGAAAAGTATATAACCGGCTAACATATTCACCGATCACCCCGAGGCTAAACAAAATCATAGAAGTTGAAAACATGATACCAACAATAATGGAAGTATAACCCAATGGCACATCATAAAAAGCCTTGGCCAAAAGATAGTATACCGTTATAATTAGAAAAAGAATAGAAAAAAACAATCCTCCGTAAACCATCAAACGCAAAGGGAAATTGGTATAATGAATTAGTAAATTGGTCAATAATTTCCACAGTTTACCATAAGTGTAACCTGATTTACTTCCCACTCGCTTGCGGTGTTCTACAAATACAAAGCTGATTTTGCTGGTGTACCACCACAACAATTCATCTATAAAAATAAAATTGGATTTATGTTGGAGAATTTTTTGGTTAAGCTTCCCACTAAATAACCTGAACGAAGAAGCCATTTCCGGTTTATCCATAAATCGCTTTGCAGTTTTTCTAATTATTTTACTGCCGG
>QMPA01000232.1 GCA_003650365.1 Bacteroidota bacterium | reverse complement strand
GAAATCTCCACCAGGTCGTCCAAAGTAAAATTCTTTGAAGATTTGGAACGCATATTCAAATTGCCAATCCCGAAGTAAACCGAGTTTGCCCCTCCCTGAATGGCTGCCATTAAGGATTCGTAGGAACCGACTGGTGCCATTATTTCTATGTCTTTTGCTGTCATGTAATTATTTTGAGGCGACAAAGATAAGGTGATTTGAGGATACGGTTTGTAGATGCTGATTTGCGCTGATCCTACGGACAAGTTTTGTTATGATAATTCTATCTGCGCTTTTCTGCGTAAATCTACGCCAACACTTTGTTAGACGCTGATATTTGCAGATTGGTTATGATTTTTATTACTAACACAAATGTAAGTTACAAAAGTGTTAGTTGAATTTGCAACTGAATTGTAACAGAAAGAACAGAGCTACTCTTTTACTTCACAACCTTCAAACCCAACTCATCCAACTGATTGTCAGCAATGGGCGAAGGTGAATCAATCATCACATCGCGGCCGGAATTGTTTTTAGGGAAAGCAATGAAATCGCGGATGGAATCCTGACCCGCAAATAGGGCAACCAATCTGTCGAAACCCAGTGCAATACCACCATGTGGAGGAGCTCCGTATTCAAAAGCATTCATCAAAAAGCCAAATTGATCTTGTGCTTCCTGCTCGGAAAATCCGAGATGTGTAAACATTTGCTTTTGCAAGCTACGGTCGTGAATCCTGATAGAACCACCACCGATTTCCACACCATTAATCACAAGGTCATAAGCATTGGCGCGGACACTTCCGGGATGGCTTTCCAGCATTTCGATATCTTCAGTTTTTGGCGAAGTAAAGGGGTGGTGCATGGCATGGAAACGTTTCGAGTCTTCGTCCCATTCCAACAATGGGAAGTCAACTACCCAAAGGGGTTTGTAATTTTTCGGATCTCTTAATCCCAGCCGTTCGCCCATTTCGAGACGCAATTCATTTAACTGCTTGCGGCTTTTATCGGCTTCGCCTGAAAGCACAAGCATTAAATCACCGGCTTTGGCATTTAGTTTTTCTGCCCAGATTTTCAAGGCTTCCTGATCGAAAAATTTATCAACTGAGGATTTAAAACTTCCGTCTTCGTTACATTTTACGTAAACCAATCCCCTTGCCCCTATTTGAGGTTTTCTTACAAAGTCGGTCAGTTTGTCCAATTGCTTGCGCGAATAATTACCACAACCTTCAGCATTAATTCCTACAATTAGTTCTGATTCGTCAAATACTTTGAAGCCTTTTCCTTGCGCCAGTTCGTTCAATTCAACAAACTCCATCCCAAAACGAATATCTGGTTTATCGCTGCCGTACTTTTGCATGGCTTCAGCATAAGTCATATGCGGGAGTTTTTCAATGTCAACCCCTTTGACTTCCTTAAAAAGATATTTGACCAAACCTTCAAATGTGTTCAAAATATCATCTTGCTCAACGAAAGCCATTTCGCAATCGATTTGTGTAAATTCAGGCTGTCTGTCGGCACGCAGGTCTTCGTCGCGGAAGCATTTTACCAATTGGTAATATTTATCATAACCGGCCACCATCAGCAATTGTTTAAAGGTTTGTGGTGATTGTGGCAGGGCGTAAAATTGACCTTCGTTCATCCTTGAAGGCACTACAAAATCGCGTGCGCCTTCAGGTGTAGATTTAATCAGGTAAGGGGTTTCTATTTCAAAAAAGGATTGACTGTCTAAGTATTTTCTTGTTTCGATAGACAAGCGGTTACGGAGAGCCAGATTTTTCATTAATGGATTCCGGCGCAAATCGAGGTAACGGTATTTCATGCGCAGTTCTTCGCCACCATCAGTTTCGTCTTCGATAGTAAAAGGAGGTGTCTTGGAAGCATTCAAAATATTGATTTCAGCCAGGTCAATCTCAATTTCCCCACTTGGGATTTTGGGGTTTTTTGAAACCCGTTCAATTACTTCACCTTTGGCTTGAATAACGAATTCACGTCCAAGCTGGCGGGCTTTCTCAATTACGTTTGCATCCGAACGGCCTTCCTCTAAAAGCAATTGTGTAATACCATAACGGTCACGCAAATCAATCCAGATCAGGCCGCCTTTATCGCGGATTTTCTGTACCCATCCCGAAAGGGTGACGGTTTTATTTACATCTTCTATTCTTAATTCTCCACAAGTATTTGAACGTAACATCTTGATATTCTATTAAATATTAATAATTCTTTCCTGAAAATAGTCTTCATTTTTAAGGCTGCAAAAGTACAAAAAAGGGTTGATGAAATTAAAGGCTGAAGTCACAGACTTCAGCCAGTCGAAAAAAAATATCTAGTAGAAACAGAAAAACAGATTGTAAAGGCTAAGTCCCTATTTTTCAGATTATAAATCTGGAAGAGCACAAATAAAAGAGCGGCAAATGGGATTCGAACCCACGACCCTCAGCTTGGGAAGCTGATGCTCTACCAACTGAGCTACTGCCGCTTCTAATAAACAATATTAGTCATTTTTTACTATATCTGGGTTTGACCTACAAATTCATGTGCCTTTAAATAAAAATCAAGCTCCCCCCATCAAACAACGGTCCATCGTACAATTCAATAATTTCAAATCCTTTTATAAAGTTCCGGATTTTATCCCCTTCGGGGAAGTTATTTAAACTGCCAATAAAAAAAATGCTGTCGTCATAAATCCCGCAACAACCGCCAATAAAACCATGTTCAAAACCGGGAAGAACGATACCTTTGGGATGAACAAACAACACTTTATATCCTCTTTCTGATAATGTTTTCTCAATGCCTTTGTCCGATGTAATAAAACGGGTATTATCGAGGGAAATCAGGTTACAGCGTGTGTAGGCTTGCTTTATATGAATCTTTTGTAAGGTTTCGTTCTCACTTAAAACAACAGCTTCAGTATGCTTCATATTATGAATAAGCAATTGGTCGGTCACAACTGCATTGTAGTGCGCAGTTTCGGGGTAATAATTTCCAACTTTCAGGCTACCTTCAACAAATTGGATTTTTCTTTGTTGCAAATGTTGTTTGATCTTTTCAGGAATATTGGGAGCAATCACCAGCCCATTTTCTGTATTGCAAAAGAAAATATCCGGATGGCCCGAGATAGCCGGATAGGTAATCCCATGGGTTTCTATAAACAAAACCTCCCCATACTTTTTTAAGTTATTCTTCGCTTTTTCCGGAATTCGTTTATCAGCTAAAATGAGCATATTCTTATCGTTTCTTCAACCAACCAAAGATAATTTTTATTGGGATTTACAGACAAAACACTTAATCCTATTATCTTTGAGGCATTGTAAAAGCAAAGTAGTACCATGAAGCAGAAACCTAAAGACCTTTTTATTATCCTATTTATATACCTGCTGGCACTTGCCGCAGCCGTACTCACTTTAAAATATGCTCCCATCACAAATATATTGTGGAAAACAGCACTGGCTGATTTTGTTGCGATGGTAGTTGTATTTATCTTCAGTATGATTTATAAAAATTCCAGTGTTTACGACCCCTTTTGGAGTGCAGCTCCAATATTTATTATTTTTTATTGGTTGTTTCAAATTGGTGAAACCAACTTTCTGTTCAAGGCTATTTGGGCTTTGGTTATTTTGTGGGGAGTACGTTTAACCTGGAACTGGATTTTGCGGTGGGACGGCATGAAAGATGAAGACTGGCGATATAAGCTCATCAGAAAAAAAACGGGGAAGATGTACTGGCCTGCCAGTTTTTTGGCCATACACCTTTTGCCTACTGCCTTGGTTTTTGCCGGCCTTGTACCCGTTTATTATACTTTTCATTCTGACATTTCCCTCTTCAATTCCTGGGTAGCGCTTATTCCATTTATGTTTACTTTGAGTGCCATCATGCTTGAGAAAACTGCGGATGATGAATTACGCAATCACATAGAATCAAAAGATGGAAAAAAATACAAAATTCAAACCCCAAGCTGGACTCTATTAAAATATCCCAATTACTTGGGCGAAGTCGGTTTTTGGTGGGGATTATTCCTGTTTGCCGTCGCTGTTGATAAAACACAATGGTGGGTTGTTTTCGGGCCGGTATCTATAACGCTGTTGTTTTTGTTTATCAGTATCCCAATGATGAAAAAACATTTGGCAAGTAAAATTTATAAATAATTCACTTTATGATTTCTAATTTTTTTACAATCATCCGCGATTACATTCCATTGCTTTTTTCGCTGGCCATTGCCAGTGCTATTCTCTATTTTGCAAATCGCTTTTTATTACGCGGAAAGAAATTATTAAGCCAGGAATCGCGACTGACAAGGCAGGGAATTATTATTGTTCTATCAATAACTGCCATTATTTTCGTTTTGCTAAACATACCAATGCCAACAGAAACGCGCGGTCAAATATTGAGTCTGATTGGTATTCTCCTTACAGGTGTCATCGCATTCTCTTCCAGTAGTTTTATCTCCAATATTATGGGGGGATTGATGTTGCGCTTTATCCGCAGTTTCAGGGCCGGCGATTTTTTGAGTGTAAATGATCGTTTTGGAAGGGTTACAGAAATTGGACTGATGCACACCGAAATACAAACCGAAGACAGGGATTTGATTACTTTTCCAAATCTTTACCTGATTACTAATCCGGTAAAAGTAGTGCGGGCATCGGGAACTATGATATCAGCAACCCTTTCCCTTGGTTACGATCACGAACACAGCCACATAGAAAAATTGTTAAAACAGGCAGCCCTAAAAGCCGGGCTTGAAGAATCCTATGTTCGTGTTATTGATTTGGGTGATTTTTCTGTCAGTTACCGGATTGCCGGGATGTTGAAAGAAGTGAAAACTTTGCTGACTGCCCGTTCCAATTTACGGAAACAGGTACTTGATATTTTGCATGATGATG
This sequence comes from Bacteroidota bacterium, assembly GCA_003650365.1. GTDB lineage: Bacteria > Bacteroidota > Bacteroidia > Bacteroidales > F082 > B6-G9. Next base: position 1,130 of record QMPA01000232.1, on the reverse strand, counting down.
GTATCGAGATTGTGTCTCCCAATTTTATGAACCAACGCCCATTAAAAGATGGTGAGTTGATCATTCCTAAAAAAGCACCAAAAGAAGCCCCTGCCAAAAAAGAAGATAGCCCGGAAGATATTATTTTTGATAAGGCCGAAGAAGCCGAAAGCAAAGTCGGTTTAAAGAATAAGCACGAAGAATTAAGTGCATTAATTCAAGAAAAGAAAAAAGGTTTAAAGTCAGCAGAAAAAGAGGAGAAGCCGCAGATTGAATCTGAAATTGATAAGATGACACAAAAGCTTGAACGTTTGGAAAAGGAGATGGAAACTGCTGCTAAGAAGGAAAAAACTTGATTAAAGTTTACGCAACAAAAATATTTGTAAAAAACCCACGCTGCGTCGACGCAACGCAGCGTGAATTATAATAAATTATTTTCCGGAAAAATCTATCCCTTCGAATAACATGCTTGATGGCTGCCAGGAGGAAATAGTGTAAGCATCGTTTCCGGTTTCGATCAGTTTTTGCCAGAACTCAAGAGCATTTCCTGTAATGTTCATTTCGTAAACAGGGATGGTCAGTTTACCGTTTTCAATTAACATTCCGCCGATTCCAAAAGAAAAGTCACCGGTTGTGCCATTGGAATTTCCACCATTGAAACTGGTTACGAAAATACCTTTGTCAATACTTTTGATCATTTCTTCCAGACTGCGGTTTCCATAATCAAAAATAAGGTTAGACGTGCCACTTGCCGTGGGTGCTTTGCCCAGCTTACGGCCATAATAGTTGTCGATGTAATATTCTTTGAGAACACCTTTTTCAATCATTGTACGTTTCTCGGCTTTAATGCCATCACCATCGAATAAACGCGATCCCAATGCACCGGGAATAAAAGGATTATCGATTATTGTCAGCTTGTCCGAAGCAATGGTTTTGCCCATCATACCTTCCAAAAAAGAGCTTTTTTGCTGCAAAGCACGGGCGCTCATCGGTCCGACAAACATGCCCAACAAACGGCCCATTGTCCTGTTTTCTACCAGCATTTCGTACTGACCGGAATCAATTTTCTGCTGGCCAATTTTCCGCAATGCCCTGTCGGCAGCCATTGTTCCAATTTCCGAAAAATCAGTAAGTTTATTAAAAAAGCGGTT
>QMPA01000231.1 GCA_003650365.1 Bacteroidota bacterium | reverse complement strand
TTGAACCCTTGCAGGGTTCATGTTTGCTGTTGTATTATTCTCCCTACACTTCGTATAGGGTTATTCGTATTAAATCCTTTCAGGATTATGCTTTTATTGAATCACAAAGATTCGTTGGTATTTACAAATATATCTGAAACAATTTAATAGTCAACATTGTAGTAATATTTAGCTCACACAAAAAACTTACCCAAAAAAAAGGGAGGCCATCAAGCCTCCCTTTCCAATCTTTGCTTAGATTTTATTATGCCAGAACTTCATTCACTAAACTGGCAGCTTCTGCCAGCATAATGGCTGAATGTACTTTCAGCCCCGATTTGTCGATGAGTTCTTTACCTTCTTCGGCATTGGTTCCTTGCAAGCGTACAATAATGGGGACATCAATTCCACCAATATTGTTGTAAGCATCCACAACACCCTGTGCCACACGGTCGCAACGGACAATACCGCCAAAAATATTTACGAGGATAGCTTTTACACTTGGATCTTTTAAGATAATGCGGAAAGCTTCTTCAACACGTTTGGCATCGGCAGTACCTCCAACATCCAAAAAGTTGGCAGGTTCGCCACCAGACATTTTAATCATATCCATAGTTGCCATCGCCAGTCCGGCGCCATTTACCAGGCAGCCTACATTTCCATCCAGTTTAACAAAACTCAAATCGAAACGGCTGGCTTCAACTTCTTGTGGATCTTCTTCGTGAAGGTCGCGCATGGCCAAAATATCTTTGTGACGGAAAAGGGAATTGTTGTCGATGGTTACTTTCGCATCTGCTGCGTAAACCCTTCCATCGGCGGCTTTTATTACGGGATTTATCTCAAATAAACTGGCATCGGCACCAACAAAAGCTTTGTACAATGCTACAGAAAATTTCACCATTTCTTTGAAAGCCACTCCACTCAGTCCAAGGTTAAAAGCAATCCGACGTGCTTGGAAACCAGTTAGTCCAACAGATGGATCAATCAGCTCATGAAAAATTTCTTCCGGTGTTTCTTCGGCCACTTGCTCAATGTTCATTCCTCCACGGGGGGAATACATCACCATGTTTTTTCCCTCATCACGATTTAGCAAAATACTCATATAGTATTCTTCCACATCATCTGGACCGGGATAATATATATTTTGTTCAACAATAATCTTACGAACCAATTTGCCCTCTTTCTTCGTTTGCGGAGTAACAAGCATCATTCCGATAATTTCATCGGCATATTGCCCGACTTCTTCGAGGCTTTTGGCAATTTTTACACCACCGCCTTTTCCACGTCCGCCGGCATGAATTTGCGCTTTAACAGCCCATTTGTCTGATCCGGTTTTTTTCTGAATGGCTTTAGCAGCTTCAATTGCTTTCTCGGGCGAAGAGGCAACGATTCCGTAAGGCACGGAAACACCGTATCCTTGTAGTATTGATTTGCCCTGGTATTCGTGTAAATTCATCGTAAAATCTTTTTAAATGTTCTCAATTTTCAAGCCCCAAAAGTAGGACAAAAAACGGGATGATATTAAAGAATGGATTAAAGAATTTGTATCCTCCTTTATTTAGAGAGACTTTCAAATAATAGTTTGATTGTTGGATTGTCAATTCCGGGATTTATCAGTCTCAATGCTCAAATTTATACAACACCCTTCTATCATAATCCCTCAACTTCAGCCAAATCCCCCCAGATGAAGCCAATTCGTCGAAATTTGACAGATTAAAATATAGGGTATCCTGAATAATGGCACGGCAGGGGTCTTCATCTTTGAAATTTAAAAACAGCACAGTTTGTGGCGGCATGGAATGCATGACCATATTTGTGTGGTACAAACTAAAATCGGCCTCACCGCATCCACCACTGTAACTGACAAACACTTCGAGACAGTTATTGCTAATGGCCAATGAATCAAGATCGAATAAATCGGACTCCTTTGCATTTACCTCTTCAGTTAAAAGGAGCATGGATTTGCAAGCTACTTTAGACTTTTTGTTCTGCTTTGTGGACTCCTTGTGTATATGGCAGGAAAAGAGAAAAAGCAGTACGGATATAAAAATAAGTTTCTTCATGGCTTTATTTATTTGATTCTACCACGAACCTGCTGTCCGGACAGGGTTTAGTGGTGCACTTAATAACAAAAACACTCAACACTCAATATACAATATTCAATTTTCAAATGATTACACATAATTTTATTTCAGAATAATTTGGAAATACGCTGACAAATACAACAGGCTAATTATTCAATTATTGACTCTAATATCCTGATATTCTATTTGTTTGTGAATTTTCGTATTAATAATATCTCTTTTTACTTGTTCATTGTTTATTGAGCGTTGATTATTGAATATTTATTCCACTAAAATGCCAGCAGAACCTTTTATTTTAACAAATCATCCATGGTAAAAACACCCTGTTTTCCCTGTACAAACTCCGCAGCCAGCACCGCTCCCAAGGCAAAGCCACTCCTGTTTTTGGCTTCATGTTTTAGGGTAATGACATCCACCTCCGAATCATAAGTCACTTCATGGTTACCTGTAACTTCACCTTCTCTTTTGGAAAGAATGGAAAGCGCTGACGGCAAACCCGATACTTTGTTTACCCACTTATTGATGTTTGGGTTTTGGCTGATAATTCCTTCGGCTATTTGAATAGCTGTTCCACTGGGGGCATCCAGTTTATGAATATGATGGGTTTCGTCAATCTGAACGGAATATCCCTCTGTCCCGGCCATCAACTTTGCCAACTGCCGGTTTGCCCGAAAGAAAATATTGACACCGATACTGAAGTTTGGTGCATAAAACAAAGTGGCTTTCTGTGCTTTGCAGTTGTGGACGACTTCTTCCATTTGCCCATACCAGCCGGTTGTACCGGTAACAATCGGGACGCCTGCCTGAAAGCAACGCTTTAAATTGTCTACCACCACTTCGGGCTGACTAAAATCAATGACCACATCAGCCTGCGATTGAATCGCATCAAACTTATCCCATTCGTTGGACCGGTCGATTTTAGCAATAACTTGGTGGCCTCGTTTTTGGGCAATGGCTTCCACTTCTTTGCCCATTTTACCATATCCTGAAATGACAATTTTCATGTATTTTCTTCTCTAAAACAACTAAAAACTAAAAGTAACTGTCACCCCGTTCACAGCAGTTTGCTGCATGGGAATTGCTGCTGGTTCTGCAGAAAAAATAAATTGCGGATTAAAAACCGGCTGCACTTCTACCTTCAAATCCTCATTCACTTCCCAACTGTATAAATGGGCATCAACCGTTGCGTCCAGTATTTGTAAAATATACCAAACCCCCATAATCACAAACGACAATTCCATATTCCGACGGTAATAATCACGATTGGCTTTCAAAGCATTCTCGGTATATTTCAGGGCCAAAGGATCTTCACAAGTTGTCTCCGGATCATCCGGATCTTCAGCCAATTTACAACTGTAGGCATCGGCAAACAATAAGTATTCGTTGCGATTCGAAATAGCAAAATAACCCAATACGCCAAAACCGGCATAAACAATGGGAAGTTTCCAGTATTTTTTATTGTAAACCTGTCCCATCCCGGGGATTATAGCCAACCATGTTGCAGTTTTAGGATTATGACCATTAAAAAAGCGCTCGAAACTTTGGTTGATCTCAAGGGTTTTTTGGGGAAACATAGACATCCGGGGTAACACTGTGTCGCCAACAACCAAATTTGAATCCGGCTTATCCTGTGCGAGAATTTGGAAGGAAAAGCATTGCAAAAACAAAACCAGGATGAGAACCTTCGCAAACAAATTCATTACAACTTTTCTTAAAATCAATTGTTTAATCCCCGATAATCGAAATAATATTGTCCAGTTCACCATCGTCATTAAAATTAATAACGATACTACCCTTTCCCTTATTGTTGCGTTTTAAACTGACTTTCGCGCTAAATCTCCTACTCAATAAGGCAGGCATTTCTTTGTACTTCTCAGGAATCCCTGTTTCCAATTTCTCTGTTTCTTCAGATGGAGTATCCTTTAAAAGTTTTCTAATCAATTGCTCAACCTGCCTGACATTTAATGCCTGCTTAATAATTTGTTTTAGGATTTTTGTCTGCAATTTTTCATCAGCTAAAGGAACAAGGGCGCGGGCGTGACCCATCGAAATAAATCCATCGCGCAAAGCAATCTGTACTTCGGGCGAAAGTTTGAGCAAACGCAAGAAATTCGCAATGGTCGATCGGTTCTTTCCAAGCCTGTCACTTAGTTTTTCCTGCGTCAGCTTACATTCGTCAATCAGGCGTTGGTAACTAATGGCCACTTCAATGGCATTCAGGTTTTCGCGGTGAATATTTTCAATAAGTGCCAGTTCGAGCATTTGCTCATCATTGGCCACCCGGATAAAAACCGGGATAGTGTCAACACCCGCCATTTTGCTTGCACGCAAACGGCGCTCACCGGCAATCAACTGGTATTTGTCATAACCCAGCTTACGAACGCTAATGGGCTGAATTACACCCTGCTCCCTAATGGAGTCGGCCATCTCACGGAGCATCATTTCATTAAAATCGCTGCGGGGCTGAAAAGGATTGGCTTCAATTTTACTGATTTTAATCTCGGCAATGGCACCGGCAACATAGCTCCCGGAAATATCAGCTGAAGTAATGTCTGTCTCCGGACTTTGTAGTATGGCATCAAGGCCTCTTCCCAAAGCTTTCTTCTTTCCTTTGCTACTCATCGCTTGTGTCAATTATTTTCTCTTCATTCTTCAGGACAGTCAGGTTATTTTTTTGCAGGATTTCCCTGGCCAGGTTCAAGTAATTAATGGCGCCCGTACTTTTTGCATCGTACATAATTGCCGAATCGCCATAACTTGGTGCTTCACCCAAGGTGGTATTGCGGTTAATCAAAGTATTAAAAACCATCTGCTGAAAATGGGTCTTTACTTCTTCTACAACTTGTTTCGACAGGTTCAGGCGCACATCAAACATGGTCAGTAAAATGCCTTCAATATCTAATTCGGGGTTTAATCGCTCCTGCACTATTTTAATTGTATTCAACAATTTCCCCAAACCTTCCAATGCAAAATACTCACATTGTACGGGAATAATGACCGAATCGGCAGCGGTAAGCGAGTTCACCGTAATTAAACCCAACGAAGGCGAACAGTCGATAATTACAAAATCGTAATTGTCCTTTACTTTGGCCAGCACCCTGCGCATCATTTTTTCGCGATTGGGCAGGTTGATAATTTCTATTTCTGCTCCTACCAAATCAATATGTGCCGGAATCAAATCAAGGTTGGGAGTTTTGGTTTGTAGAATAACGTTATTGGGATTAGTATCATCGATGATGCACTCGTAAATACTTGTCTGAATATTTTTAGGATCAAAACCAATTCCCGAAGTTGCATTGGCTTGCGGATCAGCATCCACAATCAATGTCCGGTATTCCAAAACAGCCAGGCTTGCCGCAAGATTTATGGCAGTGGTTGTTTTTCCAACACCCCCTTTTTGATTTGTTATGGCTATGATTTTTCCCATTATTTGTACAGTTTTAAGTGAAATTCCCTTCTAACAAAATTACATTTTTCAATGCCCTGCCCCTATTTTTACAAGTGGAGTTATCAACAAACAGAAAGGACTTTATAGCAGCCTGTTAGGCTACCTAAAAAATCCGGGTTTAATAAATATCTACCGTAAATTTTTGGGTGCTGAACTTATTCACCAGGATTGGTGTCCTCTTTTCCAAGATCTTCAAAGTTTACATCCAGGCTCTTTTCTGTCTCCACCACTGCTATTTCTTTAGCAACTTCTTCAACAGGTTTTTCTCCGGTTTCAATAAATTTAAAGGCAATTTTCAGTCCTTCGGCAAATTTCTCAAAATCCTCCTGATACAAAAACATCTTGTGTTTCTCGTAATAAAACTTGCCCCCTTCGGTATCAAAGCGGCGCTTACTCTCGGTAATTGTTAAATAATACTGATTGGCACGTGTGGCCTTCACATCAAAAAAATAAGTGCGCTTACCAGCCCTTACTACTTTCGAGAAAATATCTTCCCGTCTCTCCTGTTTACCTTGCTCTTC
>QMPA01000230.1 GCA_003650365.1 Bacteroidota bacterium | reverse complement strand
ATGAATTTTCTCGAGTAGTGGGGCTGTTTCTTCTGTTGAATCAACAACGATTTGTACATTTTTAATGGTCGATCCATCATTCAGCGCAATGAAGCTCACATTTTTACTGCCGCGCTTGGTACGCACCCAGCCTTTTACATTAACCTGACTTCCAAAATCGTCACATTTCAATACATCTTTGATCTCTGTTCTTTTCACAATTACAAGGGTTTAAAAACATCTGCAAAAAAACGAAATTTAAAGGAAACCGATCAGCTTTATTTTACAAAACGAAAATGTTTTCCCATAGATTTCGCAGATTCCTGCAGAAAAATAGCACAATATCGTATTAAGTGGGTAACTAAAAAGTGCTACTTCCATTATATCACAACTTACATATCAGTAAATTCCAAAAATCAAATAACAAATAAAATCCAAAATTTAATTTTGCAAATCACAAACACGACCTTGTAATTACTTTAATGATGTAGCAATCAGCACTTAAATCATGCTTGATGTAATTTGCTTTTTTGTTTTAAGTACTAATGTAAACTTGGCTGTTAATTTTTGATTATTGATCATTATTTGTGATTTGATTATTGTGATTTATTATTTGCTGAAACATTACCCATCCTATTCTACATAGAGCTAGAAAAACAGAACAGGTATTCAGCGTTTATCTGCGATATTTGCGAGATACATTTTTTCAATAAAACTCATATTCATATCTGGTAAGCAGAAGGTTAGCGGCTGTTCCTCCGAAAGACAAGGCATCTTGCTGGTTAGAATTGCTCATCTCAAAAGTACGTTCTTCGATTACCAAATCATGATCGCCATATTTGTATTCAGTAAAACCTTCAACCAAATTGTTTGATCGGTTCACTGTCTCCTCACTTACAATCCTGTTCTTGTCGTCGTAGGCTGTTCGCAATAAATGATGGTTGTTTTGTACCAAAATCCGGTTTCCATTTTTATCAAACTCATAAATATTCGAGGCAATCAATTTACCTTTTTTGCTTAGTTGAAGACGTTTGACCATGTTGCCTGCATTGTCATATTCAAAAATTGTACTGACCAGGAATTCATCTTTTGCCCCATAATCAGTTCGGTTTATAATTTGATCTGAGTCATCATATTCGTAAACCGAACGCTGAACAATATCGCCATCTTCATCAATTTGCAATTCTTCAATGGGACGGTTCTTGTTATCATATTTAATTGTTTCTTCACCTTCGGCTTCGCCATCCTCATCAAAGGTTTTAACTGTAAGTAAACTTTCCGTACGGGTTATTTTTTTGATTGATTTTCCATTATCGGCATAAGTCGTTTCAATTTCTACAGGCTTTCCTTCTTCGTCCAGTTTGTATTTGATGGTCTCGCCAACTTCATCCTTCTCAAAATAATGAACCTCCGCAATCATTTTATACTGATCGTTGTATTTATAAGCACTCGCGCTTTCCATTTCACCGTTTGGTGCATATTCAACTTCTTTCAGGCAATTTTTGTGGTCATCAAATTCCTGCATAAAACTTTTGAATTCATTGACGGGCTCATCGTTTTCACCCATTATTGCCGAATACTTTGTTAATCGTTTGATATTTGCCATTCGATTTTATTGTTTTTTTAATGATAATCTGGAAGCACACAAAAGTAAAACAAATGATCATTCGTTAACAGGAAATAGTCTTTAGGCTGTTGTAAGAAGAAGGAGGAGCGAACAACAAAGTCGGTTAAATATTTGCAAAAAGAGGTGTTTCATATTATCTTTACGGTTTTAAATAAAATTCAAACCATTTTAAACTTTAAGAACATGAAAAAGACTATGCTAAAAAAAACAAACTTAATTGTACTTCTGGGTTTATTTTTCCTGGGTACACTAACAATGCAGGCACAAGTTGCCGTTAACAGCACTGGGGCTGCTCCCGATGGCAACTCCATGCTAGATGTTACCTCTACAAACAAAGGGGTGTTAATACCTAGAGTCGATTACACCACAATTTCAGCTTTAACAACAAAGGGTTTACTATTTTACGTTACTGTTCATGGCCCCGATGGGGATGGCTTTTATTATTATGACGGTACAAACTGGATTAGACTTATTGATGGCACCATCCCTTTGGCAGTAACCAAAGGAGGAACGGGAACAACAACGGTATTTCAAACTGGCTCAGTGGTATTTGTTGACGGAGCGGGAAACTATAATTTTAGTCCGAATTTTTTCTGGGATGATACTCCAAATCAATGGCTTGGGCTGGGAACATCTGTTCCCATTTCTAATTTACATGTATTTGAAATGACTAATGATATTTTACCAGCAATAGTAATAGAACAAGACAACCTATCTGACGGAACCCTTGCTGCTGGAGATGCTAGTATGTTATACAGGTTGCTTTATAGCAACAATGGGGTGGATACATATGATGAAATAACCACCGGAATTGATGAAGACGATAATCATAATTTTGAAATTTCAAATATTGCAGGTTTATCAGGAACTGCTCCCGGAGCATACAACGATGCGAACACAATGATGCGTATGCATACCGAAAACTCCATACCCGGAATTACCGATTTTAACCACCAAAGCAGGGCAAGGGTTTGGTTGTCACAACCCCAATCAATCCCAACAGCTACGTGGACACAGGTTGATTTTGATCAAAATACATACGATGAACATAATGAATTCTCACTTACTGTTCCTGCCCAGTTTACAGCATTAGAAGATGGTTATTACCAGGTAAATGCACGAACTGAATTTGATGTGCAGGTTTTTGAAGGATTACAAACGAATGGATATGTTTCTATCGCAATATATAAAAATGGGATTCCGCATTCCTTAGGAAATAACCTACAAATAGATGGAGGTGCTGGTGTACTGCCAGAAGAACCGATGTCTCTAATTAACAACAATGCCCCTAATGTTAGTGATGTAGTATATTTATTGGCAGGAGAAACAATTTCAATTTGGGTTTATCAAGACTTCACCATGACGGCGGGATCTTTTGCAGATATCAGACCCAACCCTGAAGTTACTTATGCATCCATACACAAAGTGAGTTAACGCATGACGCTTCGGGTAATTATTTCAATCCCGAATTTATAAAAAACCTCATCAGTATTTTGATGGGGTTTTTTATTGGATAGCATTTTAGTTTGTTTGGTAGTAGTTTCGCCATCGCCTTTGCTCCCGCTCAAAAAATGAATCAAACTTTTGGGGGTGTTCAATTCTCACATTAAAGGCCTTGCCTGTTTTGGGATGTGTGAATGAAATTTCCACAGCACTCAAGAACAAACCTTTGCCTTTTAATCTGACAGCAACATCACCGTATTTATCATCGCCCAGAATAGGAAAGCCAATGCTGGAAAGATGGATACGTAATTGGTGGGTTCTGCCGGTTTCGGGAAACAAATCAATAAGTGACATCCATTTGGTGTGTAAAGACCTGCCGTGTTTGATTAATTGAAATCGGGTACTGGCTTGTTGTTCTTCAATTGGGGTGTTAACGATTCCTTCTTCCGGTACTTTTCCAACAACAATGGCACGGTATCTTTTTCTGATTTGTTTGTTTTCAAACTGCTGCCCGAGTTGCATCAAAGCACTGGCGGTTTTGGCAATAACAAGCAGTCCCGAAGTGGGATAATCAAGCCGATGAACGGGTCGGGGAATTTTCAATGCATCCTTTTCAGTGGAAAGTGTAAGATTGAAAAGTAAGGCATTTTGAATGGTCTTGAAACGGTTGCCACTTACAGAAAACCCCGGTGGTTTGTTAATGACTGCAAGGTGTTCATCTTCGAAAACAATCTCCAGAGGGAGAAGAAATAATTTGGGTGCTTTGTTTTCCAGATCAACCAACTCGATTTTTTGCCCGGATTGTAGCCAGATGCCTTCCCCAGCCTCTTTCCCATCAATCCTGATTTCGCCACGCTTGATGGCTTTTTTAATTCCGCTCCGGGAAGGGATTGTTGTAAATGTTTTTATCAAAAAATCAATAAGCCTGCCGGGGGTCTCTTCTTCGGTTACAATGTGAGTTTCTAAAATAAGCATAGGCGGTTTAAAAGTATTTAACCATCTTTTAAAAACAAAAAATCACTTCGCTGGCACATCAATCCGCATTTTTAAAGCTTTCATATAATCCGGATACTTGGCGTTCGGTTTTTTTGAATTGCAATTCAATAGCGTTATGTAGGCTTTTTCGTATGCTTTGTCCTGGTAATAAACATTAATCATATTGTACAAACTGGTTTCGTAATTGGGGTGAAGTGCCAGGGATTGCTCAAGATATGATATGGCCTTTTTACTGTCATTCATTTCTGACGAAACAATGGCAAGGTTGCTCAATACAGCAATTTGGGTGGGAAAATAGTCAAGTGCAATCAGGAGGTCTTCCTTCGCCTGTCTGTAATTTTGTAATTGGATATTTGCTATTCCTTTGTAGATGTGAATAGGCATTGCGTAATGATCAACGGTTGTCATTTTGGTGAAGGCTTTGTCGGTATATCGGATAATTTGTTTTTGCTTACCCTGATTCATTATCTTATTAATTTTTAGCACATACACCTCTGAGCGGATCAAAGTAGCCGCATAATAAATGGATGTAACAGCAAGGATTATTGTTGCTAAATAAACACCAACATATGATTTATCTATTCGTTGCTTCGGCTTTGCCGGCTGTTTATAATACATGCTTACAATAACTGCAATCATCAGCATTAGATAAGCCTGGTGATTTATTCTTTCCAATGGAAACGTAAAAAGTGCAACAATTAAATAGCCGCCAATTCCTGAAATCATTAAGAGTGTAAGTAGCCGTTTATCATGATCTGTTTCTTTTAATAATATTCTAATACTGTAAATAGTAACCATCAGGAATAGCAGTAAGTAGAGCAACAGTCCTGCTATGCCTTTTTCGCTTAGTACCCATAAGAAATCATTATGTGGTTGTCGCCAATTCTGGTATGCTGCCCCAAAGTTCAATTTGTAATAAGGGATGATGGCAATCCGCCAGTTTCCGGCCCCAACGCCAAAAAGCAGGTGATCCTTTGCTAAATCCCAGGTAGAACCCCACATTTGTAATCGCCCCTGGTTGTTGTGCGACTTGGCATCAAAGATGGAGGAAACCTGGTATTTCATCAATTTTAATGTACCCGATTTTTGAAAAATAAAGTAGCTGCCCAAGCCTACAACAATAAATATCAACCCAATTACGAGTCCTTTTTTTAGCAAGCCCGAATTATTTTTCAATCTATTTTTTAAAGAAAATATTGCCCATAATAAACCGAAACTGAACATAAAAATTAAAGTAGCTGTCCATACCGAACGGGTTTGTAAAATCACAATATTCAGCAATATCATCAGTGTAGAATAAACACTAAAACCCAACCACCATTTTTTAAATTTATATATACCGAATAAAGTAAATGGCATCATCAAAAACAAGGAGATGGCAAATTGGTTTTTGTGGGCCATTAAGCCTTTGATTTCGTACAGTGCCATAAGTAAATCGTAGCCTGTTTTACCCGGTACATGATTAAAATATTGATAAAGACCAATTGATGTTGCAACAATGGCTGTAACAACAACACTTTTTACAAGGAAGGAAATGGCGTTTTTATACTGAATAAAAACCTGTGTGGCAAAGACCAATAATACAACTGACAGCAAGGTTTTTGTGATATCGAATAATCCTTCTGCCGGGTTTATAGCAAGTGTAAGCGTAAATACTGACCAAAGAAAATACAAAACAAATACAGGAAAAATAATTAGTTTGACAAAGTAAAAATTCGGTCTTTCAACCCTAGGTTTTCTTATGTTAAGTATTGAATAAATAAAGATAATTACACCGAGTGCAAGTAAGCGCGGTGCTAAATCCGGATCTATTGTTTTAGTTGAAAAAACCATTGGGATAATAATGATGGTTGAAACCAATAAGAAATACATATCAATTGGTTTTGATAGCTTTTGGTTTTTCTCTTTTGTTTTCTTTTTGCCCATTGATTAATCTTACGATCAGTGTTAATAGCAAAACTATGGTATTTTTTGATAAGGCTTTAAAGTAGCCTATTATTTTAGGGTTCATTAAAATGTTATGAATTTACCAAATTCCTTACTTCTT
>QMPA01000229.1 GCA_003650365.1 Bacteroidota bacterium | reverse complement strand
TTTCCGGAAAGACAGCAACGGTTGATGGAGTCGCAACAAAAGAAATCATCCCGCTTGACTACCTGAAACGACAGGCAGAAGGGGAAGGAAAAACACAAGAGGAAATCGATGCAAGAACAGAAGATGGGGTCGAGTATTCTTTTGTTGCTTCGGGGGTAAAGATTGAGGAGTGAGCTACACTAGCGCGCGGATGTTCCGCGTGAAACTATCCAAAGCACGCGGAAAATCCGCGCGCCAGTTCGGGCTTTCGCTCTTCCAGATTTGTAATCTGGAAGCAAAGGGAAATGGATTTATAATCCACTTAACGAATCGCAGATTCGTTGCCCTTTAGTTCGGAATTAACAACGGAGTTTTTAGACTAAGGCACGCGAAAATTCGCGCGCTAGTATCCTACACTTCCACAACCTCAACCTCATCGTTCAGGTACACTAATTTACTTGAAACCCGGCCATATCCCAGCTTCCCAAAAGCATTAGCATAAGCCCCAATTTGATTTTTGTGACTTTCTGATTTTGCCCCGGTTTTATAATCAATTACGCAAAGTTCATCACCTCGGATTACCACCCTGTCAGGGCGGTGCATTTTCCCGTTTTCATCTAGAAGTTCGGTTTCGTTTTTCACCATTGTGCCTTGCGAAAAATACATCTTCAAAGCTGTGTGATTAACCACCGATTTCATCAGCGATTTTATTTTTTCAGCTTCCGAATTATCCAGCAAACCATTGAGCCGGTACTGTTCAACAACATCATCCACATCATCTGCAAACTGCACTTTCGCCAACATATTGTGAACAAGATTTCCATAAGTTCTGGCAGGCTTACTATCAAGTAATTCCCAATAAACTTCCTCGGAAGGCGCAATACGAATCAGGTCTTCCCATGAAGTAGAAATCATTTTTTCAAGCCTGATGTTATCCTTGGTATCGGCTGCTTTTCTTTTTCCTTTGTATACCAATTCACCAAATGAATAGCTTTGACTTCCCTCCTGCCAAAGCATTTTCTTCTCCAAATACTGCTTTAAATACGCACCGAAATTATCTTTTTTATCATCTTTTCCAACAGCAAACAAAGCCTGCACCGGACGCGTAAATGCCACATAAACCAAGTTCAGGAAATCGAGTACATTCTTGTCATCCTCCTCTTCTACAACATCCTTCATCCCGATATCTTCTAAACCTTTCGTAAGTGGAAGCAGTCCGACAGATAGCCCATCCAACTCTTCCATTTCCAGATCAATCCAATGTTCTGTTTTTGTATTCCTGATACGGGTTTTATACAAATCGGCAATCACCACTTCAAATTTCAAACCTTTCGCTTTATGCGCAGTCATTATTTGAATAGCATCTCCACCGGATGGCATACTGATGAACAGTTTTTCTTTTTTGTCTTCCCACAAAGTGATAAAATCTTCCAGGGTTTCTTTCCCGGATTCCTGTGCTGAGAAAACAAAATCAAGAAAATACTGGAGGAAAACATTGACCTCTTCTGTTTGCAGTAAATTCCTGACAGCAAATTCGGCAACTTCATAAACCGGCCGGCCAATGATTCTTGTGAATGAGCTTCCTTCTTTAAGATAAGGTTGAATAGCACTTAGGTAGTTAACACCAGAATTAAGGGCTTTTGTAAATAGACCATGGAACGTTCCTTCGGCTTTCCCTGACTCAAGCAACTGCTGGATAAATTCGGCCAACAATATTTTTTCGCGTGGATGAAGCAGTAATTTAAAAAAAGCAATGAGCAAACGAACATCGGGTGAATTGGTGAGCAATAGTGATTCAGAAGAAACAACCTTCATCTGATGTTCCAATAAAAAAGAAGCAATTTCGACGGCACTTTTGTTGGTTCGGGTAAGGATGCAAATATCGCCAAAGTGGAATTGCTTTTCCAGCAATTTATCAATATTGCTTTTGATTATTTCCAAACGTTTCCCCGCAAAATCATCAGCAGATTCCGCTTCAATCAGATCTAATTGAACGAAGCCTCCGGATTTATCAATTCCTTTCGGCAGTTTCTGCTGATGGTCTTTGTAAATCTTCAACAAGCGCTCGCTAAAACCGGACTTTAAAACCTCAAAAAAATCGTTGTTGAAGCTTACAATTTCACTAAGCGAACGGTAATTGACACCGAGCATTTCTTTACGATAATGATTGTTCAGCATTTTCTCGCGCGCCATCGAAAGCGCACTCCCATCATTCTGATAAATATCTGGCAGACTTGAAAACAATTCCACCTCGCCATTTCGAAAGCGGTAAATAGCCTGCTTGGCATCGCCCACCAACATATTGAATTTGTTAGTCGAGAGCGATTCTTCAATCAGTGGGAGGAGGTTTTGCCATTGCAACATTGAAGTGTCCTGAAACTCATCAATTAAGAAATAACGATACTTTCTACCAAGCCGCTCGTAAATAAAAGGAACAGGTTGTCCGGCAATTTCGTCGCTTATTTTTTTATTGAATTCTGAAATATGAACTTTTTGGGTGCGGTCGGTAAAGTCTGTGAGCAAATTCCTGATTTCTTTCGCCAGCGCCAACGAATAGATTTTGCTGTAAAGCAGTTTAAAAAAAACATAGCGTTTTATCTCCTTTTGTACGGAAATATAAAGTTCTTCGAGTTGGGTTTTTATCCCATCAATGGTCTGCTTCTCTGCTGTATTTGCCTTGGTACTGTACCAGTTATCCTCATTGATAGTTTTATCGGCTGTCTTCTTTCCAGGAAATGGCTTTGAGAAAGTGAATACGGCCATCTTGCCAAAATAACCTGCAATACCATTCTTGCCCCCGGCAAAAGCGCCGGCTTCAAGCGATGCATTGTCAACAACTTCCGTAGCAGTTTGCGCCTGTTGCAGTATTGATTTTTTGGATTTATCGAGACTACTTTTCAATACTGAAATGTAGCGGATGAAATCTGACAGTGTCAGTTCTTCAATCTTGCGGAGGTGCTGAAAGCCATCTTCATCCATTTGTTTTTCGATGAATTTACTCAGAGAAGCAGTGGGATCGTAATACTTTCCATCATCAATTTTCGACAATACAAACTTGACCATGATTTGGGTCAGCGCTGTATCCGATCCCATATTTTGGTATAAATCGCTAATAATTTCGGGTACTATCTCATCCTTATCAAGAACCACTTCAAAGTTTTGTGGCAGTTTTACATCGGTGGCAAAAGTCCGGACAATGCGATGAACGAACGCATCGATTGTACTAACAGCAAACTCTTCGTAGCGGTGGATAATGAATGTGCGCAAAGCGATAGCGCGTTCTTTCAGGATTTCTTTATCTAGTTTTAGTTCATCAATCAGCGGCATTATTTCTCCCGATTGCCAGGCTGTTCCATCAATCAGCATTTTCAAGGTTTTCAGGATGCGATCCTTCATTTCATTGGCAGCCTTATTGGTAAAGGTGATGGCCAAAACATGCCGAAAATCGCCCGGATTTCTGAGGGTTATTTTCAGGTATTCGCGTACAAGGGTTGTGGTTTTTCCCGACCCGGCTGATGATTTATAAACGAGTAGTGGCATTGGTATCTTCTCTTTTGAAAATGTTAAAATAATCTTTGAATATATATTTTCTGTTTCTTTTATATCCTGTTAATTCTGTTAAAATTCCCAGTTCTATAAATTGGCTGATCAGCCTGTTTGCTGTAGATGGTGATATTTGCAAATATGCAGAAATAAACTTTGAATCTGTTATTGGCACCTGGTAAAGATGTTTTAACAGCAGGTGACCATTTTCAATCTTACTTCTTAATTTCGGTAGTTTTTCTAATTCGATATTATTCTTTAGTGCAATTATATCCTTAAAAACCTGAATAGATTCTTTCGATGTTTCTATCACTCCTACCAGAAAAAATTTAACCCATTGAATCAAATTACTGTTTACCCTCGCAGTCATTAAATTATCATAATAATAGGTTTTATTTTTCTCAAAGAAATCTGATAAATAAAGAGAAGGCTTTCTCAAGACCTTAGTACTGACAAAATAAAGTGTGATTAATAATCTGCCCAAGCGACCATTCCCATCAAGAAAAGGATGGATGGTTTCAAATTGATAATGAGCTATTGCAATTTTAATTAAATGGGGAATGGGGTACTCATTATCGTTAATGAATTTTTCCAAATCGCTCATTAGTCCCTGAATTTCTGAATGATGTGGAGGGATAAATACGGCATCTTTCAATGTTACCCCAATCCAGTTCTGACTTGTCCTGAATTCACCGGGAACTTTATGCTTTCCACGTACACCCTTTAATAGTATCTTGTGGATATTTCTAAGCAGGCGATTCGAGATTGGAAGTTTGTCAAGTGCCGCAATAGAAGTATTAATTGCCTTGATATAATTCTGGACCTCCGACCAATCATCCCTCTTTTCAATCTTTATGTCTTCTTCACTAATTAAAGCTTCTTCCATATTGGTTTTCGTTCCCTCAATCCGGCTCGAAGTAGTCGCTTCCTTTAAAATATGCATCGAAATAAAAAAATCAACTTCAGGAATAATTTGGGAAAATGCATTGAGTTCACCAATAAGCCTGTTCGCCTCGGCCAATAATTTATTGATCTCGGGTGAAGATATTATCCAGGCATGATAAATTTTCTCAGGAGAAAAAGACTTGTATTCTATTTGCTTAACATATTTCCCAGAATTGAAATCTTGCAAATCCATATTTTCATTTATTTTACACAATGCAAATATAGTGTTTTATATTTTCGATTTAGATGAATAATGAAAATATGATTTTCTTTACGGTCATTTAGCGTTAATGTTAATTGCTTTTATTGAGGTAAGGGCCTGTAAATAATCTTCTTGTTCAAAAAACGATTCCCCGCCCAAAGCTGAATAATGTACGAACCGAAGTCCAACCTCCTATCTTTCAGATTAAATGCAAGGTTTACTTTTCCACGCTCAAATATTCCTTCGTAAATAATGGCTGTTTCCCTGCCTTGCATATCAAAAAGTTTGATGCTCACATGCTGCTTTTCTAACATTTCAAACTGCATTTGTACTTTGCTAGCTGTTGGATTGGGAAAAACCTTCAGCTCATTATTGCGAGCAAAAGGAAGTTCGTTGGTTCCATCAAATATAAGCCTGGTTGAATCTACATATTCAACCACGGCACCAAACAAACTGCTGGTAATTTGTAGCAGGGGAATTTTCTGCCCTTTACCCATCCATTGATAAACTGTATAATCACGCTCTATCGGGATACCAATCTCCAGAGAATCCATGTAAATACTATCAATTTCATTCACCTCCGATTTTAGTCTGAGCACCTCGAAACTTCCGTAAGGCGTTATTAATGTTCCCCAGCCGTCCACTGTATCTACATGTGTTTTGGTCATTCTGAGGTAACCAACAAGTGGTATTTCCTGGGCAAAATGTGCCTGTGAGTTCCAGGCATCCTCATATTCCATCGGAAAGTCGTACACTATATCGGGATCATCGTATTTAAAAGGAATGGGTATTCCAAAAACTGACATGCCTATACCAATGCCCCGGTAATTGAGCGATCTGTTATCGTAAAAATTATATATCCCTGTTATCGGGAAACCGGGAAGTGGTACATTATCTGCACCACGGACTGCAAGGTTTGAGGTTAAACCAAAAAACAGTTTGTAAACCAGTGGCATCGACCAGGGACTTATGAAAGTATCCACCCGTTGACTAATTGGAATCAACTGGGAAAAGTCCCAAAGATGGTCCTCCCCTGTTTCGGTATAATCGATAAAATCGATGTTCAGCCCTGTACTAACCCTTACTGTGTCGTCCTCGTAAGGCATGTCAGCATCGTCAATACTAATTTGTGCTAATGTTAAAAAATTGAATCCCAATAGTAAACTTATGAGAATTAGGTTTGGCTTTGAGTGAAAGAAATTGCGGAAAGGGATCATGGTGATTTAAGATTTGTAATTTGTGTTATGCTGTTCAATTTCCATTTTTTTTGACGCAGATAACGCTGATTTATTATGATTTATATTTGAGCATTGAGATTTGGGATTTATTTGGATTTTGTGTTTTGAGTTTTGCTATTTGATTTCCATTTTTTTTGACGCAGATAACGCTGATTTATTATGATTTATATTTGAGCATTGAGCTTTGGGATTTATTTGGAT
>QMPA01000228.1 GCA_003650365.1 Bacteroidota bacterium | reverse complement strand
TCATCCTTGTTCTTCTTCTGGCTTACAGTTTTTGGAAACAAATCAAAAACAAGCTCCAAAGCAAATCATCGAAAACTTCATCTTCCCAGTTTAGTGTGAGCCTCCCATCACTTGTTATTGGTATTGAAGGAATGACCTGTGCACATTGCAAAGCCAAAATTGAAAACGGATTAAGGGGAATGGATGATATTACAGATGCAGTGGCCGATACAGAAAAAAGTCAGGTGACAATTTATGGAAGTAATCTTGACCCCAAACTTATTGGCGAAAAAGTAGAGGAATTGGGCTATGTGTTTAAAGGGAAAGCATAAACTACCTGTGTCCCCAGCCTTCCTATTTCTTATAATGATCAGGAATAATTGTTTGCTCCTGCATGGGTGGGCGCACGTATCCCTTTTCAGCTTTGCGTTCTTTTAAATGAATCTCCGGCAAATCCAAATCGCCAAAAGGTATTTTAGAGAGCAAATGATGCATAGTATTTAAGCGGGCTTTCTTTTTGTCGTCAGCATCAACCACATACCAAGGCGAAAGTTTGGTATCGGTATAATTCAACATTTCATCTTTTGCCTTAGAGTAATCAACCCAGCGTTCACGCGATTTTAAATCCATGTCGCTAAGTTTCCATCGTTTGGTTGGGTCTTTCAACCTGGCCTGGAAACGTTTCTCCTGTTCTTCTTCGCTTACCGAAAACCAATACTTAATCAGGATAATTCCTGAGCGGATGAGCATCCTTTCAAAATTGGGGCACGATCGCAGAAACTCCCAGTATTCGTCATCAGTGCAAAAGCCCATCACACGCTCCACCCCTGCCCTGTTGTACCAGGAACGATCAAACAGCACCATTTCCCCACCGGCGGGTAAATGTGGGACATAACGCTGAAAGTACCACTGGGTTTTTTCTTTTTCGGTGGGTGTACCCAAAGCAACAACACGACAAACACGTGGATTCAAGCGCTCGTTAATG
Organism: Bacteroidota bacterium; assembly: GCA_003650365.1. GTDB lineage: Bacteria > Bacteroidota > Bacteroidia > Bacteroidales > F082 > B6-G9. The sequence goes on along the minus strand of QMPA01000228.1, from coordinate 5,154 downwards.
CGCTTGATTACACCACCTTTTCCGGCAGCATCGCGGCCTTCAAAAATAACAACTACTTTGAGTTTCTTTGCTTTGATCCATTCCTGTAGTTTGACCAATTCTATTTGAAGCCGCACAAGTTCGTCTTCATAATACCCACTTTTTAAATGCCCTTTTTTGTCAAATTTTTCATGTGCATCACTCATAGAATTTGGTTTTATATTATCATTTTACTAGAATTGAATATCCTTCCTTCATCCTTCCGCGCTTTAATACAGACTCTTCCAGGTGCGAGCACGCTGGAAGGTCTTAGATCTCAGATATCAACTACTGTACCACCATCTTTTTCACAACTTTAATATCCCCTGAAATCAAATAAACAAAATAAATGCCTTTGTGACGAATGTTTGGCAATATCTTTTCCTGGAAACCAACATTATATTTACCGTCCCAACTTTCATGAAAAACAATACGTCCACGGGTGTCGAGTACATCTATGCTGAAATCTTCCAAGTCGTTATTCAATGTAATTGTAAAGTTTCCCTGGTTAGGATTGGGATGAAGGTCAATAGCAGCATCCAGATCAAAATGAGTTTCGGGCACACTGATCTCGCATTCATTAAAATCAAAAACGATGGTAATTTCTCCCGTATTCTGGCAATTATTTTCACCATTTGTAACACGAACACTGTGCTTTTGAATATCAATCCAGTTTCCATTTGTTGTTGCAGTATAAGTCCTGCTGACGAGGTTAGCATCCAACCAGAAATATTCTGTCCCGAAAGGGTCACCATCAAAACCGGCATCAAGCAAAACAGAGTCGCGAACACAGACTACAATCGTATCCTTATTCTGCCCGCTTGGGTCAAGTTCAATTAGCGGAAGATTGTGGACCGTGACATTGATATGTGATTCCACTTCGTTACCAAACTGATCGATAAGCAATAAATCATAACGTGTCGACACCGATGGCGAATCAGTAAACTGTGCCTGATCAGAAGTAAAACCAGAAGGCTCAGATGTCCATTCATAAGTATATTCACCGCCACCACCAGTTGCCCAAGCTGTAACCGTTGTTTGTTCGCCCAAACAAATTTCCAAAGGCTCTGCCAATGGTGAAGCCGACAAGCCATCACCTGCAGGATTTATAACTACCTGATCGGGGTCACTTTGACAACCATTCCCATCATCGATAAACAAATTAAAAATAGTCTGGGTATAAAGAGGTACAGTTGTTGGATTGGGAATGCCATTTTGCTGAACATCGCTGGCAGGTTCCCAATGATAGCTATAACTTCCCGAACCGCCACTTGCCGAACCAGCTAAGTCTGCTGTTGTTCCCTCGTTAATTGTCTGATCAATACCGGCATTGGATATTGGTTTGGGATTTACCATCACCGAAACACTGTCTTTTACCGTAGAAAAACCATCATTCACTTCTACAGTATAAATTACATCGGCACTTGGAAAATCAGAAGGGTTTTGCTCTGTTGAATTAAAATACGGAGGATTGGATGTCCATACATAGGTATAAAGCTCGGAGCCTCCATCGGGATAAGTAAATAGGTCAACCCTTTCGCCATCGCAAACAAGCGTAGCACTGGCGGCTACCGTAATCCCAAGCGGCGCACCAACAATGTTTACCATTACTGTATCTGCCCCTTCGCAGGTTGACTCCATATCAGTAACATCTAAAATGAAAGATGTACTGCTAGCAAGGACAACTGTTGTAGGATTAGGAATATTCGGATCGTCGAGTAAATCAGCAGGCTCCCAATGGTATGAATATTCACCTGAACCTCCATCGGCAGAACCATTTAATGTTGCTGTTTCACCCACAAAAATATCAATATCATCGCCGGCATTGGCATCGGGAGAATCCAGATCGATGGTAAAATTGTAAGACTCAGCCTGCGCATAATTATCGCAAGCATCTTTTATAAATGCAAATTCTTTAACTGTTAAAACATAATCGCCGCCCTGTGTAAAAGGTGGTGAAACATAAAAGATATAATCCCTTTCGTTGGTTCCACCCAGACTGCAGGTCTCGCCATAGATACTGTCAATTACATATGGCCCGCCCGGTCCTTCCAGTTTAAAATCCTGTTTTTGAATAGAAGCACATTTTACATTTTCACTGTAGCGCATTTCAAGTTCGAAAGTACCACATTCCGTAATCAGGTCTCCTCCAACATATTCTATGTAAGGGTTCTCGTCATCAAAAATAGAAGCTGTTGAAGCAGAAAAATCAAGGGTATAACCACCGGGAGTTTGTGTCCAGTCGCTAACAACCAACACATAAGTTTCTCCTTCATAAACAGGAAGGTTTCTATTCCATTTGTTGGTTGGTCCTCCATTGTTACAATGAGACGTTCCGCCAAAGGAAGTATTAATTCCCGTAGCTCCCTGATAACCTCCACCACCGGCTGCATTGCAGCTCGACATAATCAAGTTTGCACTACCCCAAATATCTTCGCAATGATAGTCTGACAGATCGAAAACAGCCCAATCATAATCATCAGTTGTTACCGATGGCGTAATTTGAAAACTCAAGTCCCCGGAACTAATTACTGTAAAAATATACCATCTACTGTACCTTTCACCATCCATGCAGTGGTTTGAAGGACAGCCATTCCCCCCATAAGGAATTTCAAAATAATTTCCATGACCAACAGCTGTATTTACTTCCACGTAAACAAAATCACATACCGGGATGGCTCCACGGCAATCCTGCGTGGTTGGCACCTGTGCAAATACCCTGCTTGAACCAAAGAAAACTAAAAAGGACACAGCAACAAAAAGAAGTCGCAAAAAGCTAAGATTTTTCATTGTAAAATAATTCATAAAAGACCTTTGCAAAAGTAGCGGAAGATTTGGTGAAATGCAATTTTAAATTGGCTTGCCATTGTGAAAGCTTATCTATCTTTGGCGACACAAAAATAATGTCATGTATAAATACTTAATTCTTATTCTTTTTGCTTTGTCCGCCGGGTTTGTTTCGGCACAAAGCCACCAAATAAATGGAAGCATCTCCGGCCTTGCCGATGAAGAAGTTTACCTGATGCGTATTCTTGGGCAAAATCGGGCAATTGTCGATACAGCACTCAGCGATCAAACCGGCTCGTTTACTTTCAATCTGGAAGATGATTTTCCGGTAGGGATGTATGCTGTTATTTACGGACCAGCACAAATGATTGAGTTGATTTACAACAAAGAAAATATCCGCTTTATTGCCAATGCTGCATCCATGCAGGCACCGGTGCAAATTATTGAGTCCGTAGAAAATTTAATTTATTACGACTATTTGTTTCTGAAAGGATACAACCTTTATAAAATGGAATTGCTGGAGCCATTGTTGAATCAGTATCCCAAAGACGATGATTTTTACAAAACAATGCTTGAAGAATACCGATTAATGGGCAAACAAATTTCTGATCGGGTACAAACTTTATCAAGCGAGAACCCAAATACCATTGCAAGCCGTTTTGTTAAAACTGACAGCCCTTTGTTTACTGACCCTGAACTGTCACCGGAAATAAAAAATACCTACCAAAGAAGTCATTATTTTGACAATACAGATTTTTCGGACACCCTGCTTATTCGTAGTAATATCCTCAACAGTAAAATTATCGGATACCTATCGGCATTCCAGAACAAGGAAATGACGAAAGAAGATATGGAGAATAGTTTGCTGATTGGCGTTGACACCATTCTTGAAAAAGCCATGGCTGACCAGCAGGTTTACGAATTCGTAATTGATTTTCTGATTGATGGTTTTCAGGCCGTTGGATTTGAACGTGGGTTGGAGTACGTAGCAACACATAATCAATTGGAACAATTTTGCGAGAATAGCGAACGCAAAGCCGAACTGGCAAATAAAATGGATCTCATCAAGAAATTGGCCATCGGTAAAATAGCTCCTGATTTTACAGCAACCGACTTAATGGGAAATGAGATAACGCTCTCTAAAATTCAGGCAAAGAAAACGGTAGTTGTTTTCTGGGCCAGTTGGTGTCCGCATTGCGATGAGATACTTCCTGAATTAAAAAATTATTACGATCCATTGAATACCGGAGAAGTAGAAGTTATTGCCATTTCCATAGATGAAGAAAGAAGCGATGTACAGACAGCAATTGACGATGGCAGCTATTATTGGACAAATATTGCCGAGCTAAAAGGATGGGATGGTGCAGTGGTTGTGGAATACGGAATTGTTGCCACACCAACTATTTTTATCCTGGATGAAAACAAAACCATTATTGGAAAACCGCTGAATAAATATGAATTAAAACGATTTTTGGAGTAAAAGCCCAAGTCAGCCTGCACACGGGCCAACGCTAGATTGAGGTTGAGGTTGAGAGTTGAGGTTGAGATTAGTACTGACTAGCGACTGAAGACTGCTGACTGAAGACTTAAATCCCCGAAGCCAACACGTCAACTACGTGAGCAACTTTGAGAGGCAATTTGTGCTTTTTAATGTAAGCGTATTGATGCATCAGGCAGGAGGAGTCGGTTGAGATAATATATTCGGCACCGGTGTCCAGTGCATTCTGCACTTTCTGTTCAGCCATAGCTGTAGAAATAGGCTCAAACTTTGTCGAAAAAGTACCACCAAAACCACAGCAAACATCCGTGTCTTTCATTTCAATCAGTTCCAGGCCTTTTACTTTGCGCAAAAGTGTGCGGGGCTCATCATTCAGTTTGTATTCCCTTAATGCAGCACACGAATCGTGATAAGTTACTTTGTGCTCGAATACTGAACCAAAATCAGTAATCTGTAAAATATTCACTAAGAAATCAGTAATCTCATAAAAGTTTCTTTGCAAAGCCTTGTATTCATTATGGAGGGCTGTATTGTGAAACAGCTCACCATAATTATTTTTCACATAACCAATACAGGAAGCGGATGGTCCTACAACAAGTCGGTTATTGTTGAAGTCGCCGATGAATTTTTCTCCCAACTTCTTCGCTTCATCCCAGAAACCACTGTTAAAAGCCATTTGCCCGCAACAGGTTTGGCTGGGATTGTAATGCACTTTCACACCGGATTTTTCCAAAAGCTTCACCATATTAAATCCGGTTTCAGGATATATCTGGTCAATAAAACAAGGGATAAATATGTCAACTTCCATGGGTTTCATTTGTTGGTGTGCAAAGGTAAAAAAGTTATCAGTT
>QMPA01000227.1 GCA_003650365.1 Bacteroidota bacterium | reverse complement strand
ATTAAACAAAATAACTATACAATGGCCGATAGTTTTGCCATTGAAGTTATTGATATTGATAATAAAGGTATTTTATCGAATTTTGCAACATTATCAGAAAAAGGGCAGGAAAAATACTTTAAAACAGTGGCTGAAGATTATATGAACTTTAATTCTTATAGTTTAATTCGAAAACAAAATAATCCTGCTATTGTCGATTATGTTTATAACAATACGGTCAGGAATAAGGGCTTGCTTTTAAAGTCTTCTACCGCAATGCGAAATGTAGTATTAAATTCAAAAGATACTGTGCTTATCGATAATTATTACAAATGGATACACCTAAAAAAGAAAATAGCCAAACTTAATAGCAAAGGAAAAGATGCTACCGAAATAGAAGAACAAGCCAATGAATATGAAAAAGAGCTTGTCAAAAGTTCACAGATGTTTTCCGATTTTAAACAATTACAAAATATGTCCTGGCGAGTGGTGCAAAAAGCGCTTAAAGCTAATGAAGTTGCTGTTGAATTTGTGCATTTTAAATTAAAAGACATGAAAGAATTTGAGTGGACGGATACAATCATGTATTGTGCTTTGGTAGTAGCAAAAAACAGCAACCACCCTGAAATGATTCCTCTGTTTAGGGAAAAACAATTGGAAGAAATAATTGGCAAATTTGGAAGTAATAATTACAACTACATCAATAGTGTTTATGGTAAAAACACAGAAGTAAATACTGAACTCTATAATCTGATTTGGAAACCAATGGCAGAAAGCCTGAAAGGAGCCGGGAAAGTATTTATCTCACCGACAGGTTTATTGCATAAAATTAGTTTTTCGGCCATTGCCAAAGAACAAAACATTTATTTATGCGATGTTTATGATATAGAGGTAAAATCGAGTACAGGAAAAATCACAGAGAATAGGTCAGCTTCTTTTGGAGGTGATTTTAAACAGGCCACCGCTACTTTATTTGGTGGTATAACATATGATACTGATAGTACTGAATCGAATATATGGACTTATCTGGAAGGTACAAAAACTGAAACCGAAAAAATTGAAAAGATACTTGAAAAAAAGCTGGGAAAGCTTAATTACTTTAGCAATACCACTGCTACCGAAGAAGAATTTAAGAAAATGGCAAGCAATTCCACTATATTGCATATTGCCACCCACGGCTTTTTCTATCCCGACCCCGCAGAAATACAAAAAGAGATAGCCGAAAATGTTGAATACGGAGAGGTGAGCTTTCGTGGTGGTAGTAGAGGTTTTGGTGTGAATAGTTTTGTGAAAAATAGAAATCCGCTGATGCGCTCGGGTTTGGTATTTTATGGTGCAAACGATGTTTGGAGCAAACAAAATGAAGGCAGCAATGACGATGGTGTTTTAACAGCCCAGGAGGTTGCAAACATTGATATGCGAAAAACAGATTTGGTCGTCATGTCGGCTTGTGAAACAGGTTTGGGCGATATAAAGGGCAGCGAAGGTGTATATGGCTTGCAACGTGCGTTTAAAATGGCAGGAGTAGATTTTATAATTATGAGTTTGTGGCAAGTACCAGACAAGGAAACTGAAGAGTTTATGACTTTGTTTTATAAAAAGCTACTCAAACAAAAAGATATAAAACAAGCTTTCGTAACAACACAAACAAAAATGCGAAAAAAGTATGACCCCTATTTTTGGGCAGCTTTTGTATTGATTGAGTAAAAAAGAAAATGGATAAAAATAAACGATTAATAATAAAAAAACAGATGGACCTTCTATTCAAATTAGTCAAAATGCCGCTTGTAACTGCTTTGTTATTTTTCAGTATGTTTGATGCTGTTGGCAAGGGATTGACTTATACGGTTACCGACATAAAAGGAACAGTATTAATAAACAAAACGGACACCCTGCAGATTGGGGTAAGGATTACTGAAGAGGCTGAAATTACTTTTTGTAGCAATAGTTCGGTTCTGGAACTTTTAAATATGCAAACAAAGAAATTTCAGGTTCTAATGCCATTGTCCCAATCAGCAGGGGAGGAAAACTATTTAACTTCTATTAAAGAATATTTTATCACTACCTACAATGCAATGACAAGGGGTGATATTGAAATAACAACATTAAAAAGGTTTGTTGATTATTACTCCAATCTGCGCTTTCTGATTTTTGATGAAAATAAAATCAAAGTTTATATCCCTGAACTTGTAATTGATTCCAGTAATTTTTTCTACATAAGTTATGTGCACAAAACAAATAAGGAGAATGTGAAACTTGATTTGATTGGTGAAACGCTCTGTATTAATAAAGGTGTTTTTGTAATAGATGATGAATTCTTTTATCCTGAGGGTACTATCAGTATTAAGTATTATAAATCGCAAGAAAAGGAATCGTTGACACTTGTTAAAACATTCAATCCGGTTTTTCTGAACGACACAGAAGCTATTGTCGACATTCGTGGCAGGGCTGATGCTTTGAGTTCGCTTCAGAATTCGACACCTACCCAAGTTGTTGAGGCGCTTCAGTCATATATCAATCTGAATTTTGGATTTATTGACAAAAGTAATTTGCTTGCTTGGTATTCAGCCAATTATTTGAAGTAAACCACAAAATGTTTATGAAGTTATTATTAACTTACTTACGAACTTTTTATGCTGCTTTCTTAAAGATAATAGTCAGGATTTACACAATTATTATCTGGATAATCAGCAGAAAAATCTCAATCGTATTTTGGCATTCCTTTCTTATATTAACACTCACTTACTTTTGGCTGAATCAACCAATTGCACATGATTCAGAAGAAAAATTTTTAACAAATCTGGTTATTGTAAAAGAAGTGCTTTTTGGTAGTGAGGCTTCCGGCACTTACACCAAAGATTTAATCTGCATCAATACACATTATTCAAAACAATTGGTTGATGCGTATTCTGCTTTTGGATTAATAAGAGGAGAATCGGTTATAACAGACAGAATTGAGCTTGCTACGCTGTTTAATGCAATAGGCCAATATAACAACCACGCTTATATTGTTTGCGACATTATGTTCGATAGGGTCTCTCAATACGATAATCAACTTGAACAGGCATTCCGAAAAACAAAAAATATCATCGTACCTCAGCATTTAATAAATGATTCTTTAATAAAACCCATATTTTCAGTTAACAGTGCATTGGTAATGTACCTAAGTAGTTTGTACAGCAATCAGTTTTCCAAGTTTCAGATTTTATGGCATGACAGTTTAAAAAGCATTCCTATTTGTATGTACAATGCAATTGATTCTAAAAATGTGATTAAAAAGGGATGGTTCTATTTTGACGATGGGAGATTATGTTTTAATTCAAGTTTTATAGATTTCAAAGTAAAAGATATAAAATGGACTGAAAGCAAAACTACTTTGGGGGATAATTCAGTTGATTCTGATTTGTATTACTATGATCTTGCACAATTTCTTAAACTCATTAAGTACAGTAATAAAGAAGAAACACTTCGCTTTTTAAAGGATAAAATTATTTTAATTGGGTCGTTTGAAAAAGAAGATATTCACAATACTATCTATGGAAACGTTCCAGGAATATTGATTCTATACAATACATACCTTAATCTTAAGGAAGGCCTTCACATCATTCCGGTTTTATTAATTCTTGTTTTATTTGTTGTGTATCTTATTTTGTCTTATCGCATATTTTATGCGTTACCCGGTATTAAAATCAATTTGCTGAGTAAAATTAACAAAAGTAGTTTGTGGCTTTTGCTTTCTACATTACTTAGTTATGCAGCCTTGTTCAGCCTGCTAAGTATTATAACCTATTTTGTATTTCATATTATTATCAATATTTATTTAATAGCCCTGTATTTTTCATTGTTAGAATTGATAATGAAATACTTAAAAAGAAAAAACTTGAGAAAAAACAAATTAAAAAGTTCGGGATAAGAAATCCTTTTGCCATTTCTACCGTATTATGAGAAAGGAAGATTTACATTGTAATTGTGCCTAAACGAGGACAATAAGTGGAAACAAAGACAAAATCATTAAAAATTTTCTCAAAAACTCGAATTTAATGGCCGAACTTCGGGGAAGTAAACACCGGCTTGAAATTAATTAGGTGTCTGGTTTTATTCGTAAAATTTAAAGAATTATTTCAGTAGTCCCCCAATCTTTTCCCTCATCGCTTCAAATTCTTTCTTGTCAAAAAGGCGGGTGAGAAAAACAATTTTTCCATTCCGGTCGATGACCACATTGCGGGTAACGCCACTATTTTTTTGGGCAAATTTCTGGAATATTTCTCCTCCCGGATCTAATGCCATGGGATAAGTTGTTTCCATTTTGTCCTGAAAGGCTATCACTTTTTCCAGTGGTTCATCGTAATCAACTCCTATTAAAATAAAATCCTTGTCCTTATTGGGCAGCCAGACTTCTTTCTCCAGATGGGGCATTTCCTTTCGGCAAACCGAACACCAACTGGCTGTGAATTGAAGGACTACAATTTTTCCGCGTAATTCACTAATTGATATTGTTTCACCATCTGTGAGTTTCATTGTGAAATCGGGAACTGTATACCCAACTTTTACAATATACCCCCGGTCTTTGTAGGTTTTACCTGATTCACAAAAAGTAAGGGCTGATAATGAAAATAAAAAAAAGAGAATGGGAAACAGAATATTTCGCATAGGCTTTGGTTTACTCGCAAAAGTAAGTTTTATTGCCGGTAATGAACAAATGCTATTAATTGTGCAATTGGGATGGTTTCAGTTTTGCTTCACAATACGATACTGGAAATCGCTTCTTGGTTGTCCTTGTTTGTAAGAGGACACATTTACTATTGTATTTCCATTACAAAGGGTTTCCACTTATTCTGTTACAAACGAGGATGAGACTCAGGCGTCATTTGCTTTAGGTGGGTAAGTAAAGCCGGATCTATATCCTTCATATTGAGTAACTACTAAAAATGAAATCATAATAATCAAAATGCAAATCACAAAACATGAGCTATGTAAATCGACATAGGCCCTAATTAATAAATGATTTCTGATTATTCCTTTTTCTCCTGCCCAGCTTTTCGGGGCCGTCCTGCTCGTTGAGACGCACGGCTGTGCGTCTTTACTCGAAATCTACCGTTTCATCATTTTTTCTAATTTTTCTAATCGTTGCTCCAATAATTTCATTTCAGATAACTTTTGTTGAAGTTCATTGTTTGTATCCTTTAAACTTTCTATTTGTTGCTGTTGTTCTTGCACAGCTTTTACCAACGGCACTACAAATTCAGAATACTTAATACCATAAAGGTCTTTATCATTTTTAGGTTTTTGAACTCCACTGAAGTTATAATTCAATTCTGATGCTGTCTTTTCAACTTCCTGTGCAATAAAACCTGAAAATTCTATTTTCTCAATGGCATATTTTGAGTCGCTTTGGCTTTCATCGTTTATACCCAGCAAGCTGTTTTGTTTATCCACATCAAAGTGATAGGTTACCGGACGTAACCGTTTTATAAACTCAAGTCCCACAACATTTTCTTTGATGTTGGTTTTAACTCTGCCATCGGAATAGATACTGAAATTTACCTGTCCCTTTATTTCGCTAATGCTCGTATTACCAAGATGTATTTGGTTGGAACCACTAATAGAGGTATTATAACCAATTGCTGTGGAATTATTATAATCGCCTGAAGAATAACTATTATAGCCGATGGCTGTATTGTTATCGCCCGAAACAATGCCAAGCAAAGCTCCCGAACCATAGGCAGCGTTTTGAAAGCCATCAACAACTGCAACAAGCGTGTTGTATCCCATCCCGGTATTTTTGTATCCGCTAGTATTGGCATACAAAGAGTGAAACCCCATTGCAGTATTTGAACCTCCAATGGTGTTACTATATAGTGCTTTTGAACCCACTGCCGTATTTTGAACTGCATGCCAGCCGAATGTAGCTCCAGGCCCGTTATGATACAAAGCCGAATCGCCAATGGCTACAAGGTTGGCGCGGGAAGTGTTAGAATATAAGGCCGAAGTACCAATAGCAACATTGGAATACCCTGTCGTGTTATCATATAGAGCTGAAAAACCGGTGGAAGTATTGTAGTTTCCTGAAGTATTATTGTATGAAGCTGAATTACCAATACTGGTATTTCCTTCACCAATAGTGTTTTGATAGGCTGCTCCGGCTCCAACAACTGTATTGTACCACCCTGTACTATTT
>QMPA01000226.1 GCA_003650365.1 Bacteroidota bacterium | reverse complement strand
TGACTTCGGCTGACGCGATGTCGGTGATGTGTGATACCAATGGCAATTTATTATTCTGCTGTAACTCCGCAAGAATACTGAATCGAAACGGGACAACCATGCCAAATGGTGAAAACATTTTAGGTTTTTATTTTGCTTCAATGGGAGCTTTGATTGTACAACAACCCGAATCGGACAATTTGTATTATGTGTTTACCGTTAGTACGGAATTTCCAGACAATAATGGCATGTATTATTCTGTGGTGGATATGAACCTGGACGGGGGACTGGGTGACGTTACTTCCGAAAAAAACATCCCCTTGGACAGGGCTTGGGCAGCCAGCAATAAACTTACATCCGTTCGTCATACCAACGGGAAGGATATATGGATCCTAACCCGCAATTTTAAAATGGACCAATGGTATGTGGCCTTTTTGTTAACTTCTACCGGATTATCAACAGAGGGGGTTATTAGTCATGTGCCCGAAAGAACTGATATGAATAACGATGGAAGCATGAAAGTTTCGCCCAACAAAAAGTACCTGGCTGCTGCTTACCGTGAACATGGATTGTGGAATGAGTGTTTTAAACAATCTTTGGATATATGCAACTTCAATGCCTCAAGCGGTGAAATTGACATCCTCTACACCATAAGTAAAAATCCTAATGACTGGACTTGTCAATATCAACCCTATGCTGTGGAGTTTTCACCCGATTCAAAATTGCTGTATATCACGTATCATAATATTGATGACGGCCTTGGCATAATGGAACTTTACCAATACGATATGCAGTTTGTTGAGGATTCAGTTCAGTTCAAAGAATCGGAAATGTTTATTGAACGAGGTCCGGTCAACGGATTGCAACTGGCCAGGGACGGGAAGATTTATTGCACGACGCCCAGGTTCGGTATTTACGATTACCTTAGTGTTATACACAAACCCTGGAAAAGGGGGGGCGCCTGCAATTACCAGCCCAATGCAGTTTACCTGGATGGCCGAACTACGCATCATTTCCTGCCCAATATGTTGTTAGACCACCTTTATCGTTTTGAATGGGAAGGTGAATGTGCTCGCCACCCTATTGCCTTTCAACCCAATTTTATCCCTGAGCCCAGCAGCATCCTTTGGAATTTTGGGGATTGGCAAACGTCAACTGAACTTTGGCCAGTGCACTACTATGAAAACGGTGGGGAGTATGAAGTGCATGTCACAGTCACCTACCCAAGCGGAAGGGTAGAAGAAACCTCTAGGGTGATCACCGTCCTCGATTCACCCAACCCTGACTTGGGGCCGGATCAACTGATTTGCGAAGGAGAGGAAATAGTGCTTACGGCAGGAAGTGATACAGGCTTTTACGCCTGGAGTACGGGCAGTATTGGAAACAATGTGTTCAGCATAACCGTTTCGGATTCAGGAACCTATTGGGTAAGGGTTATCAATGATTTGGGTTGCAGTTTGTCCGATACCATCCATGTGGGCTGGTTTGCCAAATCAGTATTTCAAGAAGACAACCTGACTATCACACCGACAGCCTGTGGGGGAAACAGCGGCAGTATCGAAGGGTTAGTTGTTGAAGGGGAAGAACCCCTCACTTTTGCCTGGTACGATGGCAACAGCAATTTGATAGCTACCACCCTCGATATTTCCAATTTAGCTGTGGGCAATTACTTCCTGCATGTTTTGGACAGCAATGCTTGCGAAACCATTTCCGAAGCTTACACCATCACCGATGCCGGGGATATTGTGGTTACGGAAGTGGAGTTTACGGATTCTCACTGCAACCAAAACAATGGCACAATCAATATTACGGCCGGCTCGGGAGCAGTAACTGATTTGCTATTTTCCATCGACAACGGCAACAACTGGCAAAGCGACAGTGTTTTTAGCGGCCTTCCGGCCGGCAGTTATTTTATCAAAGTTGGCGACCAGGGCGATTGCGAAACCGTCTTTGAAAACAACCCTGTTGTGATTGAAGACATCGCTGGACCGGAGATTACAAACCTGCTTACTACCCCTGAAAACAATTACCTTGCCGATGCGAGCATATTCATTGAAGCCTTGGTAGGAAGCGGGGATATTTTATTTTCCATTGATGATGGTAATACCTTCCAAACCAATGATGGGCTGTTTGAAAACCTAAGTGCCGGAACCTATAGCTGTATGGTAAAAGACGATTTTGGCTGCGATACGATTTTTACGGTTATTATAGATAGAATCCTCTCCCAGGTGATCGATGCCATCGCAGGGGACGGTTATACCTGCATAGGTGATGCCACGGCCAGTCAGTTGCTGTTGAACAACTTTTCCGAAATTGACAGTTTCCATGTGCAGCTCACTTATGACCCAAACGTGATCCAATGTGAGGGTTACATCCAAGTCCATCCGGAACTGGAAAGCGATTTTTCAGCGAGTATAATCCCAACATTGGGTGAAGTCCATATCACCTGGAAAGGGGAAAACCCTACAACTTTAGCCGACAATTCCAAAATGGTCGAACTGGTATTCAGTGCCATTGGCGAAGGGGTTTCCCAAATAGACTGGAAAGCAGAACCGGGCGAAGGACAGTTTTTCAATGCGTACGGTGAAGAAATTGCCGTGAATTATGAACTTGGTTCCATCCGTATCTACACCAGACCAAATATCATGATGATGGATAGCGAAAAGAATGTTTGTGAAGGCGACACTGTTGTGGTTTCCCCGATTTCAATAGGAGGTAGCGGTGAAGTCGATTATTTATGGGAAGGCCCTGGTAATTTTTCAAGTGACAAAAGACAGCTTATAATCTTGGGAATCCATGCGAATCAGGATGGCAATTACAAATTTACAGTAACAGACACTATTGATTGTGTAGAAAGCAAAACCATTGACATCACAGTAAACCCCTTTCCAGAAATTGCTTTTGCCGACTACGACACCATCTGGGCAGAACCGGGGTATCTGTTAGAAGCCGGAAACGGTGCTGAATATTATCTCTGGAATACAGGCGAAATCACAGAAGCCATCCAAATCGACAGCATGGGGCATTATGTTGTGGAAGTTATTTCTTACGAAGGTTGTAAATCGACAGATGCTGTACAAGTCCTTTGGGGAGATGGCGGAGTACCCTTTTATATGCCCAATGCCTTCACACCCAATGGTGATGGACTGAATGACACTTTCAGGGCTGTCCCCAAATACGATTACATCAGTAGCTACCAACTCGCCATCTACAACCGCTGGGGACAGCAAATCTTCGAATGTAATGACATCGATTGTGGATGGGATGGAACATACCAGGGCGATGCTTCTCCAAATGGTGTTTACATTTATCGTGTTGTTTATGAAGAAATCAGTCAGCCCGGACATACAAAGTTCCTTGATGGGACGGTTGTGTTGGTGAGGTAACCCCTCTGCCCTTCGGGCATCTCCCCTAAAAGGGGAGAAGTTGCGAGTTGCAGGTTACAGGATGAACCCCTCCGGCCTTTGGCCACCTCCCCTTGAAAAGGTGAGGAATTGCTTGATAGCCAATAAATACGAAGAAAAGAAATGCAAATTGGCGTTTTTGACTGTGCCAGAGAAATGTACTGGCTTGGTGATATATATATCGAAATATTTTTATAAGTCAGATATAGAGCTGTTTACATTATTCTACCAAAGAAATACTACCAAATCTAGTAGCAATTTCCCTCCTGTTTTTGCCTATTGACTTGCCTTAATTAATACCTTATATTTACAGGACAAACAACAGCACTTTAAAGGGGAAACTCTGTAGAGGAAAATAAGTAAAAAACCCCCTTTAATTATTCACATAGATGGATAGGCAATATACATCGCAAACAAAGAAAGGAGGCCGTCGGCAAAGATAAATAATTCTCCGGTAAAAAGGTTGAACCTAGCAAATCGTGACTGGGTTTATTGCCGGGAAACCCTTTTTAGCCCATTGGCTTTTAAGAAATGTAGGAACTTCTGTTTCCCGGGTTAGCAAAAAGTGAAGTGCAATTATTTACCTTTAAAAATTTATAGCAATGAAAAAAATAATTATTTCACTCGCCGTACTCCTGTTAGGAACGGCCAGTGTTTTTGCAAGCCCCTATGAAGTTATAGTTTCGTGGGATTATTTAACACCATTTTACTGCCAAAGCCAACTTTCAAATGAATATGAATTTAAAGTAAATCTTATAATTTATGATATTGTAAATGACGGAGAGGTTGCAAATATAACTCACACAATTGACTGGGATGAAACCGGAACAATTTTTAATGAAAATGAAACCGGTATCGAAGATTGGTGTGAGAATGCCACCAGTACGCCGAATTTTAAGGTTTTTGTGTCAGTAAAGATGGAGCATAAAACGGATCCCGATCCTGCATATTGTGAGGTGGATGATGCTCAGGACAAAACATGTTACCAGTTTAGCAATTTGGCTGCTGTTTTTAGCTTTGTATTCCAATAATAATTGGTGTTTATTGATTGAGACCCTGCCTATTGAACAGGCAGGGTCTTGATAGTTTTTGAATTAATCCAAAAAAAGAATTAATTTCACCAGACGATGAAACCTAAGTATTGTACCTTATTTATTGCTATTTTACTGTTTAACATAGTTGCAGCCCAAAACCAGGCCAATATCTGGTACTTCGGCAATTTTTGCGGGCTTGATTTTAACACAGGTATTCCTGTCAATACCCATGAGATCCTTCATGGCGGTGGCAATGCAAACACTGTAATGTGTGATAGCAATGGTAATTTCTTATTTAGTTTTGATGCAAGGAAGATATGGAATAGGGAGGGTAACTTCATGCCCAATGGTGAGAACTTCATAGGTGATGCTCGTGCATCAACGGGTGCTTTGATTGTACAACAACCAGGTTCAGATCATTTATACTATTTATTTACCGTTGATTATGATGATTGGGGTAATCCAGATATTGGTATGCATTATTCTGTGGTTGATATGAATTTAGACGGAGGCTTGGGCGATGTTACTACTGAAAAAAACATCCCTCTGGCTCAGGCCTGGTCAGCGAGTAATAAGCTTACATCTGCACGACATGCGAATGGGGAGGATGTATGGATCATTACACGCAATTTTAAGTTCGACCAATGGTATGCTGCCTTTTTGCTGACATCTTCAGGTTTATCAACGCAAGCTGTCCTAAGTCCCGTTCCCGAACGCTTGGATTCACATAATGAGGGAAGTATGAAAATTTCACCCGATAAAAAATACCTCGCTGCCGCATATGAGAATTGTGATTGCCAGGATTTTATAAAAACATCTTTAGATATTTGCAGCTTCAATGCCTCAAGTGGTGAAATTGATTTACTTTATACTTTAACTAAAAATTCGTTTTTCGAATTTGGATATGAACCATATGCAGTTGAATTTTCTCCTGATTCAAAATTATTGTATGTTTCTTATCATAGAGAGGTTGAAATGGAGCTCTATCAATACGATATGCAGTATGTTGAGGATTCACTTCAATTCAAACAATCCGAGATATTTATTGCTCGAGGGCCGGTCAATGGATTACAATTGGCCAGGGACGGGAAGATATACTGTACATTGCCCAAACCCGGTGGCTCCATATATGATTTCTTAAGCGTCATACACGAGCCCTGGAAAAGAGGAACAGATTGTAATTTTCAGGCTGATGCCGTTTATTTGGATGATCGCCAAACACATGCTTTCCTCCCTAATATGTTATTAGACCACCTTTATCGCTTTGAGTGGGAAGGCCAATGTGCTGGACAACCCATTGCTTTTCAGCCCAATTTTCTTCCCGAACCCAGCAGTATACTCTGGAGTTTTGGCGATGGTGATATATCTTCTGCTCTTTGGCCTTTACATGAGTATGAAGATGCCGGGGAGTATGAAGTGCATGTAACAGTCACCTATCCAAGTGGAAGGGTAGAAGAAACTTCAAGGGTGATCACTGTCCTTGATGCACCCAATCCTGATTTAGGACCGGATCAACTTATCTGCGAAGGGGAGGAAACTGTTCTCACCGCTGGAAATGATACCGGATTTTACGCCTGGAGTACGGGTAGTATTGGGAATAATGTGTTCAGCATCACCGTTTCAGATACAGGAACTTATTGGGTAAAAGTTATCAATGATTTGGGTTGCAGTTTGTCTGATACCATCCATGTGGCCTGGTATGATAAAGCCATTTTTAATGAGGACAACTTGGTGATCACACCCACCTCCTGTGGTGGCAATAGCGGCAGTATCACGGGCCTG